>JAGRLC010000086.1:14859-53900 GCA_020441995.1 Rhodobiaceae bacterium
GTTCAAGTCCCTCCTCCGCTACCACACTTCGTGTGATTTCCTGAAAAATGAAGGGTGTTACGTCGCCCGCTCCGACTTCCTGATCATCAGCTTCAGGCCGGACCAGATCTCGTCGACGGCGCAAACTTTCACGTCCACCAGCCCCATGGGCAGGCAGACCGAGCGGATTTCATCCTCGGTGACGTCGGTTGGCACCTTGGAGGCTTTCTTCGGCCATGACACCCAGATCATGCCAGCCGGTTTGATCATCGCTTTCATGGACGTCAGTTCGCGCGCCAGTTCCTCACGGCTTTTCGTGAACAGGTGGACCATGTCCAGATCTGCAGCAGGCGGTTCATGGAAACGGACGTCTGCGGGAAACGCGCCGGTCAGTTCGGCGTAGTTGTCCGGCGGGTTCTTCAGCAGGATTTTGAAGCCCGGCTTCATGCCGAGCTTCTTCACCAGCGGTGTCGATGAGTATCCTGCCATGGCGGCTGTTCTAATTTCGCCGGGCCGACATCGCTATGAGGCGGGTCATTCCTTCTTGCCCTGTAAGGCGAGCGACATCAGGCCCAGGCCTGCCGACGCCAGCATCAGCAGCAGCGAGACGGCATTGAGGACGGGGGTGGAACCCTCCTTCAGCCGGTCGAACATGGTGATGGTCAGCGGCGCGTCGGAGCCGACCAGCATCAGCGTCGTATTGAAGTTCTCGAAGCTCATCAGCACGGCGACGACGGCAGCGCCCGCAATCGCCGGGAACAGGTAGGGCAGGGTGATCGTGCGCACGGCCCCCCATGGCGTTGCGCCGAGGTTGAGGGCGGCTTCCTCAAGCGAGCGGTCGAACTTCTGCAATCGCGCCGAGATCACCAGAGTCGCGAAGGTCGCGATGAAGGAGAACTGGCCGAGGATGACCAGCGGCAGGCCGGGGCGCAGGCTGTCGAACCACAGGCCGGTCGCGTCTTCCAGCGTATTGGCGAGGAAATTCGAGGCGACAAGGATCGAGATGCCGAGAATGATGCCGGGGATCACCAGCGGCAGCAGCATCAGCACGTAGAGCAGGCCCTTGAAGCGGAAGTTGTAGCGCTCGAACAGAAAGGCGTTGCAGGTGCCGACCGCGACGGACAGCACAGCGACCCAGACGGCAACGAAGGCGGATGTACCGATCGACCGCATGATCGGGCGTTCGTTGAAGACGCCGAGGCGCGGTTGATCGGTGCCGAAGAACCAGTCCCATGTGAAGCCCTGCCAGGGCAGGGAGGGAAACAGGCTGTCGTTGAAGGCGAAGACGCAGACGACGGTGAGCGGCAGCGCCAGGTAAATGAAGAAGGTCGTGACATAGGCGCGCCAGACCCAGACATGAAGCGGTTTCTGCGGGATCGTCGGAATCATTGTTCTATCGCCCCATCGTACGGCTGAGGGTCTGGCCGGAGAGCTTCAGCCCGGCCCAGACGATGAAGGACGACAGCGCCAGCAGCAGGAAGCCGAAGGCGGCTCCCTGTTCCCAGTTAAAGCGGGTGATGAACTGGGTGTAGATCAGCCCGGTGAACCACAGGCTGTCCTTGCCGCCGAGCAGGATCGGCGTGAGGTAATTGCCGAGCGAGAGCATGAACACGACGATACAGCCCGAAACGATGCCGGGCATGGCGTGGGGGATGACGATCTCGCGCCAGATCGAAACGCCGGTGCCGCCGAGGTCGTAGCCGGCCTCGATCATGGAATCGTCGAGGCTGTCCAGCGTCGTGACCAGCGGCACCACCATGAACAGCATCGAGGTGTAGACGAGGCCGACCATGATGGCGGCGTCGTTGTAGAGAAACTCGACCGGCTGGCTGGCGAGCCCGGCATATTGCAGCAGGCCGGAGAACAGGCCGCTTTCGCGCAGCAGGATCATCCACCCGTAGGTGCGCACCAACTCGCTGACCCAGAAGGGGATCAGGCAGAGCAGGAACAGGATCGTCTTGGAGCGCCCGCGCGTCATCTTGGCGATGTAGTAGGCGACCGGAAATCCGATCAGCAGCGTCAGCACGGTCGCCGCGACCGACATCAGCGCGGTGCGTACAAAAGTGTTCCAGTACAGCGGTTCGTTGAAGAAGGTGGCGTAATTGGCAAAGCCGAATTCGTACTGGCGCACGCCGACCTTCTCGCGCAGCGAGACGAGAAACATCTCGACATGGGGAACGAAGATCAGCGCCGTCAGCCAGATCAGCAGCGGCGCCATCAGCAGGATCATCGTCAGGCGGGAACGATCGCCGGTCATGATTTGACTGCCGCAAAGCACCGGGTCTGGTCCGTGTCCCAGCCGATGTGAACCTTGTCGCCGCGCTTCAGCCTCGCGAACTCGCCGGTTTGGGGAATGGCGACGTCGATCTCGTTCTTCGTCGCCTCGTCACGGACCAGAACGCGGGAATTGGCGCCATTGAACAGGATGCTGTCGACCGTTCCGGTGGTGGCGTTGGCAAGCTTGGAAACAGCGGTCTTGGCAAAGGCCAGACGTACGGCTTCGGGCCGCACGAAGATGTCGACACTGTCGCCTTTCGACAGGCCGTCCGTGGCAGATGTGCCGGTCATGGCGAAGCCGCTCGGCGTCCGCGCCTTCAGCTTGCCGCCGCGAATGCTTTCGATGGTGCCGGAGAAGCGGTTGGAATCGCCCACGAAGCCGGCGACAAAAGCTGTCTTCGGATCGTAGTAGAGTTCGCGCGCGCTGCCGACCTGTTCGAAGACGCCATGGTTCATCACCGCGATCTGATCGCTCATGACGAGCGCCTCGGACTGGTCGTGGGTGATGTAAACAAAGGTTGTGTTGAACTCAGACTGGAGCTGTTTCAGCTCGACCTTCATGTGTTCGCGCAGCTTCAGATCAAGTGCGCCGAGCGGTTCGTCGAGCAGCAGCACGTCGGGTTCCAGCACCATGCAGCGGGCGATTGCGATGCGTTGTTTCTGGCCGCCGGAGAGCTGTTCGATGCGCCGCCCGCCGACATCGGGCAGACCGACACGGGCCAGCACCGCGTCAACCTTGCGGGCAATGTCCTCGCGCGGTTCGCCGCGGCGGCGCAGGCCGAAGCCGATATTGGCGGCAACGTCCATCATCGGGAACAGGGCGAGATGCTGGAAGACCATTGAGACCGGCCGCTTGTTGGGCGGCACGTTCAGCATGGAACGGCCCTTGATCAGCAGGTCGCCGCTGGTCGGTTCAAGAAAGCCGGCCGCCATGCGCAGCAGCGTGGTCTTGCCGCAGCCGGATGGGCCGAGGATGGAAAAGAACGTTCCCGGCGGCACCGCGAACGAAACGTCATTGACGGCTCTGAACGTGCCGAAGTCCTTGTTTATTCCCCGGCATTCGAGATCGGCTGTCGCTTCGGCCATGGAGTGCGTCCGGCTCTGTTGTTCAAGTCAAAAAGGCGGCGCCGGGTGTTCCGGCGCCGCCGGTATTGCGGATGACCGTCAGTTGGCCGCGTTGACGCGGTCGAGAACGCCGCCTTCAAGCGTTTCCAGGCCGGCGGGAACCGGCGGATACCACTTGATGTTGTCGAGCGCTTCCGGCGGGAAGCTCTTCTGGTAGCGCGCCTTCAGCTCCGCATCGACGCCCTCGTCGCCACCCTTGGAGGCCGTGAAGTTGCCGGCAGCCGTGGTGATCATCGCGGCGATGTCCGGGCGCATGACGAAGTTGATCCAGGCATAGGCCGCCTCGTCGGCACGCCCGCGCTTGGGCAGCGCGAAGGTGTCGACCCAGCCAAGCGCGCCCGATGTCGGAGCGACAAAGGTGATGTCGGGGTTCTCGGCGTTGAGCTTCCAGCCGCCGGTATCCCACGCCATCGCGGCGATGACTTCGCCGGAACGCAGCAGGTTTGTGATCTCGTCGCCGCCGCCCCAGTAGGTCTTCACGTTTTTCTTGCAGTCGATCAGCTTGGTCTCGACCTGCTTGAGGATGTCGGCGTATTTGGCCTCGTCGCCATAGGCGGCGAAGGGGTCAAGCCCGAGCGAGAAGGCAAAGCCGATCAAGGTCGGGCGCTTCAGCCGGTAGGAGACCTTGCCGGCGACAGCATCGTCGCAAAGGTCGACATAGTCTTTGACCGAAGCAGCCTTGGCCGTGTCCACCACCAGGCCGCTGGTGCCCCAGACATGCGGCACGCCGTAGACGGCGCCGTCGTAGGTCGTGTTCGCCTTGGTCGCTTCCAGCATCGAACCGATGAACTGCGAGGCATCGATCTTGGACAGGTCGATCGGCTTGTAGATGTCGAATTCGGCCTGGGCGCCGGCGATGCGGTCCTGGCTCGGCTGTGCGAGGTCGAAGCCGCCGCCGCCGGTGGCGCGCAGCTTGGCGATCATTTCCTCGTTGTTGGAAAGCGTGACCTCGACCTTGTGGCCGGTTTCCTTCTCGAACAACTCGATGACGTTGTCAGGGGCATAGCCACCCCAGGTCAGCAGGCGAAGCGTTTCGGCCTTTGCCGGAAGGGCAAGGGCGATTGCGCCAGCGAACAGGCTGGCTGCGAGCGTGAATTTTTTCATCCGGATCATACCTCCCGAGATCGGGCGGCCGGCAAACAGTCATGTCCTGTCCGGCCGCCAACAGATGTCCTGCCCCACTCGGGGCAGGCGGCAAGCTTACATGACATTATGACAGTCGTGCATCAGCAATCGGGAATGACTTGTATCCGCGAAAGCAGAAGCCTCATCCGAACGATCCCTCGCCATGTTTCAGCAGCACCGGAACGATGATTTCCTCCTCATCGACGAGGTGGCGATCGAGGAAGCGCTCGAAACCGTTCAGCAGGTCCGAGAAGCGCGCCGCGCCGCCTGACATGTCGGCTGGTTCGCCCTGCTGCATTTTCGTGGCTGACGTCAGCAGGGCGTTGGCCTCGTCGGTAAATGCCTGCAGATGTTCATCCAGCGCATGGTGGTCCGCGTCGAGCAGGTCGAAACCGGGTTGCAGCCTTGTTTCCATGGCCGCGAGCAACGGGAAGTAGTGATGATCTTCCACATTATGATGGCCGTGAAGTTCGCCGACGAACATCCCGCCAAGCCGCGACAGCCTGTGGGCATAGGTTTGCTGGTCCATGTTGCCGTCCGCCATCAGGCGCGCATCGGTTTGCAGATGCGTCATCAGGTCGCGGAACATGCCGTGACGATCGAGCCAGAATCGGGTCAGTGCGCCGAAGTTGGGATGGGTCTCCCAGCTATCGCGCGGAAACAGTTTGAGCAGATCGCGCAAATGTTCGGGCAGGCCCGGTCGGGCTTCCAGTTCAAGATTGTCTGACATTTCAGGTGTACCGCTGGCCGCGTGAATGGACCCGGCTGATTGTGGGGCTTGCAGCGCCATCTTCAAGGCGTCTGCCCATAAAGGCGGCGATTTCTTCTCGCGGCATTTGCCGAAGCACGCGTAAATCGCTGATAGTCCTGATTCAGGCAAGAGAGGCGAAGCGCCATGCATATCGAAAGCAACGGCTTGCGCAACAGCGGCATTCCGGTACCCGCCGGCGAGGCGCATGGCGGCGCCAGCACCGATGTTGTGGAGGTGTTGCGCCTGCTTTCGCAGTGTCCCAAGGCGCAAAAGACACCGCTGACCGCTGCGGAACAGATTTCCGGGCAGACGGCTACGGCCGCGGTTTTCGTCAAGGACGAGCGCGGGCGCATGGGGCTCGGCAGCTTCAAGGCGCTCGGGGCTGCCTATGTCGTTGCGCGCGATGCCGCCGCGACAAGGGCTTCCGACATGAACAGCGCGCTTGCGGGCAGGACTTATGTGGCGGCAAGCGCCGGCAATCACGGCCTCTCTGTCGCCGCCGGTGCGCGCATATTCGGTGCGCGTGCTGCGATCTACCTTGCAGATACGGTGCCGGAAGCCTTTGCCGCGCGGTTGCGTGCCAAGGGCGCCGAGGTCGTGCGTGCCGGGGCAGACTACGAAGCAAGCATGGCCGCCGCGATGAAGGCAGCAGAAGACAATGGCTGGACGTTGCTGTCGGATAGCTCGTGGCCCGGTTACACCGAGATTCCCTACCGGGTCATGGAAGGCTATCTGGCGATGACGGCGGAAGCCGCCGACCAGATCGAGGAGGCTGCCGGACCACCCAGCCATATCCTGTTGCAGGCCGGCGTTGGCGGGCTTGCCGCGGCAGCCGCGGCACATGCCCGTATGCGATGGGGAGACGGTCCGGTGCTTATCGTAGTCGAACCGGAAGCCGCCCCCGCCCTGCAGGCCAGTATCGTTGCGGGGAAAGTGGCGCGCGGTGACGGGCCCGTCTCCTGCATGGGGCGTCTGGATTGCAAGGAGCCGTCCATGCTGGCGCTGGCGACCTTGTCCAAGGAGGCCGATTTCTTTCTCACCATCAGCGAGAGCGAGGCGCGGGACGCCATGCCGGTTCTGGCCGATGCGGGGCTTGAGACAACGCCTTCGGGCGGCGCGGCGCTGGCGGCGCTACTTGCGATGGGCGACGCGGAAAAGGCGAGGCTCGGTATCGGGCCGCAATCGCGCGTGCTGGCTTATCTCAGCGAGGGGCCGGAACAATGATCCCGCCGGAAAGAGGATTTCCACAGGCCGAGTTCGCGCAGCGTACCGAGCGCACGCAGGCGCTGATGGCGCGGGCCGACCTCGATGCGCTGTTGCTGACCACCGAAGCCGAGATCCGGTATTTCACCGGTTACCTCACACGCTTCTGGGAAAGCCCGACGCGGCCCTGGTTTCTGATCGTTCCGGCTTTCGGCAAGCCGGCCGCCGTCATTCCCGGCATCGGCGCGGAGCTGATGGGCAAAACCTGGCTTGAGGACATCCGCACATGGCGCTCGCCGGATCTGGC
Source organism: Rhodobiaceae bacterium (assembly GCA_020441995.1). GTDB lineage: Bacteria > Pseudomonadota > Alphaproteobacteria > Rhizobiales > Tepidamorphaceae > JACKJK01. Next base: position 21,627 of record JAGRLC010000086.1, read on the forward strand.
GGACGATGGCGTGTCCCTGCTGGCGGCGACGCTGTTGGATCTGGCCGGAGAAAAGGGACGCATCGGTTTGCCGATGGGCCACGAAACCCATTTGCGCATGCCGCTTGCCGATTACGCCCGCCTGCAAAGCGTGCTGCCGCGCATGACTTTCGACGATGCCACGGCGATCGTGCGCAAGCTGCAAGGGGTGAAGTCCGAGCGCGAAATTGCCAAGATCAGGCATATCTGCGGGATTGCCAGCGGCGTGTTCGAAAACATCAAGAGCGTCGTCTGGCCGGGCAAGGCGCTTAGCGCGGTGTTCCGGGATTTTCAGGCTGCGCTTCTCCACGACGGCGCCGACTGGGTCCCCTATGTTGCCGGCGGTGCCGGGCCGGGCGGTTATGGCGATGTCATTTCCCCGGCAAGCGACGAGCCCTTGCGGGCCGGCGATGTGCTGATGCTGGACACCGGCGCCGTGTTCGATGGCTACTTCTGCGATTTCGACCGCAACTGGGCGATCGGCCGCGCCAGCGACGCGGCGCGGCTTGCCCATGATGTGCTGTACGAAGCGACGGAGGCGGGATTTGCCGCGGCAAAACCGTTCGCAACGGCGGCGGATGTCTACCAGGCGATGAACGCGGTGATCTCGCGGGCCGGTGGAGCGGGTGAGGGCGGCAGGCTCGGCCACGGACTTGGCATGCGGCTGACCGAGTGGCCCTCGCTGATCGCTCAGGACGAAACCGTTCTGGAGCCGGGTATGGTGCTGACGCTCGAGCCTGGACTCGAGATCGCGCCCGGCTGCATCCAGGTGCATGAGGAAAACATCGTTGTGCGCGATGGCGGCGCGGAATGGCTTAGCCGCCGCGCGCCGGCGGAACTGCCGGTGATCGGCTGAAAGCCGTATTTAGCTCATCTTTTTTTGACGCAATTCCGGACGGAAAACCGGAAGATCACTTTTCCTGGAATTGCTAGCTCACGAACGCGCGTTCGATGACAAATTCGCCCGGCTTGTTATTGGCGCCTTCGTTCAGCCCGGCCTGCTCCAGCAGCGCCTTTGTGTCCTTCAGCATCGCCATGGAGCCGCAGATCATGCCACGGTCGACAGCCGGATCGAGCGGCGGGACACCGAGATCGGCGAACAGTTTGCCCGAGGTGATCAGGTCGGTGATGCGGCCCTTGAAGGGATAATCCTCACGGGTCACCGATGTGTAATGGACGAGCTTCGAGGTGTCGAAAAGCTCGTTCAGCATCTCGTCGGCTTTCACCCCGGCAACAAGGTCGATGCCGAATTTCAGTTCCGCCACCTCGCGGCAGGTGTGGGTGAGGATCACCTTGTCGAATTTCTCGTAGGTTTCCGGATCGCGGATCAGGCTTGCGAAGGGCGCAATGCCGGTGCCGGTGGAAAACATGTAAAGCCGCTTGCCGGGCAGCAGCGCATCATTGACCAGCGTGCCGGTCGCCTTTTCGCGCATATAGACGGTATCGCCGGGCTGCACGTGCTGCAGCCGCGAGGTCAGCGGCCCGTCGGGCACCTTGATCGAGAAGAACTCCAGATCCTCCGCCCAGTTGGGGCTTGCGATCGAATAGGCCCGGTAGACCGGCTTTTCGCCACCAGGCAGGCCGATCATCACGAACTCGCCGGAGCGGAAACGAAAGCTCACGGGCCGAGTCGTGCGGAAATGAAACAGGCGGTCGGTATAGTGGGTGACCTCGGTCACCATCAGCGCCAGCACGCCTTTCGGCAGCGCGGCCGCATCGCCGCTGTTTTCGGGGGTGAGGGCATCCATGTGTGCATTCTCCCAGATCGCATACGTTCATGGCCCGCGCATCAAAGCGGGTCAAGTAAACAGGTCATGCGCAGGACTGGCCACAGATGCGCATCATATGCATTGATCTCGATCCAACCGGAATCACCATCAAAACTGGAAGCAGACAGGCATGGCGCGCATCAGGACGGAACTCGACACGTTCGAACTCGGTTTCGACATTCCCGCGGAAATCGGAATGCCAGAGAGCGAAGTCCAGACGCCGTGCCTCGTCATCGATCTCGACGCTTTCGAGCAAAACGTGAAGCGTATGCGCGACAGATGCGCCGAATTAAACGTGCGGCTGCGTGCGCATGGCAAGATGCACAAGTCGGTTGATGTCGCGCTCTACCAGATTGACCATGGCGGCGCGGTCGGCGTTTGCTGCCAGAAGGTGTCGGAGGCGGAAGTTTTCGTGCGCGGCGGGGTGTCCGATGTGCTGGTCACCAACGAAATCCGCGATCCCCTCAAGATAGACCGTCTGGCGCAGTTGCCGAAGCTTGGCGTGCGTGCCGGCGTCTGTGTCGATGACGTGGCCAATGCGGCCGAACTCTCGCAGGCAGCCGCAAGACACGGAACGAACCTCGATGTCTATGTCGAGATCGATTGCGGACATCACCGATGCGGCGTTGCGTCCGGCGCGCCCGCCGTCGAGATCGCCAAGGCCGTGACGGCGGCGCCAGGCCTCACCTTCGCGGGCCTGCAGGCCTATCACGGTTCGGCGCAGCATTTCCGGACTTTTCCCGAACGCAAGGCGGCCATCGACGCTGCCATTGCGATGGTGCGCGAAACGCTGTCGCTGCTAGAGGAGGAGGGGATCGCTTGTCCCGCCGTCACCGGAGCCGGCACCGGTTCATTCGAGATCGAGGGGGCGTCGGGTGTCTATACCGAGATGCAGTGCGGCTCCTATGCCTTCATGGACGCCGACTACAATCGGGTGCTGGGCACCGATGGAAAGCCGCTTTCGATGTTCGCCAATGCGCTGTTCATTCTGACTTCGGTGATGAGCCACGCCAAGCCGGGTTCGGCGATCTGCGATGCCGGGCTTAAGGCGCAATCCGTCGACAGCGGATTGCCGGTGGTCTTCGGGCGCGAGGATGTCACCTATGTCGCCTGCTCCGATGAACATGGCGAGATCGCCGACCCCGACGGTGTGCTTGCCATCAACGAGCGGCTGCGCCTTGTGCCGGGCCATTGCGATCCGACCTGCAATGTTCACGACTGGTACGTGGGCGTGCGCGGCGGGCGGGTTGAAAGACTCTGGCCGGTCAGCGCGCGCGGCAGGATGCTGTAATTCAACCGCCATCCTGACGTCATCGAATCATGTTGAGCTGTGAAACAGGGTTTCATGGTGTTGACGACACGCCTGTCACATTTGCCGGCTTGAAATCGATTCCGTCCTTAACTATCTGTTAACCCAATCAAATCACTGTCATAAAACTTTCGCAGAAGCGAACAAACAAAAAATGCCGTCCAAGGAAAAAAGCCAGATCGCAGCACTTCCGGTCATCAAGGGGCCGGACGGGCGTTTGCGCGTGATGATCGTAACGTCGCGCGATACCGGCCGCTGGATCATCCCCAAGGGATGGACCATGAAGGGCAAGAGCGATTGGGAGGCCGCCGCGCAGGAGGCCTTCGAGGAGGCCGGTGTCGAGGGCGATATCTCGCGCAAGAGCATCGGTTCGTTTAACTACGACAAGCAGCTCGATGGCGACGACTTCATCCCGTGCAAGGTCGATGTCTACCGGCTGGATGTGACGCGGTGGGTTTCCAACTGGCCCGAAGGCGACGAACGCGAGCGTCTGTGGTGTTTTCCCGACGAGGCGGCGGAGCGGCTGCAGGAGCCCGAACTCAAGGATATCGTCCGGTCGCTTGCAAAATCGAAGCGCGACAAGGACAAGGCCGAAGCGGCAAGCGCCTGAAGTTTCTGCCGAATTACCCCTCCTGACAAACTGATGTGGATTTAGCCGGGATTGTTTATTGCAGTCCCGGCAAGGCCCGCATAGGCTTCATCGAACTGACATCAAACTGTCACACGGCATTGGCGGAACCTGAGTACTGAGGGCAACCGTCAAGCCATTCCGGGAGGTAGATATGACAATCAGACATTGGCTGACCGCGCTGTGCGCGGTCGTGTTCATGGGTGCTTTTGCGAGCGCCCCGGCAAGTGCGCAGGACTGCGAGCGCGGTACGCTCGATGCGCGTTTCTGCGACAAGGATGGCGATCTCATCGCCGACATTCCGGAGGATCCGGCCGAGCAGGTCGATCCCGACCAGCTCATCTTCGCCTATACGCCGGTGGAAGACCCCGCCGTCTACAAGGAAGCCTGGAGCGATTTCCTGAAACACCTGGAAGAGGTGACCGGCAAGTCCGTGGTCTTCTTCCCGGTCCAGTCCAACGCAGCCCAGATCGAGGCAATGCGTTCGGGCCGTCTGCACATTGCGGGCTTCAACACCGGCTCCAATCCGCTTGCGGTCAATTGCGCCGGTTTCCGTCCGTTCACGATCATGGCATCGGCCGACGGTTCCTTCGGCTACGAGATGGAAATTCTGACCTATCCGGGTTCGGGCATCGAGAAGGTCGAGGACATCAAGGGCAAGAAGCTCGCATTTACCTCGCCGACATCGAACTCGGGCTTCAAGGCGCCGTCGGCGATCCTGAAAGCCGATTTCGGCATGGAGGCTGAGCGCGACTTCGAGCCGGTCTTCTCCGGCAAGCATGACAACTCCATTCTCGGTGTTGCCAACAAGGACTATCCGGCGGCTTCGATCGCCAACTCGGTTCTGGCCCGCATGATCAGCCGCGAGGTGATCAAGCCGGAGCAGGTGGTTTCGATCTACAAGTCGCAGACCTTCCCGACCACAGGTTACGGCATCGTCTATAACCTGAAGCCGGAACTCGCGGCGAAGATCCAGGAAGCGTTCCAGACCTTCAAGTGGGAAGGCACCTCGCTTGCGGCCGAATTCTCCAAGTCGGGCGAAGCGCAGTTCATCCCGATCACCTACAAGGAACACTGGGAAGTCATCCGCAAGATCGATGCGGCCAACGGCGTCAGCTACGCCTGCAAGTAAACTTCACCATCCCGCGGCCGGGCATCCGATTGTCCGGCCGCATTTCCTCATGATCCGCATGAATGTACTGGGGTGCCATGCTTCGCCTTGAAAAACTGACGAAGGTGTATCGCACCGGCGACCGCGCGCTCGACGCGGTCGATCTTGAAGTGCCGAACGGTCAGGTCGTTGCGCTGATCGGTCCTTCGGGCGCGGGCAAGAGTACGCTCATCCGCTGCATCAACCGGCTGGTGGAACCGTCCTCCGGCAAGGTGTTCATCGGTGACGAGGAAATCACCAGCCTCGGCGCTGGCGCATTGCGCAGGGCGCGCCGCCGCATGGGCATGATCTTCCAGGAATACGCGCTCGTCGAACGCCTGACGGTGATGGAGAACGTTCTGTCCGGGCGGCTCGGTTATGTCGGTTTCTGGCGCAGTTTTTTCCGCAAGTACCCGCAAAGCGATGTCGACGAGGCTTTCCGCCTGCTCGACCGTGTCGGGCTGGTGGAGATGGCCGACAAGCGCGCCGACGAATTGTCCGGCGGCCAGCGCCAGCGCGTTGGCATTGCCCGCGCGCTGATCCAGAACCCCGCGCTTCTACTGGTCGACGAACCGACCGCTTCGCTCGACCCGAAGACATCCCGCCAGATCATGCGGCTGATCTGCGAGCTTTGCGAAGAACGCGGCCTTGCCGCGATCATCAACATTCACGACGTGGCGCTGGCGCAGATGTTCGTTCAGCGGGTTATCGGCCTCAACAAGGGCGCGATCGCTTTCGACGGCGCGCCGGATTCCATGACCGAGGACACGCTCACCATGATCTACGGTGAGGAGGACTGGAAGGCGACCATCGCCAAGGTCGAGGACGAAGCGGCATGAGCGCCGCAGCGCTTGACGCGCGTATCGGCAAGCCGTGGAAGAAACCGGCTTTCATCCGCAATCCCTATCTGCGCTGGGGCCTCTACATCAGCGCGGCGATCTATATCCTGCTCGCCGTCTCCAGCATCGAGGTTAACTGGGCGCGGGTGTCGGAAGGGTTGGTGCGCGGCTGGAACTTCCTGGCCGCTTTTGCGGAGCCGGATTTCCTGTCGCGCGGCAAGGACATTCGCGAGGGCATGATCGAAAGCGTGATCATGACCGTCGCATCGACCGTCGTCGGCATCCTGATCTCGGTCCCTATCGGGCTGGGCGCCGCGCGCAACATCGCGCCGCTGCCGGTTTATCTGATCTGCCGGGGGATCGTCGCGCTGTCGCGCGCGCTCAACGAGATCATCGTGGCAATCCTGATGGTTGCGATCTTCGGCTTTGGCCCGCTGGCCGGTTTCATCACGCTGAGCTTCGCGACCATCGGCTTCCTGTCGAAACTGCTGGCCGAAGATATCGAGGACATGGACCGGGTGCAGGCCGAGGCGATCAAGGCGACGGGATCGGGCTGGTTGCAATGGATCAATTACGGCGTGCAGCCGCAGGTGATGCCACGGCTGATCGGGCTGTCGATGTACCGGCTCGACATCAACTTCCGTGAATCAGCCGTGCTTGGTCTTGTCGGCGCAGGCGGGATCGGGGCGACGCTCAACACCGCGTTCGACCGCTATGAATACGACACCGCCGCCGCGATCCTGATCATCATCATCGTTACGGTGATGGCGCTCGAATATCTCTCCGGCATCATCCGCGCGAGGGTGCAGTAATGCCGGTTTCCACGCTTACAGACGGCCGCAAGGCCTGGCAGCTGCGCGACCGCAAGGCGCAGCTGACGCGCTGGTTTGCCTACTTTGCCGCTGTTGCGGTCTTCATGTGGTGCTGGAAGAAGATTTCCGATTCCACGACCTGGTTCTTCGTGTGGGATGCACCGCGCATCGCCTCCGACATCGGCTCCAGAGCTTTTCCGCCACGCTGGTCGTATATGGAGAAGCTGTGGGAGCCGTTGTGGGACACGCTCAACATGGCAACGCTCGGCACGTTGCTGGCGCTTGTCTTCGCGGTGCCGATTGCCTTCCTTGCCGCGCGCAACACGACTCCGAGCGCCGTGTTCGTCAGGCCGGTCGCTTTGCTGATCATCGTGTCGAGCCGTTCGATCAATTCGCTGATCTGGGCGCTGCTGCTGGTGGCGATCATCGGGCCCGGCGTTCTGGCGGGCCTGCTGGCAATCGCGCTGCGTTCGATCGGCTTTTGCGCCAAGCTGCTCTATGAGGCGATCGAGGAAATCGACCACAAGCAGGTCGAGGCGGTGACGGCGACCGGCGCCAATCCGCTTCAGGTTATGGCATATGGCATCGTGCCGCAGATCATGCCGGCCTTCGCCGGTGTCGCGGTGTTCCGCTGGGACATCAATATCCGCGAGTCGACGGTTCTGGGGCTTGTCGGCGCCGGCGGCATCGGGGTGCAGATGCAGGCTTCGCTCAACACGCTGGCCTGGCCGCAAGTCGCACTTATCCTTCTCGTCATCCTGCTGGCGGTGATCGTCAGCGAGTGGGTTTCGGCCAAGGTCCGTGGCGCAATCATCTGACCCATCCTTCGAGCGTCCGTTCGTCAGCTTCGTGGCAGCCTTCGCGCGCTACGAGGCTGTGCGTCACAGGCTGCCGGAAGCTGTTTTCCCCGAGGGATTCACGCAAGCGCCCGGGTTGCGCGAGATCGCCGACGGGTTCGATGTGTTCGTGTTCGATGCGTTCGGCGTGCTGAATGTCGGTGAGACGCCGATTGCGGGCGCATGCGATTGCGTCGCGGCGCTGCGGGCGCTGGGGAAGCGGGTCTTCGTGCTGACCAATGCCGCGTCTTTCGACATGCCGTCTTCGGTGGCGAAGTTCGAAAAACTCGGGTTCGATTTCAAGGCGGAAGAGATCGTCACCAGCCGTCAGGCGGCGGAAGCCGCCGTCGCGGGCATGCCGGTTCGCGGCTGGGCTGCGGCAACGGTGGATGACACGCCGGTAGTCTTCAATGACGATGAACTTCCGGTTCTGGGCGATGACCCCGAGGCGTACCGCAACGCGGGCGGCTTTATCCTGCTGTCGAGCGGGATCTGGACGGCGCAACGCCAGGCCTTGCTGGAAGCCGCCTTGCGCGAACACCCAAGGCCTGTGGTCGTCGGCAACCCCGATCTCGTCGCGCCGCGCGAGGATGGGCTTTCCGTCGAGCCGGGCTGGTACGGGCATCAGGTGGCGGATGCCTGCGGTGTCGGTGTTGCTTTCCACGGCAAGCCGTTTCCCTCCGTCTACAAGATCGTGAGCGAGCGGTTGCGCGGAACAGGCGCCCTGCCTGCCGATGCGCGGCGTATCGCGATGATCGGCGACACGCTGCACACCGATATTCTGGGTGGGGCGGCTGCCGGGTGGAGCACTGTTCTGGTCAGCGATCACGGCTTTTTCGCAGGCCGTGACGTGTCCGGTTTCATCGCGGAAACGGGCATTGTCCCGGATTGGATCGTGCCCTCGATCTGATGGAAAAGATTCCGCTTGTTGGCGGGTTTGCGGAAGCGTATTTTCCGCCCCTGCGTGGGGTTTGACCCGACACGCAACAGCCGGCCGACGCCAAGACGCCGAACCTCGGGACACGCGGACAGTTTCCGCTCCCGCAAGACGCTCCGTCCCATACGCCTGGTCCGGCTGCGCTGCTCCTTTGCGGTAAGCGGGACACGTGCAGCCGACATCTCGGGTCGTGGAGTTTCAACATGGAATATGCGCTCGGTGTCGCCTTCTTCGCGGCGGCTTTTCTTCTTGTTGCCTTCGCGCGGCGGTTCTATGCGCGGGGCGACCTGCCGCGCTGGGCCAGCGGTTTTGGTTCCGGAGAGTTTGCAGCCCTTGTCGTGGTCATACTGCTTGCCGGCGGGTTCGGCACTTTTCTGAGCCGCGCCTTCGCCGACATTCATGACGGCAACTACCTGTATCTGGCATTGGGCGCCGCCGGTGTTATCGCGGTGGCCTATGTTGTCCGGCAGCTATTCGGAGCCGGGAGCAATGGCGTTGCGGGTGTCGCTATCGAAGGCGCCGGCATCGGCGGCATCTCTGTGCTTCCTGCAGGCGGACCGGCGGAGCCCGCGAACGCGAACCGCAAGCGCCGCGCTGCGAAAAAAACCGCAGCTTAATGCAAATAACGCCGCGGATTTATGACTGAAATCAGCGCATGAACCCGCTTGTTGGCGCGGCCGGCCAGGCGTATTTTCCGCGTATTGCGTGGGGTCTGACCCGGCACGCAACAGCCGGCCGACGCCAAGACGCCGAACCCGGGCAAACGGTTCCACCCGTCCCCGCCAGACGCTCCGTCCCATACGCCTGGTCCGGCTGCGCTGCTCCTTTGCGACAAGCGGGACACGTGCAGCCGACATTCGGGTCATGGAGTCTTAGGGAATGGAATCTGTGCTGGCTTATTTCTTGGGCGGCTTTTTTCTTATCGGTTCGGCAGCCATCACCATCTACATGCTGGCGTGCACCGCGTGGAACATCATCAAAGGCGAAGGGCTTTCTGGTCCGGTGCTTTCAATCGCTGACGTTGCTGGTGTCGGCATCGAAGGCGTGAACATGGTTCCCGCCGGTGAGCCGAACGCACCTGCCAACGCAAACCGCAGGCAAAAAAGGCTCGCGAAAAAGATCGCGGCCTGATGCAAAAATAACTGTGAGTTCGTTACCGGCGTAACCGCAATATTGTGTTGCGGGAGCGCCGGAACGAGCGTATTTCTTGCGGCATGCGTGGGGCCAGACCCGACACGCATCAGCCGGCCGACGCCAAGACGCCGAACCCGGGACAAACGGTTCCATCCGTCCCCGCCAGACGCTCCGTCCCATACGCCGCGACCGACTGCGCTGCTCCCTGGCGCAGCCAAGGAAACGTGCAGCCGACATTTCGGGTCATGGAGTCTTAGGGAATGGAATCTTCTGCGGCCTCTCTCATGGGCGGTATTTTTCTTATCGGCTCGGCTGGTCTGACTGTTTACATGCTGGCGCATTCGGTCTGGAACGTGATCAAGGGTGAAGGCCTGTCCGGTCCGTCCGTTTCGATCGCTGGCGTCGGCATCGAAGGCGTGAACATGGTTCCCGCCGGCGAGCCCACCACGCCTGCGAACGCGAACAGCAAGCGGGCATCCAAGAGCCGCAAGGCCGCCTGAGGCATTTCGCCTTTCTAAAGACCCAGCCTTGACGCAGAGGCCGATGCGCCAGACAGTCCGGCGGAATGATCCGAACTGACAGGCCCTGGTTTATGCGTCTTGCTCTCGACAGGCTGGATAATCCTCGTTTCCAGGCGGCGGGCATGGTTTTGCTCGCCGCCGGGACCCTCTGGATTGCCACCGTCTCATGGATGGACGGCATGTCCGCGCATGGCTCGGAGCTTTGTCTCGGGCTGACCGCCGAACACATTGCCGGAAGCGCGGCGATATGGGTGGTCATGATGGCGGCGATGATGCTTCCTGCAAGCGCCCCCGCAATCTCGATGTTTGCCTCATTCGCCGGCCGCGACCCCGAATGCGCCAAACCGGTACAGCGGACCATTGTGTTCGCATCCGGCTATCTGGCCGTCTGGACCGCCGTCTCCATTGTCTTCGCCATGGCCCAGATCGTTCTGGGGCAGTCCGGCGTTTTCCTTCTCGGGGGCACATTGGCCGGGCCGCTCGGCGCAGGCCTCCTGCTGCTGGCTGCGGGCCTCTATGAACTGACCCCGCTGAAGCAGGCTTGTCTCGTTCGCTGCCGCAACCCTCTGACCTATCTGATGGGCCATTGGCGTGATGGCGCCGCCGGAGCCTTCCGGCTTGGCGCTGGCCACGGTCTGCATTGCGTCGGCTGCTGCATCGCCATGATGGGGCTGATGTTCGTGTTCGGCGCGATGAACCTCGTCTGGATGGCTGTGCTGACGGTGTGGTTCGTGATCGAGAAGATCGTGCCGCGGGCGACATTCGTGTCGCGGCATGCCGGTTTGATTTTGATCGGGGCGGGTGGCCTGCAGACCGCTACGGTGCTGGCCGGGCTCTGGCCCGCGTGATATGCGGGTTGCGTGACAGGTTTGAACGGGAGTGAGTACCGAATGACGATACCTGAATGGGGCATCAAGGGAGAGCTGGCGCTCAACTGCAATTGCGAGGTGTTCTGCCCGTGTGTCGTCTCGCTCGGCGAGCATCCGCCCACATACGGTTATTGCCAGGCTTGGCTCGCGGTGCGAATCGACGAGGGCCATTGGGGCGACAAGCCGCTGTCGGGTCTCAACATCGCCATGCTGCTCGACATTCCCGGACGCATGAGCGAGGGCAACTGGACGGTCGCCGGCTATTTCGACGAACGCGCGACGCCGGCGCAGTTTTCAGCCCTCGAGCAGATTTTCTCGGGCCGGGCGAAGGGCACCACCGGCCTGTTCCGGATGCTGGTCGGGACTTATCTGGGATCGCGCCGCGAGGCCGTCGAATTCCGCACCGAGGGCAATGTCCGTCACGTCACCGCCGGCAAGACGATCATCGGCGCCATCGAGCCGATCTCTGGCGCGGATACCCAATCCGATGTGAAGGTCGCCAACACCCAGTACTGGATGGGCCCTGACGTCACCATCGCGCGCAGCCTGAAGGGCAAGGTGCGCGATTTCGGCCGGGTCTGGAATCTGGATGGACGGTCGGCGGAAATCTGCCAGATCGACTGGCGCGGACCGTAACTATTCGCCCAGGCTGGCGACGAAGTCGTTGAAGCGTTCGCCCTGGATCAGGACGTGGTCGCGGGCGGCCTTTTCCGCGCATTCCGGATTGCCGGCCCGGATGGCCTCAACAACCGCCTCATGTTCGCTGAAAGAATTTTCCACGCGGCCGCGCACGCGAAGCTGCAGTCGGCGGTAGACTTTCGTGCGTTCGTGCAGGCGGCCCGCTTCCTCCGTGAGGAAGCCGTTGTGACATCCGGCATAGAGCGCGCGGTGGAAACGTTCGTTCTCGTAATAATAGGCGTCCGGATCGCCGCTGTCGGCGGCAGCGGCGCAGTCCAGATGGATCTGCTCCAGGGCGTCGATCTCGGCGGCGGACATCCTGCGTGCGGCAAGCCTTGCGCACATGCCCTCCAGTTCCGCCATGACCTCGATCATTTCGACAAGCTCGGCGATCCCGATGCGCTTGACGAAAGCGCCGCGGTGCGGGCGCATCTCGACAAGACCCATGGTGCCAAGCTGCATCAGCGCTTCACGGATCGGGGTGCGGGACACGCCGAAGCGTCCCGCCAGTGCGACCTCGTCGAGATGCTGGCCGGGCTGGATCGTGCCCATGGCGATCTCCTGCGCGATGGCGTCGCGCAACATGTTTGCGCGCCGCACAGGGGTCGACGTAGGCTGCTTTGGGGCAATCCGGTCCATGGTGATCAATGTGTCCGCCATAAAGATTGTATACAATATTCCTTGACGCGGATGCAACGTGGCGTTTTATTTCGCGCAAGGCCGAAAAACGGTTGGATCATTCCGTGATCAACGGAAATCAAAAGCGAACCGGCCCGCAAAAGGGTCAAATGGGAGGAATACCATGTTCAAGAAAATGAAATTCATGCTCGCCGCCGGTGCGGCTGTCTGTCTTGCGACAGCGGCGCAGGCCGAAACGCTGAAGCTCTCGCATCAGTGGTCGACGTCCGACGTGCGCCACAAGGTTGCGCAGATCGTTGCCGACCACGTGAAGGAAGCCGGTGTCGATCTGGAAGTCCAGATCTTCCCGTCGAAGTCGCTGTTCAAGCCGCGCGAGCAGTACAAGCCGCTGTCGGCGGGACAGCTCGACATGACGATCTTCCCGCTGTCCTACGCCGGCGGCCAGCGCCCGGAATACAACCTGACCCTGATGCCGGGCCTGGTGAAGAACCATGATCACGCCGCGCGGCTGAACAAGTCCGCCTTCATGGAAGACATCGAGAAGATCATGGCCGAAGACGACGTGATCACGCTCGTGCACGGCTATCTCGCCGGTGGCTTTGCCGGCAAGGACGGCTGCATCACCAAGCCGGATGACGTGCAGGGCCTGCAGACGCGCGCGGCCGGCAAGGCGTTTGAGCAGATGCTGGCCGGTGCCGGCGCTTCCATCGCCTCGATGGCGTCCTCGGAAATCTACAACGCCATGCAGACCGGCGTCCTGCAGGCGGCTAACACGTCGTCTTCAAGCTTCGTCAGCTACCGCATCTACGAGCAGGTGAAATGCTACACGCCGGCCGGCGATGTCGCGCTGTGGTTCATGTATCAGCCGCTGCTGATGAACAAGTCGAAGTTCGACTCCCTGAGCGAAGCGCAGCAGAAGGCGCTGATGGAAGGCGCGGCGAAGGCCGAAGCCTACTATCTCGACGAGGCCAAGAAGGAAGACGCCGCGTCCGAAAAGACCTTCGCCGACAATGGTGTGGAGATCGCGCATATGACGCCTGAAGAGTTCGATGCCTGGCGCGCGATTGCCAAGGAGACCTCCTACAAGAACTTCGTCGAGAACGTGCCGGGCGGCCAGGAGCTGCTCGACAAGGCGCTCGCCGTTGAATAAGCGCTGACGAAACCGGGCCTCCGCAACACGTCAGCGTGTGCGGGGGCCTTTTCCATACGACGTTCCGGCTGCGCCTGTTGCGCGCCGAACCATGACGAGCAGGCTTGGGCATGACTGCGAGTTCGAGAAATGATTTCTGGCGCGCGTTCATTCGCGGCGTCGACAAGCTATCCACCTTGGCCGGGTTCGTGGCCGCGGGCATGATCGTGCTCGCCGTCGGGATCACCTGCCAGATGATCTGGGTCCGCTTCGTGCTGAACCAGTCCACGGTCTGGCAGACGGAGATGGTCATCTACCTGATGGTCGCGGCAACGCTGATCGGCCTGCCTTACGTGCAGAAGCTGCGCGGGCACGTGAATGTCGATCTCGTCCCGATCATGCTGTCGCCGGGCGCACGCAAGGCGCTGGCCTGGCTCGTCTGCCTGCTGGTGCTTTTGGTTGCGGGCATCATGACATTCTACGGCTTCGAGTTCTGGCACATCGCCTGGGCGCGCGGCTGGAAATCCGACACCGTGTGGGGCGTGCGTCTTTGGATTCCCTATCTCGCCATGCCGGTCGGGTTCGGGCTGCTGGCCCTGCAATATTTCGCCGACCTCGTCGCGCTCGCGACCGGAGCCGACAAGCCGTTCGGCCTCGATGAAAAAATCGAACTGTAGGAGAGCGCAGACATGGATCCTCTCCTGCTTTCCCTCTTCATCGCCGTCGCCACCATATTGGTGCTGTTTTCCGGCGTCTCCGTCGCCGTCGGCCTGCTTGTCGTTTCGATGGGCTTTCTCGTGGTCTTCGATGGCATGCGGTCGCTTGAACTGATCCCGGAAATCCTGTTCGGCAAGCTCGATAATTTCGCCCTGCTGTCGATCCCGATGTTTATCATCATGGGCGCATCGATCGCCTCGACGCGGGCAGGCGCCGATCTTTACGAGGCGCTCGACCGCTGGCTGACGCGCGTACCCGGCGGGCTTGTTATTTCCAACCTCGGCGCTTGCGCGCTGTTTGCCGCGATGTCGGGCTCTTCGCCGGCGACTTGCGCCGCCATCGGCAAGATGGGCATTCCGGAGATGCGCAAGCGCGGTTACCCCGACGGCGTGGCCGCCGGCTCCATCGCGGCGGGCGGGACGCTCGGCATTCTTATCCCGCCGTCGGTGACGATGATCGTTTACGGCATCGCGACCGAGACCTCCATCGGGCGGCTGTTCCTGGCCGGTGTCATTCCCGGTTTCATGCTGGTGCTGCTGTTCATGCTGTGGTCGCTCTACAGCACATGGCGAAGCGGCGACGCCAATGTGGCGCTCGGCAAGGTCAGCTACACGTGGTCCGAACGCTTCGAGATCCTGCCGCGTGTGCTGCCGTTCCTGGCGATCATCCTGGGCGTGCTCTACGCGCTCTATGGCGGCGTGGCGACGCCTTCGGAGACGGCGGCCGTGGGGGCGCTGCTCTGCGTGGCGGTCGCCATCGTGATCTACAAGCTCTGGGCGCCGAACGCGCTTTGGGTGGTGTTGCGGGATTCAACGCGCGAGTCGGTGATGATCCTGTTCATCATCGCGGCCGCCGGCGTTTTCTCCTACATGCTCTCCAGCCTGTNNGCCTGTTCGTGACCCAGTCGATCGCGCAATGGATCGGCACGCTCGAAGTCAGCCGCTGGGTGCTGATGCTGTGGATCAACCTCTTCCTGCTGATTGCCGGCTTCTTCCTGCCGCCCGTCGCGGTGATCCTGATGGCGGCGCCGATCCTGCTGCCGATCGTGACGCAGGCGGGTTTCGATCCCTACTGGTTCGCGGTGGTGCTGACGATCAACATGGAGATCGGACTGATCACGCCGCCCGTCGGACTCAACCTCTATGTCATCAACGGCATTGCGCCTGACATCAAGCTGAAGACCATTCTTCTGGGTTCGCTGCCCTATGTCTTCTGCATGGTGCTGGCGATTGTTCTGCTGTGCCTTTTCCCGCAGCTTGCGATCTGGCTTCCCGAAGCATTGATGGGGCCCGCGATTTGAGCACCTTCTTCAACGATATACTGACTTCGATTACCGAACGCGGCCGGTCTCTGATCGACTTCAGCGGACGTGAGCGTACTGGTGGCAAAGCGGGTTTCGACGAGCTGTTCGAGCAGCTTCTGTCGGAGCGCGGCGAAGCGTCGGGCATGGCGATCGCGCGGGAGATATTCGAGCGCTATGCCCAGCTCGACGCGACCGGGCGCCACGATGTCATCGACATCATCGCCGACCGCTTCGGGGTCGATCTGGAAGCCGCGCGTGTCGCCGCCGAACGGTTTCTCGACGAGCACAGCGATGCGGCCGGACGTGACTTGAGCGAGGCGAGCGAACCGCGCCGCCAGGAGCTTTTCCGCCGCCTCAACCTGGCGCCCGACGGAACGGCGCAGCTTGTCGCGATGCGGACCGACCTGCTCAAGGGGCTTCGCGAAAATCCCGACTGGGCCGGCACCAATGCCGATTTCATCCACCTGTTCGGTTCCTGGTTCAACAGGGGGTTTCTCGTGCTGAGACGTATCGACTGGCAGACACCGGCCGCCATTCTCGAGAAGATCATCAAATATGAGGCGGTTCATGCCATCCACGGATGGGAAGATCTGCGCCGGCGTATCGATCCGCCGGACCGCAGGCTTTACGCCTTCTTCCATCCGCGCCTGTCCGACGATCCGCTGATCTTCGTCGAGGTGGCGCTGACGACAGAGATTCCGACCGCCATTCCGCCGATCCTTGCCGACGGGCGCGAGCCGATCGATCCGCGCAAGGCGACGACCGCGACGTTTTATTCCATCTCCAACTGCCAGTCGGGGCTTGCCGGCGTTTCCTTCGGCAGCTTCCTGATCAAGCAGGTGGTGGAGGAATTGAGCCGCGAACTGCACGGCCTGAAAACCTATGTCACCCTGTCGCCGGTGCCGAACTTCGTCACCTGGCTGAAGGGCCAGACCGACCCGGAAGCCGATGGCGAGGACCGTGTTCTGAACGAGGCCGAACGCGAGGTTGCGGCCAGGGCGATTGCGGCGGCTGAGAACGGTGAGGCTCCGAGCAACGAGGACGAGGGCGCTCTGACCCAGATCGCGGCCTGGTATTTCCTCAACGCACGCGACCGCAAGGGCCGTCCGTTCGATCCGGTTGCACGGTTCCACCTTGGCAACGGCGCATTGCTGGAGCGGGTCAACTGGGCCGGTGATCCGAGCCCGCGCGGGCTGAAGCAGAGCCTCGGCATCATGGTCAATTACCGCTATGAGCCGGACGAGATCGAAGCCAACCACGAGGCCTTCGTCAAGGAAGACCGCATCGTGGCAGCGCCCCGGGTGCATCGGCTGGCGCGCGGACGCAATGCGGCCCGCGACCTCGTTGCCGGTTAGGCATGAATTGTTTGGAAGCGTAAGCAGGACGACGTTATGAGCGGCAATCATCTTTTCGGTCTCATCCGCAAACACATGCCCGGAAACCCGGCGGAGGCGCGTTTTTGCGAACTCCCTGACGGGCGGGTCTATACCTACCAGGACGTGCTCGATGTCTCGGGCCGTTTTGCCAATGTTCTGGTGGAGCTTGGCGTGAAGCCGGGCGACCGGGTTGCGGTTCAGGTGCCCAAGAGCATCGAGGCGCTGATGCTTTATCTCGGCGCGGTGCGCGCCGGCGCGGTCTTCCTGCCGCTGAACACCGCTTACACGCGCAACGAGATCGCCTACTTTCTGAAGGATGCCGAGCCGGCGGTTTTCGTCGCCGATCCCAAGCGCGCCGACGAAATGCGCGATGTCGCGGGCGAATGCGGTGTGCCGCAATTCGAGACGCTGGGTGTCTGGCGCAAGCCGGGCGCAGGGGAAACGGACGCCGGCACCGGCGGTACGCTGGCCGCAGCCGGTCTCGCCGCTTCGCCCGGGTTCACCGACGTGCCACGCGCCAAGGACGACCTTGCCGCGATTCTTTACACCTCCGGCACCACAGGCCGCTCCAAGGGCGCCATGCTGACTCACGAGTGCCTCGCCTCCAACGCCGAGGCGCTGGTGGAGCACTGGCAGTTCACCAGCGAAGACGTGCTGATCCACGGGCTGCCGATCTTCCACACACACGGGCTGTTCGTCGCCACCAACACGATCCTGCTGGCCGGCGGCTCGATGATCTTTCTGCCCGGGTTCAACGCGGAGACATTCATTGAGCTGTTGCCGCGCGCGACCTCGATGATGGGCGTGCCGACCTTCTACACGCGGTTGCTGCAGCGGCCCGAGTTGAACCATGAACTGGTCAAGAACATGCGCCTGTTCGTGTCGGGCTCTGCGCCGCTGTCGGCGGAGACGCACAAGGAGTGGTCGGAGCGCACCGGCCACGCGATCCTCGAACGCTACGGCATGACCGAGACCAACATGAATACCTCCAACCCCTATGACGGGGAACGGCGTCCGGGTACGGTCGGCATGGCGCTGCCCGGCGTTTCGCTGCGCATCGCCAATCCGGAGACCGGCGAAGTCCTCAAGCAAGGCGATGTCGGCGTCATCGAGGTCAAGGGACCGAACGTCTTCAAGGGCTATTGGCGCAATCCGGAAAAGACGGCGGAGGAGTTCCGCGGGGACCGGTTCTTCATCACCGGCGATCTCGCCTTCATCGACGATGATGGCTACGTGCATATTGTCGGCCGCGCCAAGGACCTGGTCATCTCCGGCGGCTTCAATGTCTACCCGGCGGAAGTGGAAGCCGAGATCGATGCGCTGCCCGGCGTTGCCGAAAGCGCGGTGATCGGCCTGCCGCATGCCGATTTCGGCGAGGGCGTCACGGCGGTTGTCGCGCCGCGCCCGGGCGCCGATCTGAGCGAGGAGAGTATTCGTTCGGCGCTTGAGACGGCGCTCGCCAAATACAAGGTGCCGAAGCGCGTTTTCGTGGTGGATTCGCTGCCGCGCAACACCATGGGCAAGATCCAGAAGAACGTTCTGCGCGAAACCTACAAGGATACCTATTCCGAAGACGCCGCCTGAGGGCTATCGTACCGGCAATGCGCCGGGAGGAACGGATGGCTGAAAACGGAATTGGCGAAGCGCTGGCAAGCGGGCTTGCCGGCAGAATCATTCTCGTCACCGGCGCGTCGTCGGGTCTCGGCGCGCATTTCGCCAAACTCTACGCGGGGTATGGCGCGCATGTCCTGCTGGCGGCGCGGCGCACCGAGCGGCTTGCCGAGTTGAAATCCGATATCAAGGCTTCCGGCGGGAAGGCCACATCGCATGCGCTCGATGTGTCCGACCCATCATCCGTCGAAGCGCTGTTCGGGGATCTTCAGGCCGGCGGCACGGTGCCGGATGTACTGATCAACAACGCCGGGATCGCACATACGGCACTGGCTCTGAAGACCGGCGAGGACGACTGGCAGAGCACCATCGACACGAACCTGTCGGGCGTCTTCCGGGTGGCGAAAGCCTGTGCGGAAACCATGGTTTCGGCCGGCAAGAGCGGTTCGGTCATCAACATCGCGTCCATTCTGGGTCTGCGGGTTTCCGCGGGTCTGGTGCCCTATGCGGTGTCGAAGGCAGGTGTCGTGCAGATGACCAAAGCGCTGGCGCTGGAATGGGCGCGGCACAGCATTCGCGTCAACGCGGTGGCGCCGGGTTATTTCGAAACCGAGATCAATTCCGGCTACTTTAAAACCGAGGCCGGCGAAGACATGATCAGGCGCATCCCGCAGCGGCGCATCGGCAACTTGCAGGAGCTCGACGGGCTGATGCTCCTGCTGGCAAGCGATGCGTCGAGCTACATGACCGGCGCGGTCATTCCCGTCGATGGCGGTCACCTCGTCTCGGGGCTCTAAACGAAAGGCATTTCCATGGATTTTTCGCTAACCCCCGAGATCGACGACATCCGGCTCAAGGTGCGCGATTTCATCGCGCGCGAGGTCATGCCGCTGGAGGACGACAAGGCGAATTACGATGAACACGAGAACATCCGTCTCGATGTGCTCGAAGACGTGCGCGCCCGGGCGAAGGCCGAAGGGTTGTGGGCGCCGCAGATGCCGAAAGAACTTGGCGGCATGGGTCTGCCGCATGTCGGCTGGGCGGCGATCTACGAGGAATCCAACCGCTCGATCTTCGGGCCGGTCGCGATCCATTGCGCGGCGCCCGACGACGGCAACATGAACGTGCTGTCGAAGGTCGCGACGGATGCGCAGAAAGAGCGCTGGCTGATGCCGATCATCCGTGGCGAGGCGCGCTCCGCCTTCGTCATGACCGAGCCGCATCCCGGCTCCGGTTCCGATCCGACGATGATGCTGACGACGGCTGAGAGGAAGAACGACCGCTACATCATCCGTGGCCGCAAGTGGTTCATCACCGGGGCGGCGGAAGCCAAGCACTTCATCCTGATCGCGCGCACGTCGGATGATCCGCGCAAGGGCTTGTCGGCCTTCCTGTTCGACAGCGGCGATCCCGGCTGGCGCATCGACCGGCGCATCCCGATCATGGGGCCGGAGGAACATGGCGGGCATTGCGAGCTTGTCTTCGAGGGGCTCGAAATTCCGATCGAGAACCGGCTGATGGAAGAGGGCGACGGGTTGAAGCTGACGCAGATCAGGCTGGGGCCCGCACGCCTGACCCACTGCATGCGCTGGCTGGGGCTGGCCAAACGCTGCATGGAGATCGCCCAGACCTACGCCAACGAGCGCGAAGGCTTCGGTGTGCGCCTGTCGAATCGCGAGAGCATTCAGGTGGCGCTCGGGTCGGTTGCCGCCGACATCGAGGTCGGGCGGCTGCTGACCATGAAAGCGGCCTGGCTGCTCGACCAGGGCGACCGCGCCAAGACGGCGGTCTCCATGGCCAAGGTCCATGTCGCCGACACGCTGCACAAGGCGGCGGATACCGCGATCCAGATCAACGGCGCGCGCGGCTATTCCAAGGACACGATCCTTGAGTGGATCTACCGCTACGCGCGCCAGGCCCGCCTCGTCGACGGCGCTTCGGAAGTCCACAAGATGGTGATGGCGGGGGCCTACAGGAAAGAGGGACAGGACTTTTGGCGCTGGGGCGTGTGACGTGACCTGCGTTTTGTTTATGCCCGCTGGGTGATGGAGCCTTCATTCGAACTTGTCGATTCGCATATTGCCCGTGAGAAGGCAGACGCCTTGTTTGAGCGCGTGGAGGCCGATCTGCGAACGCTCTTACACGAAGAAGTGGATATCCGGCATATCGGAGCAACCGCGATTGCCGGATGTCTCACCAAGGGCGATCTGGATATTGTTGTTCGGGTTTCGCCTGAACGTTTCGCTGAATCTGAAGCTGCGCTGGCAAAGCGCTTTTCGCGCAATTCCGGGTCGGTTCGAACGGAAAGCTTTTCTGCATTCGAGGGCAATGACTGCCACCCGCATCTGGGCGTGCAGCTTGTGGCAATCGGCGGCCCCCACGATTTCTTTCACGTCTTTGCCGAGAGACTGAGGTCGTCACCGGATCTGCTACAGCGATACAATGCCCTCAAGCGCGCGTACAATGGTGCAGACATGGGTAGCTATCGTGCAGCCAAGGATGCTTTCATCGAGAGAACGCTTGGGAAGCAATAAGGTCTACTCCGTCACTCGCACGATCTCCGCGCCCGTAGCGCCGGCCAGCGCCTGCGGATTTGTTTCGAAGACGCAGCGCGGCGTTCCGGCTGCCGCCCAGATGACGTTGTACTGCAGCAGGTCCTTGTCGAAGTAGGTTGCCATCTGCGTGGCGTGGGCAAGCGGCGCCACGCCGCCGATGGCAAAGCCGGTCACCTTGCGCACGAAGTCGGCATCGGGCCTGCGCAGCGGCTCGCCGAGAACTTCGGCCATGAGCTTTTCATCGACGCGGTTGTCGCCGGAGACGAGCAGCAGGTAGGGCGTATCCGTTTCCTTGCCGGCGAAAACCAGTGACTTGACGATCTGGCCGACGCTGCAGCCGCAGGCTCGCGCTGCGTCTTCCGCCGTCCTTGTTGAATCCGGCATCTCCAGTACGCGGATATCCAGGCCGAGTGCGGACGCGGCGTCGGCAACGCGCTGTGCGGCTGTGGGGAGAGGGTTGTTCATATGTGCTTGCCTTACGATACGTAGGATTTGTGGTGTCTTGTTATGGGCGACGCAATTAACTAGCCTTTAACCATGAATTTCAGTTGCGGCAGCATTCGGGAGACCGCAATGACGGATGAGTCCGGAACGGACGAGGGTGATATGCGCGAAGCGGAACCTGTGGATGAGGTTGCGGATGCAACCGGTGACGCTCCGAAAGCCGAGGTCGTTGCGCCAATGCCTCGCGAGAGCGTTGCCCAGCAGCACAACAGGTTGCGCGATGCCATGCGCCGTGCGCGCCTCAACGAAGCGGAGCGCCGGGATGTTATCGAATCCTTGCGCGAGGGTGAAGTCGCGCGGCTCGAAATGCTGCAGGATGCGCTGGCCGACGTGTTCGAGAGCGTTCCGGAGGAAAGCGACCTGTTCGACGGCGCAATACTGCCCGGCAATCCGCCCCGGCTCTGGGTCGATGTGCTGGCTTATGTTTCGATGGCGCGCGACCGGCGCACCTACCAGTTCGTACAGGAGGCGCGTTACGGGCGGCGCACGATCTACGAGACGACAAATTTCGAGGATATGTCGAAGCGCGTGACGGATTATGTCGCAAGCCGCGTGCTCGAGCGCGAGCGCGCCCTGGTGAGCGATGAGCTGGCGCTGATCGAAAGACGCGAGGCGATGGACGAGCCGCATGAGGACATCGCGCTGGATGCATCCGGCGCCATTGCCGGCGAAAAGCCGGAAGCGGAGGATGAGCCCGTCAATATTGCCGCCGCGAACGATACGGTTGTCGAAACAGGAAATGATTCCGGCAATGCGGTGGGGTTGCGGATTTTCGTCGCCTTCCTGCTCGGAATGGCCGTCGGGGCGGTTGCCTTATTCGTCTATGGCGCGAATTACACGCCGTCCTGAATGTCCGGCTTCATGCGGAAACCGGTGAGCTGACCGGAAGTATCTGGCGCGTTTGCTCGACGATTTCGATCTCTCCGTCCTCTTCATAGGCGCTCGACAGCCCTCTGCGGATAAATGTGACGTTCCATGCCCCGGCCTGTCCGCCGATGTGGAACAGCGCATAACCCGCGCCAGGCTTACGCGTTGTCGGGCGCGCAGAGGCCGAAGGAACTCCGATCACGGGGACGCTCGTCCTGGGCCCCGCCATGGCGGAGATGGTCGCGGTGTGGTTGTGCCCGTGCAGAATGAGTTCGGCGCCGTGCCGGGCGATAATCTCCTTCAGCGCATTGGCATCGTCCAGGCCGCGCCGCCCATGGGCCAATTCGTGGGTCGGCGGGTGATGGATCAGTATGACGCGGAAAAGGCGGCTGCCCCGCAGGCTCTTGAGAAGCGAATCGAGCCCGGAAAGCTGTTCGCGGCCGATTTTTCCGGTGGCCATGAAAGGCGCTGTCGGCACCGCCGTTGAAATGCCGACGATGGCGATCTGGCCGCGCCTGCGCAGGAAAGGGTAGCCATCCTTGTCCTGCCATTTGCGCAAGTCCGGCATGGGGGGCAGGGGAGAGGCGGTTGCCGATACGCGCTCCTTGTCGAGACTCGTATAGGGCGCATAGGTTTCCCGCATTCCGGCCAGCGCGCCACCGACGTAAGCGTCGTGATTGCCGGGCACCGCGCTGACATTATCCGGCGTGCCGAGTGCGCGCATATAAACGCGCGCTGGCTCCCATTCGCGGTTGGCGCCGACATTGACCAGATCGCCGGTCATGGCGATGTGGTCCGGGTTCTGCGCCAGAAGATCAGCCACAAGCGCTTCGGCAATATCGCCGCGATGAATCGTGTGACGGCCGCGGATCCAGTTGACGTAGCCGATCAGGCGCTTGGAGAAATACTCTCCGGCGCCGAGGCGTCCGCTGATGGGAAGATGGGGATCGGAAAGGTGGGCTATAACGAACATGGCCCGGCACGATAACATCGGGCCAGGCCATATTGTCGATATGATTTACCCGCGTGCGGGTAATCGGACCTCAGTAGGCGAAGGTCGTCAGCGTGCAGACGGTGCTACCTTTGCGCATGTCGACGGCCGGGCGCCAGACATATGCCTTGGTGCGGGGCGCTGCATGCGAGGAGGTGCTTACACCGGTGACGACTTCCGATACCACGTCGTTGGTCCAGCGGAACGAATCCTGAAGAGCGCTAAACATTTCAAACCTGCCTTGAGCATCTGATGTTCAATGATCAACCGTGAGGATGCTTCCTCTTTAATCCGGTGTGGATCATTGTTGAGCGCAATATGATTATGATTTGTGCAATTGCCAGAGGCCTTTTAGCAATTCAGCTCTGCTTGGCTCGCATGGCGGCTTAATAAGAGTTTAATGTGGATGTCATGAAAATCTGCATGCCGATCGCGCTTTCATGAGCAAGCTGATCAACCGGTTTGTCTTCCGCCCCTACTGGCGGCTGACCCGCGCCATGACGCTCGGGGTGCGCGGCATCGTGCAGAACGGCGATGGCGGGGTTCTGCTCGTGCGCCACAGCTATCTGCCGGGCTGGCATCTGCCGGGCGGCGGCGTGGAGCGGGGCGAGACAATGCGGTTCGCGCTCAAACGCGAGTTGCAGGAGGAGGGCGGCGTCGAGCCCGTCGGCGAGCCGCGATTGCATGGTGTTTTCGCCAACAGGAAATTCGCAGGTGATCATGTCGCGGTGTTCGTGATTCCCGAATGGCGCGCCGTGCCGTCGAGCCACGGAGTTGAAATCACCGGCTGCGACTTCTTCCCGATGGACGCCTTGCCCGGCGATGCCACCGAAGCCACGAAAGCGCGGCTCATGGAGGTTTTCTCCGGCGCCGCCGTTTCGGAATACTGGACCGAAACCGAATAACGAGTGGTTTCCTTTTTGCAACGGGAAGGGCATCTTCGGTTCAGTTTATTGCTTGATCGGGAACAGTGGCGATGGATCGTTTTGCCGAAGTCGAAGTGTTCGTTCGGATCGTGGAGACCGGCGGGATCGGCGCCGCCGCCCGGCGCATGGGCGTTGCCAAGTCTGTGGTCAGCCGCAGGCTTCGTGATCTGGAAGACCGAGTTGGCGGGCGGCTCATCAACCGCACCACACGGCAGTTTTCGCTGACCGAGACGGGC
Source organism: Rhodobiaceae bacterium (assembly GCA_020441995.1). Lineage (GTDB taxonomy): Bacteria > Pseudomonadota > Alphaproteobacteria > Rhizobiales > Tepidamorphaceae > JACKJK01. The sequence goes on from JAGRLC010000086.1 coordinate 45,981, forward strand.
CGGGCTTATTATGAGCGGGTGTCCAAGGTGCTCGAGGATCTCGAAGAGGCCGACCAGGCGGCCTTGAGCGATTCCAGCACGCTCAGCGGCACCATCCGCGTTGCCGCGCCGATGACATTCGGTGTCATGCATCTTGCCCCCGCGATAGCCGATTTCCTGAAAGAACACGAGCAGGTCAGGATCGATCTGGAACTCAACGACCGCTTCGTCGATCTGGTCGAGGAGGGGTTCGATGTGGCGGTGCGGATCGGCGCGCTTTCCGATTCGAGCCTGATCGCGCGCAAGCTTGCCCCGGTGCGCAACGCGATGATGGCGAGCCCCGAATTCATCGCGCGTCACGGCCGCCCGAAACGCGCCGATGATCTCAACGGTCTGCCGGCGCTGCATTACACCGGCGTCGCCAAGCGCAATCTCTTCCAGATCCGGACGCCTGAGGGCGAACCGGTCGCGGTTCGTCCCGACATCCGCATGCGCGCCAACAATGGCGAGATGCTGCTGAAGATGGCCGAAGCGGGTCTGGGCTTTCTCATCAATCCGACGTTTATTTCGGCGCCATCGGTTGATGCCGGCAAGCTGGAAATCCTGCTGCCCGATCACGGCTTGGACGCGATCACGGCTTATGCGATCTATCCGCCGGGGCGCAATCTGTCGACCAAGGTGCGCGCTTTCATCGATTTTCTCGTCGGGCGTTTCGGTGAGCAGCCCTATTGGGACCGGTGTCTCGACAGGGCATTGAAGGCCGCGAAAGAGCCGGTTGCCTGAAAATTCTATTCGACAGGGCGGGAGCGCTTTGCTAACGAGCAGCCTTCTGGGACTGGAAATATGACATACGGTATCGACAGGTTTGGTGGACAGCGACGACGAAGCGGGTATGCGCCCTGCGCGCAGCCGTTCGCTTGCGTCCGCTTTTTTGGCGTGCGTCCGCGTCAGGCCTGATGCCATTGATTGGCGGGCCGGCGTGAGATTCGCCGGCGGACATCTCCCACTGCACGTTTGCACTGCATAGAGACCCAGTCCGCCATGACCAGCCTGATGCCGATCACCCCGCAATCACCGCCGCTTCCCGATGACGCGCAGATCATCGGTGAAGACGTCTCCCACGCCGAAGCGGTTGAAGCGCTGAATGCGCTCAGCTTCGGCCCCGGCCGTTTTGCCAAGAGTGCCTACAAGCTGCGCCGGAACAATCCCGCTGTGCTGGCCTATAACCGGGTCTGCATGCTGAACGGAAGGCTGATCGGCGCGGTCTGTTTTTCGCGCATCCGGATCGGCTCCACGCCGGCGCTTCTGTTGGGGCCGCTGGCGGTACATCCCGAGTTCAAGAACAAGGGCATCGGCCTTGCGCTGATGCGCGATGGCATGGCCGCGGCAAAGGCCAATGGCGAAGCGCTCGTGGTGCTGGTCGGCGATGCGCCCTATTACGCGCGCGCCGGATTTGTGCCCGTGCCACGCGGCCAGATGATCATGCCCGGTCCTGTCGATTACGGCAGGCTGCTGGCCTGCGAGCTTGTTTCGGGAAGTCTCGAGCCGGCGCGTGGCGCAATGCGGCCCGATCCGAGATAGACGTGCTTTCGGCTGTATCGCGGTAATCTGGAAACCGGCACCCGCTTTCCTGTCCGACGCGCGCTAGCGGCCTTCCCGGTACCAGGTGCCGACAAGCGCAATCGTCAGTGCCAGCAGGCCGAGCAGACCGCCGAGCAGGGCCATGGCATCGATGCCGTGCAGCACGGAAGCCGTGCTCGGCTTGATGCCGATCCAGCCGTTGCCGGCATAGGTTCCGCCCGAGCGGACCGGAAGGATGCGCGGCACACTGACATCGCCGGCCTCGCCGGTTTCGAAGACAGCGCCGCCGGTTTCCTCGACGATGGGCGACAGAGGCAGGGCGGAGCGGGTGACTTCGGTCAGTTCGCGTGGATCGAGCGGGCCGACGCTTGCGAGCGCCGACATCTCGCCCTGATTGATCCGGTAGAGGCCGAGCAGGCCGGTTTGCAGGCTGCCTTCGTAGAGGCCGGGCTGTTTCTCGGCGAGCGGAACATCCACCGTGCTGTCATCCGGGGCGGTGACACGCACCGGGCCCGGATTGTCGCCCATGGTGCGGCGGGTGATGGTGATCGCATTGCCGCGCGTCTTGGCGGTCAGCGCCTCTTCCTCAAGCGCGGGTTCTTTCATCAGCCAGTGGGCAAGGCGCCGCAGCAGGCCGACATAAGGCCCGCCGCCTTCGAAACCGCGTGCCCACAGCCATGTGTGATCGGAGAGGAAAAGCGCAACACGGCCTTCTTCCTCGCGGGAGACGACGAGGAGTGGCGATTCGTTCGGGCCGGTCATGAGGGTGCTGCCCTCTTCGACATTGGCCTCGATCTGGCGGAACCACTGGCTCCATGCCGGAGGGGTTTGATGAGCCCCTTCAAGATCGGCCGTGATCGGATGGCGGTTGCCGGGCTCGGACAGATGCGGCCTGAACGGCGTTTCGGTGACAGCTCCCGTGGGCGCCGCCGGGAGGACCTGCGACAGCGGCGTGCGGTACAGGCTGCCTGAGCCGGCGTAGTCCGGCCCGGCGGCCACCAGCAACGCGCCGCCGTCGCGGACATAGCGGGCGATATTGTCGAAATAGATCACCGGTAGCACGCCCCGGCGGCGGTAGCGGTCGAAGATGATCAGGTCGAACTCGTCGATTTTTTCCTGAAACAGTTCCCGCGTCGGGAAGGCGATGAGCGAGAGCTGCGAGATCGGCGTTCCGTCCTGTTTCTCCGGCGGACGCAGGATGGTGAAGTGAACCAGATCCACGGCGGCGTCGGACTTCAGGATATTGCGCCAGGCGCGCTCGCCGGCGTGCGGTTCGCCCGAGACGAGCAGCACGCGCAGGTTCTGGCGGATGCCCTCGACGGTGAAGACGGCGCGGTTGTTGGCGCCGGTGATCTCGCCGTCGATTTCCTCGACCTCGATTTCGAAAATGTTCTGCCCGCCATGGGCGATCTCGACGTTTTCCGAAACCGTTGCGCCGGGCGTCACCATGCGGGTTGCCAGGTCGTGGCCATCGCGGCGGATGACGACGCGGACACGATTACCCGGCGCCGGCGCTTCATCGCCGGCGGCGCTGTCGACGACACGGAAGTTGACGGTCTTTTCTTCCCCGACAATGCCAAAGCGCGGCGGGTTGTGCAGCACGACGCGGCGGTCGCGTTCATTCTCGCGGCCTGTCAGCAGAACATGCACCGGCGCGTTGAAACCGAGCGCTGCGGCGGTGCCGGGGATATCGTGGACGCGCCCGTCGGTGATCATGATGATGCCGCTGATGCGGTCGGAGGGAACATCGGCCAGTCCGCGTGACAGCGCTTCGAAAAGCTGGGTGCCGTCGCCATTGCTGGAGTCGGTGGCCTCGATCCAGCGAACTTCCACCCCCGGCATGCGGGCGAAACGTTCGGCCAGTGCATCGCGCGCGGCTTCGGTCTGGGCCTTGCGTTCGTCGAGCGTCTGGCTCTGGCTGCGGTCAAGCACAACGGCGACAACACCGGGGAGTGGTTCGCGTTTCTCCCTGCGGACGCTCGGGTTCAGCAGCGCCAGTACGAGAAGCGCCAAGAGCCCCGCGCGCAGTACGGACCCCTTGCCGCGTGACAGAAGCGTGGCAAGGGCGGCTATGGCCGCAATGCCGCCCAGGACCGCGATCCACAGCGTGTCGATATAGGGTGAGAAGGCAATGGACAGGTTCATGATGGCTTCTTCCGGTCCTATTGCCCCAGCCGTTCCAGCAGTGCCGGAATATGAACCTGATCGGCCTTGTAGTTGCCGGTCAGCGTATACATGACGACGTTGATGCCGACGCGGTAGGCGAGTTCGCGCTGCCATTCGCTGCCCGACGACATCGGGTACATGGGCTGGCCTGTTTCCGTGACCGCCCATGCTCCGGCAAGATCGTTGGAAGTGATCAGCACGGCGGATACGCCGTCGGCGTTGCTTGCCGGGCGTGGCGGTGCTTCGGGATCGCGCTGCGTCTGCTCGACCCAGAGCGAACCGCCCTCATAGCGGCCGGGAAACTCCTGCAGCAGGTAGAAGGATTTCGTGATCACATGGTCGGCGGGGACAGGCTCGAGGGCCGGAATGTTCAGCCCGCCAAGCACGCGCCGCATCCAGGCCTGACCGGCGGAAGCGCCGCCGATCTCGGTGGCGCCGGTTGATGCGTCCCTTGTATCGAACAGGATCGTGCCGCCGTTCTGCAGGTAGGCGTTGAGGCGATTGATCACGTCCTCGTCGGGGGCGGTCATGTCCGGGTCGATCGCCCAGTAGATCAGCGGGAAGAAGGCGAGTTCGTCGGTGGCAATGTTGACGGCCATCGGGCTGCCCGGCTCCAATGCCGTCCTGCGGGCAAGCATTTCGGTCAGGCCGGACAGGCCCGCGCGGGTTGCACGGTCGATTTCCGAATTGCCGGTCTGAACATAGGCAAGCCGCGTGATGAGGCTTGCTTCAAGCGCGAAGCGTTCCTCAATCGAGCCGTTCGTCTCCTGCGCGTGAACAGGCCACGCCGCAAGTGCCGGCAGAATAGCCAGAGCCAGAACCAGCGCACCACGGGCCGGCAGAAGCTGTGGACGCCGCCCGGTCAGCAACAGCATGGCGATCGTGTCGGCAATGGCCAGCAGCAGCGCCACAACGATGAGCCAGGGCGTCAGTTCAAACGGGTCAGCGGTCACATAGGCCGCGCGGATAACGCCATCGGGCAGGGTTCCTATGGGCTGGTAGTCACTGCCGATTGCAAGGTTCAGCGCACGGAATCCGTCATCCGAACCATAGAGGCCCGGCGGATGGATCAGCGAGGGGATCGTCTCGCCGATGCTGCTGGCGAGAACCGGTTCGGCATAGATGCCCGGCGCGACGAGATTGCCTTCGCCATCGAGCTGGCGATGCGGGCGCAGAACGGGTCCCTCCCTCTGGCTGGTTGCGTCGCCGTCGTCAGCCGCATCCGTGCCCGAGGTGCCGGCGAGCGCGGTAATCCGGCGCAGCATCTCGACGAAGGTCCCCGACAGGGGCAGGTTCGACCAAGCCGTGTCGGCGGTGATGTGGAACAGCACCACCCAGCCGCGCCCGCGCGGCGCGGCGGTGACCAGCGGCGTGCCGTCGGCAAGTTGCGCCCAGACTTTCTCCGGCAGATCGGCGGACGGTTCGGCGAGCACCTGGCTGCGTACGGTGACATCGGCGGGCGGCGTCAGGCCCGCGAAGGGGCTGGAGCCGGGGAAGTCGGCCAGCGGCTGCGGTTCGCTCCATGACAGCGTGCCGCCGAGATTGCGCTCGCCACGGCGCAGCCGCACCGGAATGAGGCTGTCGGCGGAGGCGGCAAGCCTCGGGCCGGCAAAGCGCAGCAGAACGCCGCCATTTTCCACCCAGCGTGACAGATCCTGCTCGACACCGCTGAGAGCGCCGATATCGGCGAGCGTGATGACGGATACGCGCTGGCTGATCAGTTCGCTCACGGTTTCGTTCAGCGTATCCGTGCGCGGTTCACGCAGGTCGGCGAAGGGGGCGATGGCGCGGGTTATGTAATAGAGCGGCGAGAGAAGCGGCTGGGCCCGCTCGCTCGCTTCGCCTGAAATGATGCCGACGGTCCTGCGCCGCCACCTGTCGTCCAGCATGTGGACCGATGCGGCGGTGCGGCTTTCGGCAATTTCGAGCCGGGCTATGTCGTTGCGCAACTCGACGGGAAGCTCGATGCGGGCTTCTGCTGCATCGGTTCCCGGCGCGAAGGCGAAGGATGTTTCGGCGATCGTGGCTCCCTTGAGATCGAGCGCGCGGATCGTGCCGGTGCGCCCGCCCGAGGTTTGCGCCGCGCGAATGGCGATATCGAGCGAGGCGGCCGCGTTGACCGGCTTTTCGAGCACCAGCGGCAGATCGGCGGCGGGCGGGACGGCGACATTGACCTCGGCTCCATCTGCAAGATCGATCAGGCCGGTTGCGAAAGCTTCCGCGTCGCCATTGTCGACGCCATCGCTCAGCCACAGCACCGACCCTGGCGAACGGTCGCCAAGCGCGATGCGGAGACGATTGAGCGTTGCGAGCCGGCCGGTGGCGATGGGCTGGGGCACAAGGGCCGCCAGCCGGTCACGCGCATCGGCGGGATCGAACGGGCCGGCGGACGTATTGGGATCGGCGGGGGCGGTTGCCGCGAAGATGACAGGTTGACCGGCCTTTTCAGCCGCTTCGATGGCGTTCCCGGCAGTTTCGCGCATGGCATCGCGCTGCGGCGTTGATGCCCAGCCGCTATCGATGACCACAATCAGCGGGCCTCCGGTCGCAACCTGCACGGTGGGCGGGTTGAGAACCGGTCCGGCCATGGCAAAGATCACCAGCGCGGCGATGGTCATCCTCAAAATGGTCAGCCAGAGAGGGCTGCGGGCGCGGGTTTCGTCACGCCGCATCAGTTCCGCCAGGATGCGCGTCGGGGGGAACGCCTGCCGGCGCGGGCGCGGCGGCGTGAAGCGCAGCAGCCACCAGATCACGGGCAGGGACAAGAGTCCCGCGAGCGCCAGCGGTGTTGCAAATCCAATGGCAGGCAGGAAATTCATGCGCCGGCTCCCATGGGAACGAAATGGGTCAGGCGCTCATGCAGGGCAAGCAGGCATTCGGCCGCCGGCCTGTCGGTGTGGTGGACGGTGAAGCTCCAGTCGAGCCGGCTGCACAGTTTGGCGATACGGTCGCGGCGCTGCGTCATCCGGGCAATGTAGCTGTCGCGGACAGTCTCCGACTTGCCGAGGACAATCTTCATGGATGTTTCGGGATCGGAGAACTCGATGCGCCCGTCGAAGGGAAACGTCTCCTCAACGGGATCGACGATCATCACGATATGGCCGCGAATGCCCGATCCGGCGATCCTGGCTGCGGCCGCCTCGATGTCGACGACCGTGTCGAGCAGGTCGGAAAAGACCACAAGATCGGAAAAGCGCCCCATGCCCGCGGGCTTCGGCAATGATGCCATTTCGCGCGCGTCGCCGTTGCGCGCGAGCGCTTCGGCGGCGCGTTCGGCCACGTTGCGCTGCGCGGTCGGGGGAAAGAGCCCGGTAAAGCCGACACGCTCGGCGCCGCGCACCGCCAGGTCCGACAGCGCCAGCGAGAGTACGACGGCCCGGTCGATCTTGGCGCGGTCGGCCATGTCGGAGGAAAAATACATCGATGGCGACTGGTCGATGGCGAGCCACAATGTGTGGGCGGCTTCCCACTCGCGCTCGCGCACATAAAGATGATCATCCCGGGCCGACCGGCGCCAGTCGATGCGTTTGGCCGGTTCGCCGGTCTGGAAATGGCGGAACTGCCAGAAGGTTTCGCCGGTGCCGGCACGCCTGCGGCCATGCAGGCCGTGGGCGACCGTGTTGGCGACGATGCGGCTTTCAAGCAGCAGGTCGGGTATGCGCGCGGTCAGTCCGGTTGCTTCGGACAGCCGTTCGTGCGGGCCGCGGTCTGTTGCCCGTGCGTTACGTTTTTCGCGTGCGGCGGCGCCGATCAAACCGCGGACCCGACAAGGCCGGCAATGGCTTCGGAGACATTCTTGCCTTCTGCGCGGGCCGAGAAGGTCATTGCCATGCGGTGCTTGAGGATCGGTTCGGCAAGCGCCGTGACGTCCTCGAGCGAAGGCGCCAGACGGCCGTCGACGAGGGCGCGGGCGCGCACGGTGAGCATCAGGGCCTGGCTGGCGCGCGGGCCCGGACCCCAGGCGATGTCGCGGTCGATTGCCTCATCGCCGGAACCGGGGCGCGCGGCGCGGACGATTTTCAGGATTGCTTCGACAACGGCATCGCCGACGGGAATGCGGCGGATCAGCCGCTGCGCGGCCATGAGCTCATCGGTGTCGAGAATTTGCCGCACGGCGGAGTCCGTTGCGCCGGTGGTTTCGGCGAGCATGCGGCGTTCCGATTCCATGTCGGGATAGCCGACGTCGATCTGCAT
>JAGRLC010000087.1:0-11307 GCA_020441995.1 Rhodobiaceae bacterium
ACGCTCAACGAAGGCCAGGCGATCACCTACGAGATCGAGGTCGACGAGCGTCGCGGCAAGTCTTCCGCCGTGAACCTCAGCGCTGCCTGAATCACACTTCAGACCGCTTGATATTGGCGCCGGGACGGGCTCGAAAAGGGCCTGTCCCGGCGCTTTTTGTTTGTGCTGGATTGGCCTCAAAACGGGGTAAAACCGGGCGAAATCCTGCTCTCGGCAATTTGACTCCGGGTCAGTTTGTTAGAGGGGGAAATTGAATCTGATTCAGATTGTGATCATCCTGATTCATAGTCTCATGAATCAGAATCTGAGCTTCACCTTCATGTGCCAGCAGTCTGAAAAGACTCATGATTTCGAGGTTGCTTGAATCGATGGATGAGTGGCGCGCACCGTCGAATTTACGTGCAATCCTGTTCGACAAGGACGGGACGATCATCGATTACGACGCCACCTGGGAGCCGGTGAACCGCCGCGCGGCGAAGCTGGCGGCGCCGGGCGACGGCGTGCTCGAGGCGCGCTTGCTGGCAGCCTGCGGACTGGATGCCGCGACCGGCAAGACGGCTGGCGGCAGCGCCTTCGCCGCAGGTAACACGGCTGACATCGCAAAGTGCATGGTCGAAGCCGGCAGCCTTCTGGATGCCGGTGAGCTGACTCGCGAACTGGACGCGCTTTTCACCTCCGCAGCCGGCAGCGTCGTGCCTCTGGTGGATGTGCGTTCGCTGTTCCCGGAACTGGCCGCGATGGGCTTCGCGCTCGGTGTCGCGACCAGTGACAACGAGGCCTCCGCACGCATCTCGATGGATGCGCTTGGCGCCGCCGGTCAGTTTCAATTCATCTGCGGATACGACACGGGCCATGGCGTGAAACCGGAAGCCGGCATGCTGCTCGCCTTCGCTGCAGCTGTCGGCTGCGTGCCGCACGAGGTCGCCATGGTCGGCGATAATACCCATGATCTCGACATGGGCCGCGCGGCGGGTGCGGGGGCGGTCATCGCCGTTCTCAGCGGGACCGGCAGGCCCGAGGTGCTGGCGCCATTGGCCGACGTCTGCCTGCCTGACATCTCGCACTTGCCGCGTGTGCTGAAGTCTTAAGGCCCGGTCTCTTCCGCGAACGATCGCGCGGTCGCCAGGAAGGCCTGGACCAGCTTGCCCCGGCTTCTCTCGCGCAAGCAGATGAGGGCCTCGTCCATGCGCATCTCGGGGGCGTCGATCTCGATACGGGCGAGGCGGGGGTCCTGCCCGAACTCCGCCGCGCAGACGAAACCGATCCCGCCACCCGAGGCGACAATCTCGCGCACCGCCTCTCGCCCCTCCGCCTCGATAGCCGGTGTCAGGGTGACGCCCGCCTGCGCCGCGCCGTCCTCCAGCATCTTGCGGGTGCGCGACCCCTGTTCGCGCATGACCAGCGGCAAGTCCGCCAACTCGTCGAACTTCAACTTCTTGCGTTTTGCAGCCGGGTGGCCGGCCGACGCGAACGCAATGATCGGCGTCGAGTTGAGTGGCATCACCTCGAAGTCGCGGTTGGCGGTCATGTCACCGAGCACGCCGATATCCGCGTCGTAATTGTAGAGGCTTTGCACGACCGTGTCGGAATTGCCGGCCCAGACGATGACCTTCGCGCCGGGGAAGTTTTCCCTGAAGCGTGCCAGCACATGCAGCAGGTGATGGGCGGCATCGGCAACGATGCGCAGGGTGCCCGAACGAAGCGCGCGCGATTCCGTCAAAAGCTCCAGCGCCTGCTGTTCGTTGTCGAACAGCTTGCGGGTGATCACCAGGAGCTTTTCTCCGGCTTCCGTCAGCGTGACCTGCTTCTTGTGCCGGTTGAACAAGAGAACGTCATATTCTTCTTCCAGCTTGCGCACCTGATCGGAGATCGCCGGCTGCGTCAGAAGCAGTTCTTCGGCCGCGCGCGAAAATCCGCCGCAGATTGCCACGTAATGGAAAGCGCGAAGCTGGACATAGCGCACGGGCGGAACCTTCCGATCACCGATAGATTGATGCGATACGAGTATCAGAAGTAACGATTTGATTTATGATGGGCAAGCGCGCTGAAATTGTGATTCATCGCTTTGCCGGAGCCTGTTGATGCATCTTTCCCTCGTCGTCCTGCACCTTGCCGGGGCGGTCATGTTGCTGCTTTGGGCCGTGCGCATGGTGCGTACCGGTGTGGAACGGGCTGCGGGCAGCAACCTGCGCGACGCCTTGCGCGGCGCGCGCGCCGGCAGGATTCAGGCCGCCTTCGCTGGCGGAACTCTGGCCATGCTGCTGCAAAGCTCCACCGCCGTGGCGATGCTTGCCGCGGGCTTTGCGGCAAGCGGAATTCTGCCTGTTGCCACGGGACTTGCGGCCTTGCTCGGTGCCGATGTCGGCTCCGCGCTCGTTGTGCAGGTTCTGTCCTTCGACCTGTCCTGGCTGATGCCGGTTCTGCTGGTCGTCGGCCCGGTGCTGTTTCTCAAGTTCGAGGGACGGATGGTCAAGCAGGCCGGACGCATCCTGCTTGGGATTGCATTGATCCTGCTGTCATTGCGGCTGATCGGCGAGGCAACCGAGCCGCTGCGCCACAGCACTTTCCTGCCGATTGCCGTCGGCTATCTGCGTGGCGACTTCATTACCGCCTTTGCCCTGGCTGCGGGGTTTGCCTGGCTGATCCATTCAAGCGTCGCGGCGATCCTGCTGTTTGCCGCCTTTGCGGCGCAGGGCATGCTGCCGGTCGAGGTCGGCATTGCGTTCGTGCTCGGCGCCAATCTGGGGGCGGGGGCCATTTCGGTATGGCTGACCCGCAACGAGCCTGCGATCGCCCGCAGGATTCCGGTCGGCAATATGTGCTTCCGCGCCATCGCGGCAATCAGCGCACTGTTCGCCTATCAGATATCGCCGTTTTCGCTCGATCTGCTGGGGGCAAGCGAAGCACGGCAACTGATCAATCTGCATCTGGCTTTCAATGCGGTATTGCTCGTCGTCAGCCTTCCTCTCGTGGCATTCGCCGCAAATCTGATGGAACGGATTGTCCGCGACGACGCGGTTCGGGAGGAGAAGGATCCGGCGTCGGTGCGCGTCAGCGCGCTCGATCCCGCTGTGGTCGGGCAGCCCAACCTTGCCCTTGCCAGCGCGACCCGTGAACTGTTGCGCATGGGCGAGACGGTCGAACAGATGCTGCGCCCGGTCATGGATGTCTTCGAAAGCGGCAATCCCGAGCAGGTCGCGCGCATCTGCGCCCTCGACCGCGAGGTCAATCAGGCGCACACCGGCATCAAGCTGTTCATTGCCAAGGTCAATCGCGGCGAGCTTTCAGAGGAAGAGGCTCAGCGCGGCATCGAGCTGACCGATTTCGCCATCAATCTGGAACATATCGGCGATATCATCGCCAAGAACCTGATGAGGCTGGTCAATGACAAGAGCGAGAGCGGGCTGTCGTTCTCGCGCGAAGGTTGGAAGGAGATGAACGCGCTGCATGCCCGCGTCACGGCCAACATGCAGCTCGCGCTTAATGTGCTTGTGTCGGAGGATCTTGAGTCCGCCCGCCAGCTCGTGCGTGAGAAGGAAACAATGCGCAAGCTGGAGCGCGACAGCCACCAGCGCCATCTCGCCCGTCTGCAATCCGGCAGGGAGGAGAGCATCGCCACCAGTGATATCCACCTTGAAGTCGTGCGCGGGCTCAAGGAAATCAATTCGCTGCTGGTCACCGTGGCTTACCCGTTGTTGAGCCAGAGTGGCGACCTGCTGGAAAGCCGTCTCGCCAAGTCCGCCTGACGCATCGCTGTGACAAAATAAAAGAAATCGATATATCGATCTGAAATAACGATTTTACAGATAGTTCGGCGCATGGGACATGCTTTCCAAGAACAACGGGCCGATGATGATTCAAGGGCTCTTGGGTAAGGAAACAGGACATGCTGTCAGACCCTAAAACCTCGACCGCGCAACCATTCCCCGAACCTGCGATGGGCGAGCCCTATCTGCTGACGCCGGGCCCGCTGACCACGTCAATCGAAGTCAAGCAGGCGATGCTGCGCGATTGGGGCTCCTGGGATGGCGACTTCCGCGCCATGACCGCGGATCTGCGCCGCCGCTTGCTGGCGCTGATCGGCGACAAGGCCGGCGAATACGACTGTGTACCGATGCAGGGCAGCGGCACGTTCTGTGTCGAGGCCATGCTGGGGTCCTTTGTGCCCAGAGACGGCAAGGTTCTGGTTCTGGCCAATGGCGCCTACGGTCTGCGCGCGGCCGAGACGATGAAATATCTGGGCCGCGCATATACGCTGATCGACAAGGGCGACTATCTCCCGCCGCGCGGCGAGGAGGTTGGCGCCGCGCTCGATGCCGACCCGGCCATCACCCATGTCGTCGCGATCCACTGCGAAACCAGTTCCGGCATTCTCAACCCGGTCGCCGAAATTTCGGAGGCCGTGTACGCGCGCGGACGCAAGCTGCTGATCGATTCCATGAGCGCATTCGGCGCGGTGCCGCTCGATGCCGGCGCGATCCGCTACGAGGCCATGGTGTCATCGGCCAACAAATGCATCGAGGGGGTGCCTGGCTTCGGCTTCGTCATTGCGAAGAAAGCCGAGCTTGAAGCAGCAAGCGGACGCAGCCATTCGCTCAGCCTCGATGTCCATGCCCAATGGGCCTACATGAACAAGACCGGCCAGTGGCGCTTCACGCCGCCGACCCATGTGGTCGCGGCCTTCCTCAAGGCGCTGGAGATGCACGAGGCCGAAGGCGGCGTGCCGGGCAGGGGCGCGCGTTATGTAAAGAACCGCGACACGCTGGTTTCCGGCATGCGCGAACTGGGTTTCGAGACGCTGCTCGACGACCGCTGGCTGTCGCCGATCATCGTCACCTTCTTCAACCCGGCACATGACGATTTTTCGTTCCAGACCTTCTACGACCTGATGAAGGCCAAGGGCTTCATCATCTATCCCGGCAAACTGACGGTGGTGGATTCCTTCCGCGTCGGTTGCATCGGCCGCATGGACGAACACGTCATGCGCCGCGTCGTGAAAGCCGCCGGCGAATGTCTTGCCGAGATGGGCGTCGACAGCGCCGCCCCGCCGGAAGCCGCGATCATCGAACGCGCCCGGCTTGCCGCCTGAATTCCAGAAACGCACAGGACCCGAGATGAACAAGATGTCCCCCGTCAATGTCACCGCCAACGGCCGTGAATATGCCTGGCCCACGGCGCCTGCGATCGCGATCTGCCTCGACGGCTGCGAACCGGCCTATCTCGATGTGGCGATTGAAGCGGGCCTGATGCCCGCTTTGGAGAAGATCAAGGCGAAGGGCACGGTGCGGATGGCGCATTCGGTCATTCCGAGCTTCACCAATCCCAACAACCTGTCGATTGCCACGGGCCGCCCGCCGTCCGTGCACGGCATCTGCGGCAACTACCTCTACGATCCCGACACGGGCGAAGAGGTGATGATGAACGATCCGAAGTTCCTGCGCGCGCCGACCGTGTTCAAGGCCTTCTATGACGCGGGCGCCAAGGTCGCGGTCGTTACCGCGAAGGACAAGCTGCGCGCGCTGCTCGGCCACGGGCTGAAGTTCAACGAGGACAGGGCGGTCTGCTTTTCCTCGGAGAAATCCGACCAGACGACGAAGGCCGAAAACGGCATCGACAATGCGTCGAAGTGGCTCGGACGTCCGGTGCCGGAGGTCTATTCCGCCGAATTGTCCGAGTTCGTCTTCGCCGCCGGTGTGAAGCTGCTCAAGGAGATGCGGCCCGACGTCATGTATCTGACGACCACCGATTACGTGCAGCACAAATACGCGCCCGGCGACAAGGAAGCCAACGCCTTCTACGCCATGTTCGACAGGTATCTCGCCGAACTCGACGCGCTGGGGGCCGCTATCGTCATCACAGCCGACCACGGCATGAAGCCGAAGCACGACGCCAACGGCGATCCCAAGGTTATCTACGTGCAGGACCTGCTCGACGAGTGGCTTGGCAAGGACGCGGCCCGCGTCATCCTGCCGATCACCGACCCCTACGTGGTCCACCATGGCGCGCTGGGTTCCTTCGCGACCGCCTATCTGCCGGACAGCGCCGACCGCGCCGACATCATCAGGCGGCTCGCCGCCTTCGATGAACTCATCACCGTCATCGGCAAGGAAGAGGCCTGCGACCGCTTCGAGCTGCCTGCCGACCGTATCGGCGACATCGTCATGGTGTCGTCGGAGAACATGACCATCGGCACCAGCGAGCATCGCCACGATCTTGCTGCCCTGAACGAGCCGCTGCGCTCCCATGGCGGCACGACGGAGCAGGAAGTGCCTTTCATCGCCAACCGCGCGCTGCCCGATCTGCCCGCGGCGCCGAAACTGCGTAACTTCGACGCCTTCTTCTATGCCGCCATGGCGGCAGCGAAGGCTTGAAGACCATGGTCAGGCAGGAGCAGACTTTCGCAGTGCGCCATGAGCCGATGCGCATTGCCGGCCGCAAGGTCGATGCCGACGGCGTTATCGAGGTGCGCTATCCCTTTACGGACGCGGTGATCGGCACGGTGCCCGCGGGCAACGCGACCCATGCCCGCGAAGCCTTCGAAATCGCCGCGAACTATCACCCCGTACTGACCCGCTATGAGCGCCAGCGCATATTGCTGAAGACCGCAGAGGGCCTGATCGCGCGCCGCGACGAGATTTCCGACATCATTACGCTGGAACTCGGCATTTCGAAGCAGGATTCGCTCTATGAAGTGGGCCGTGCCTTCGACGTGTTCACGCTTGCCGGACAGCTTTGCATCCAGGATGACGGCGAAATCTTCTCCTGCGATCTGACGCCACACGGCAAGGCGCGCAAGATATTCACCACCCGTGAGCCGCTGACCGCGATTTCCGCGATCACGCCGTTCAACCATCCGCTCAACATGGTGGCGCACAAGGTCGCTCCGGCTGTTGCGACCAACAATTGCGTCGTCGTCAAGCCGACGGAACTGACGCCGATGACGGCGCTGATCCTGGCCGACGTGATGTATGAGGCCGGCCTGCCGCCGGAGATGCTGTCGGTGGTGACAGGCATGCCCGCCGACATCGGCGAGGAAATGATCGTCAACGGTCATATCGACCTGATCACCTTCACCGGTGGCGTGCCGGTCGGCAAGATGATCGCCTCGAAGGCCGGTTACAAGCGCACTGTTCTGGAGCTTGGCGGCAACGATCCGCTGATCATCTGCAACGATCTCTCCGATGACGATCTGGCCAGGGCGGCCGATCTCGCCGTTGCCGGAGCAACGAAGAATTCCGGCCAGCGCTGCACGGCGGTCAAGCGCATCCTGTGCCAGAAGTCCGTTGCCGACCGTTTCGTGCCGATGGTGCTGGAGCGGGCGAAGAAGATCACCTTCGGCGATCCGATGAATGCCGGAACCATGCTCGGCACCGTCATCCACGAAAAGGCGGCTGCGCTGTTCGAGGAGCGCGTTCACATGGCCGCCGAGGCCGGTGCCGAGATCCTCTACAATCCGGGCCGCGAGGGTGCGCTGCTGCCGCCGATCGTGGTCGATCATGTGCCCCATGAAAGCGAACTGGTGATGGAGGAGACCTTCGGTCCCGTCATCCCGATCATCCGTGCGCCCGACGATGATGACGAAATGATCGCGCTGTCCAACTCGACCGCTTTCGGTCTCTCATCCGGCGTCTGTACCAATTCGTTTCCGCGCATGCAGAAATACATCGCGGGGCTCAAGGTCGGCACCGTCAATATCTGGGAAGTGCCCGGCTACCGCATCGAAATGAGCCCCTTCGGCGGCATCAAGGATTCCGGCAACGGCTTCAAGGAAGGCGTTGTGGAAGCCATGAAGAGCTTCACCAACGTCAAGACGTTCTCGCTGCCATGGGGGTAGGGAAGCCGAAGTCTGCTGGTTTGCGCATCGTCCACACCGAGGGCGAGTCGAATACGTCCGCCGCGCGCAAGCGGTGGCTTGAGCAAAACAGCGATCCTGCAACCGCCGCGCTGACGAAACGCGATGCGGACGCCTTCCTGCACCAGAGCCTGTCGAGCCCCTGCGTCTCGGCCATCGTCAAGGCCGAAGGCATCTGGATCGAGGATGCCGGCGGGCGCCGCTTCATGGATTTCCACGGCAATTCGGTCCACCACATCGGCTACGCCCATCCCCGGCTCGTCGCCGCGATCAAGCGGCAGCTCGAGACCTTAAGCTTTTCGCCGCGCCGCTTCACCTGCGAGCCGGCGGTGGAACTGGCAGAGACGCTCGCTGAACTGGCACCGGGGACTTTAGGCAAGTGCCTGTTCACCACGGGCGGTTCGGACGCCAACGAGGTTGCGCTGAAGATCGCCCGTGCCGCCACGGGCCGCTTCAAGACGCTGTCCTTCTGGGATGCGTTCCACGGGGCGGGGTTCGGCGCGGCAAGCGTCGGCGGCGAAGCGACGTTCCGCTCTGGCATTGCCGGACCGCTGTTGCCGGGCGCGGAACATATCGCCCCGTTCCATTGCTACCGCTGTCCCTATGGGCACAAAGGCCCGGACACCTGCGGCATCGCCTGCGCCAGCATGGTCGAATATGCGCTGGAGAAGGAAGGCGACATTGCCGCGGTCATCGCCGAGCCGATGCGCGCAACGCCGGTGCCCCCGCCGCCGGGCTTCTGGAAGCGCGTGCGCGAGGCCTGCGACCGTCACGGCGCGCTGCTGATCTTCGACGAGATTCCGACAGGCCTCGGCAAGACGGGCAAATTCTTCGCCTGCGAACATGACGATGTAACGCCGGACATCCTCGTGCTCGGCAAGGCCCTTGGCGGCGGCATCCTTCCGATTGCCTCCGTTATCGCCCGGAGCGATCTCGATGTCGCCGGCGACTTTGCCATCGGCCACTATACGCACGAGAAAAACCCGGTTACGGCGCGTGCAGCCCTGACCACGATCGCTATCATCCGCGAGGAAGGGCTGGCCGAACGCGCCGCCGAACTCGGCGAAATGTCGATGAGCAGGCTTCGGAACTTCGCCGCGGACTCGCCCATCGTCGGAGATGTGCGCGGACGCGGGCTCATGTTCGGTGTCGAGATCGTCAAGGACAAGCAGACCCGCGAACCGGGCAACGACCTTGCCGAACAGATCTACTACCGCTGCCTTGATGCGGGCCTGAGCTTCAAGATCAGCCAGGGCTGTGTGCTGACCCTGTCGCCGCCACTGGTGATCTCGCGTCAGGATCTGGATAACGCGCTCGACATCGTCGAGGACGCGATCACGGCGGTCACGCCTGCATGAAGATCGTCCGGACCGATCGCGAACTCGAATGCCCCCATGTCGATGCGGTGTTGCGCGAGAAGGGGCATGACCTTGTCCTTCTCCCGGATGGCATCGGCGAAGACGAACTGGCCGAGGCGACGCGCGACGCCGACCTGATCCTGATGTGCTACACGCCGGTCACCGCGCGTGTGATCGAAGGCGCAGACAAGCTCCGGGCTATCGTCAAATACGGGGTCGGCATCGACGCCATCGATATCGCCGCCGCAAAGGCGCGGCGGGTGCCGGTCGTAAACGTTCCCGAATATGCCGAGGAGACGGTGGCCGAGGGCGCTTTCGCGCTGATGATCGCGCTGGCGAAGAAACTCGTTCCCCTCGACCGCGCCATGCACCGCGACGGCTGGGCCTGGCCGGAACAGATCTGGCTTGCCAGCGATATCGCCGGCAAGACGCTTGGCCTCGTCGGCGCCGGACGCATCGGCCGTTCCATGGCGCGCATGGCGGGGCAGGGCTTCCGCGCCCGCGTGCTGGGCTATGACCCTAACGTTTCAGCTGAGACGATGCGCACGCATGGTGTCGAAAAGGTCGACGGCCTGCACGCGATGCTTGGACAGTGCGATCTGGTGTCTGTCCACTGCACGCTGTCGGATGAGACACGTCATCTGATCGGCGCGCCAGAGTTTGCCGCGATGAAGCCCTCGGCCATCTTCATCAATGTCTCGCGCGGTGCGCTGGTAGACGAGATGGCGCTGCTGGATGCCCTGAAAAACAAGCGTATCGCCGGTGCCGGGCTCGATGTCTTCTCGCAGGAACCCCTATGTCTCGACGGTCATCCTTTGAGCGAGCTGTTCGGGATGGACAATGTGATCATGACGCCGCACCTGACCTTCTATACCCATGAAGCCATGCGGCGGCTTGAGTACGAGACGCTGGAGCGCTGTTTCGAGGCGCTGGAAGGCCGGCTCGTTCTCGTCAAGTCGAAAGACCCGCGCCTCACCTCGCAAACCCATGGTGTGACTTTCACGCCCTGATGTAAAACCGCGTCCCGCACATAGTCATAGGACTCCGCCAGGTGTCGCTTTTCGCCCTCTCGATCGTCCTCGTAGCAGCCTTCCTGCACGCGTTGTGGAATGCCCTGGTCAAAGGGTCCTCCGACAAGGGGCTGATGCTGGCCGGTGTTGCGGCGGCCCATACGGTATTCGGGCTTGTTGCGGTCTTCCTCGTTGCACCGCCCGATCCGGCGAGCTGGCCCTATCTCATCGCTTCGGTCATCATTCACTGGGGCTACTACGCGCTGCTGTTTCAGGCCTATCGCTTCGGCGACCTGTCGCAGGTCTATCCGATTTCGCGCGGCATGGCGCCGGCGCTGGTCAGTCTCTGCGCATTCCTCGTCATCGGCGAGACGATGCCGCCCGCCGGCATCGCCGGGCTCGTGGCCGTGTCGTTCGGCATTTGCATGCTCGCGCTGCTGCGAGGCGCCGCCAATGCCGACAGGCGCGCGGTGATGGTTGCCATGGTTCTCGGCTGCACCATCGCGATCTATTCCGTGGTTGACGGTATCGGCATTCGCTTGGCCGGCAGCACGCTCGGCTATATCGCCTGGCTCAGCTTTTCTGAATTCCCGATCACGATGTGGGTGCTCTATGGCCGGCGAAAGCGAAATGAACATTTCCCCGTCAAGCGTTTTGCCAAGGGAATGGTCGGCGGTCTGTTCTCGATTTTCGCTTATGGCATAGCACTTTACGCCGCTACGATCGCACCTCTGGGCGCTGTATCGGCGGTTCGGGAATCAAGCGTCATCATTGCCGCGCTGATCGGCCTCGTCGTCTTCCGCGAACGTCCCTGGCTTGGCCGCCTGATCGCTGCGGCCATCGTGGCTTCCGGGGTTATTCTGCTGGCCGTATCGGAATGATGAAAAGTTTCATCGATTGAATCGTTCCAACCATAAATGGAATAGATTTTACTTATTCACGGTCGATTTCCACTATTCTTTTCGGAAGAGCCAGCCCGGAATGTGACAATGTCAATTGCCTGTCACATAGCCACTATATCCGGGCGCGGTCGGGAGAGCCGGTTGCCCGCCGGTAATTCTTCCGGCCTCTCTCGCCAGAACTGGAA
>JAGRLC010000087.1:11340-14760 GCA_020441995.1 Rhodobiaceae bacterium
CGTCAATGACCCGCAAGCTGACACTGATCGCCGGCGTATTCGCCGCCGCACTGAATTCCTCGGTGGCGTTCGCCGCTACCGAACTGACCGTATACACCGCTGTCGAGGCCGAAGATCTCAAGCGCTATGCCGAGATGTTCAACAAGGACCATCCCGACATCACCATCAACTGGGTTCGCGACTCCACTGGCGTCGTCACCGCAAAGCTCCTCGCCGAGAAGAACAATCCGCAGGCCGATGTGGTCTGGGGCCTGGCGGCAACCTCGCTTTTGCTGCTGAAGACCGAAGGCATGCTTGAACCCTATGCGCCCGCAGGCGTTGAGAAGCTCGATCCCAAGTTCGTCGACAAGTCCAACCCGCCCGCATGGGTCGGCATGGACGCCTGGGTCGCTTCTGTCTGCGTCAACACGGTGGAAGCCGAAAAACTCGGCCTGCCGATGCCCGCGTCCTGGAAGGACCTCACCAAGGAAGTCTACAAGGGCCATGTCGTGATGCCGAACCCGGCATCGTCCGGCACCGGTTTCCTCGACGTTTCCAGCTGGCTGTAGATGTTCGGCGAGGAAGATGGCTGGAAGTTCATGGACGCGCTCCATGAAAATATCGCCGCCTACACTCACTCCGGCTCAAAGCCGTGCAAGATGGCCGCCGCCGGCGAAATCCCGATCGGCGTCTCCTTCGCGTTCCGTGGTGCCAAGTCCAAGGCCGATGGCGCCCCGATCGAGATCATCGTTCCCTCCGAAGGTGTGGGCTGGGACATGGAAGCAACCGCCATCGTCGCCGGCACGTCCAAGCTCGAAGCCGCCAAGACGCTGGTCGACTGGTCGATCACCAAGACGGCGAACGAGATGTACAACACCGGCTATGCCGTCGTTGCCATGCCGGGCGTTGCCAAGCCGGTCCAGTACTTCCCGGAAAACCTGACCGAGAAGATGATCGACAACGACTTCGAGTTTGCGGCGAACAACCGTGCCGCTATTCTTGAAGAATGGGCCAAGCGCTACGACTCCAAGTCCGAGCCGAAGGGCTGATTGCTTCTCCGGGTAGCCGGATTATTCGTCTGATATGATATCGGGCGCCGTGGCAGCTGCCTCGGCGCCCGTTCAATGAAACGCGCTGGCATCAAGCGGGGCTAGGCAACGACATGAATACCACGACCGCGCGGGGGCGGCGGACGTCCAAACCCAAAGCTGTGAAGCCGAAGGCCAAGACTGAAACAGCAAAGTCTGGCACGGCCAAGGCGGTGAAACCGTCCAAGCAGGCTCCAGAGCCCTATCTGCGCATCACCGGGCTTTGGAAAGCCTTCGGCGAGTTCCTTGCGCTGAAGGATATTTCACTCGATGTGAACCAGAGCGAATTCGTCTGCTTCCTGGGCCCGTCCGGCTGCGGCAAGACCACCTTGCTGCGTGCCATCGCCGGTCTCGATCCGCAGACGCGCGGCACCATCAGCCAGGGCGGCAAGGACATTTCCGCACTGCCGGCCTCGGGCCGCGACTACGGTATTGTTTTCCAGTCCTATGCGCTGTTTCCCAATCTGACGATCGAACGCAACATTGCTTTCGGTCTTGAGAACGCAAAGCGTCCCCGCGCCGAGATCAACGCCCGCGTCAAGGAATTGCTCGATCTGGTGGGACTTCCCGACCAGGCGAAAAAATACCCAGCCCAGCTTTCCGGCGGCCAGCAGCAGCGTGTTGCGCTTGCCCGCGCTATCGCCGTGTCGCCCGGCCTTCTGCTGCTCGACGAGCCGCTGTCCGCGCTGGATGCGAAAGTGCGCGTATTCCTGCGCCACGAGATCAAGGAATTGCAGCGCAAACTCGGCGTGACGACCATCATGGTCACCCACGACCAGGAAGAGGCGCTGTCGATGGCCGACCGCATCGTGGTCATGAACCACGGTGTCATCGAGCAGGTCGGCACGCCGACGCAGGTCTACCGTCATCCCGCAAGCCTGTTCGTCGCCGACTTCATCGGCGAGACCAACAAGGTCGAAACGAAGGTCGCGGCGGGCAAGGTGAAGATCGGTTCGTCGTCCATTGCCTTCAAGACGGAAGATGCGCCCAAGAGCGGCGAAGTGATCGCGGTGATCCGGCCCGAGGATGTCATTCCGCATTCCGCCGGGCCGAAGCGCACCAAGGCGCGTGGCGCCAGGACCGCGAACCTTATCGAAGTAAAGATCGAAGCGATGGAATTTCTCGGCTCCTACTGGCGCGCCCATCTCGGCGGCGCATCGCTGGACGGCATTCCGATGGTCGCGAACTTTTCCATGAACGCGGTGCGCCGTCTCGGGTTGGAAGAAGGCATCGACATGACGGTGGAGCTTCCCGTCGAGCGCGTGCTCGTTTTCGCGAAGGCGGAGTAGGGCATGTCCGACGCGCAAGCCACTCTGCCACCGGGACGTCCTGTCCGCATAGGGCTCGACAGTGACGCGCTGATCAAGCGTGGCCTTATGCTCGTGATCGCGGCCTATCTCGTCGCGGCGCTCGCGCTCCCCTTGTATGCGATGCTGTCGAAATCCTTCACCACCTACAGCTTCGACCTGACCCGCTACGAATTCCAGGTCAGCGACGAAAGCGGGGCAAACTGGAGCGATCCGGTCACGGCCAGGGCGCTGAACGATGAACTCAATTCCGTGCCGCCGGAAGAACTCGACACGATCTCCGACGGGCGTCTGCCGGCGACCAGCTTCTTCCCCGACTTCAGTTTCCGCAGTCCGGTCAAATACCGCATTCGCGGGACCGTGGAGAACGCGCCCTATCTCGTCGGTCTCGAGCTTTTCAATTCCCGGGAATGGCAGGAAGTCGACAGCAACACCTTCCGGCGCGTCATGCTGCGTCCGGTTCAGTCGCGCAGCCTCGCCAATTACAAGACCTACTTCTCGACGCCGTCGCTGTTCCGCTCCATCGAGAATTCCTTCTTCATCGCCTCGGTCAGCACGGTCATCACCATCATTCTGGCGTTTGGCTTCGCCAATGCGCTCAACCGCAGCTGCATGCCGTTCAAGCCGGCCTTCCGCCTGATCGCGATGATGCCCATCCTGGTGCCCTCGCTGCTGCCGGGCATCGCGCTGGTCTACATGTTCGGCAACCAGGGCTACATGAAGGAACTGCTGCTGGGCGAGAGCATCTACGGGCCGCTCGGCATCGTTATCGGCTCGGTGTTCTTCACCTTCCCGCATGCGATGATCATCATATCGACCGCGCTGTCGATTTCGGATCAGCGCCACTACGAGGCGGCTGAGTCCCTGCGGTCCAGCAAATGGCGCACCTTCTGGACGGTGACGATCCCCGGAGCGCGCTACGGCCTGATCTCGGCGGCCTTCGTGGTCTTCACACTGGTCATCACCGACTTCGGCCTGCCCAAGGTGATCGGCGGGCAATACAACGTGCTCGCCGTCGATATCTACAAGCAGGTCATCGGCCAGCA
>JAGRLC010000088.1 GCA_020441995.1 Rhodobiaceae bacterium
GGGCCGAGCGAGGCTTCGCGGATGCAGATCGCGGCCTTCTTGCCGATGCGATTCAGGCCGTCGCCAAGACCGACGGTCGTGGTGGTTTTGCCTTCGCCGGCCGGTGTCGGGTTGATCGCGGTGACGAGAACCAGCTTGCCGTCGGGCTTGCCAGCCTGTGCCTTGATAAAGTCGGCCGACACCTTGGCCTTGTCATGGCCGAAGGGCAGCAGGTCTTCGGACGGGATGCCAAGTTTGGCGCCAACTTCCTGAATCGGCTTCTTGTTTGCCTCACGGGCAATTTCGATATCGCTCTTGTAGCTCATGTTGCCTCGTCCTTTCCAAGACGCATGTGTGGCGGCCGGGCCAATAAAGGCCCGGTCATTTCGTGTGGTTTAAAGGTCTATTCGGCTGCTTCCACGTGCGGCGTTGCCGCCTCGACTTTGCAGGCTGAATACTTGAATTCCGGGATCTTCCCGTAAGGGTCGAGCTGCGGATTGGTGAGGACATTGGCCGCCGCCTCGACATAGGCGAAAGGCACGAACACCATGTCCTCGGCAACCGCCCGGTCGGCACGCGCCATGATCTCGATGGTACCGCGCCGCGTCGTAAGCCGCAGCATGCCGCCCGGAGCAACGCCGAGTTTCCTCAGCGTTTTGGGATGCAGCGAGGCGTTGGCTTCCGGCTCGACATTGTCAAGCACGGTCGCGCGCCGCGTCATCGAGCCGGTGTGCCAGTGCTCGAGCTGGCGGCCCGTCGTGAGGATGAACGGGAACTCAGTATCCGGTGTTTCCGCCGGCGCCACGATGTTCGCCGGAGCGAAGCGGGCACGGCCGGAGGGGCGCGGATATCCGTCGCCGAACACAATCGCCTGGCCGGGGTCTTCCGGCGACAGGGACGGGTAGGTGACGGCGCTCTGGTTTTCCAGGCGGTCCCAGGTGATGTTGTCGAGCGACTTCATCGACTTCTTCATTTCGGCGAACACCTGGCTGGGATGTGTATAGGTCCAGCCAAGCCCGAGCCGCTTGCCCATATCCACGATGATGGACCAGTCCTCGCGGGCCTCGCCCGGCGCCTCGACGGCCTTGCGGCCCATCTGCACCTGACGGTTGGTGTTGGTCACCGTGCCGTTCTTTTCAGGCCATGCGGAGGCGGGAAGAACCACGTCGGCGAAATTGGCCGTCTCGGTCAGGAATATGTCCTGAACGACAAGATGCTCCAGCTTTGCCAGCGCGGCGCGCGCATGATCGACATCCGGGTCCGACATCGCCGGGTTCTCGCCGTGGATGTACATGGCGGTGATATCGCCATGATGAATGGCGTGAATGATCTCCACCACGGTCAGGCCCGGCTTCTCGTCGATCTCCGTTCCGCCCCAGATCTCCTTGAAGAGATCGCGGGTCTGGACGTTGGAGACGCTCTGGTAGTCGGGCAACACCATCGGGATGAGGCCGGCGTCGGACGCGCCCTGCACGTTGTTCTGGCCGCGCAACGGATGCAGGCCGGTGCCAGGGCGTCCGACATGGCCGCACATCAAGGCAAGCGCGATGAGGCAGCGCGAATTGTCGGTGCCGTGGATATGCTGGGAGATGCCCATGCCCCAGAAGATCATGCCTGCTTGGGCGCGGGCGAAGGTGCGCGCGACATCCTTCAGTGTTTCGGCGGGAATGCCGCAGAGCTTTTCCATCTCTTCCGGCGGGAAGCCCTTCAGATGCTCCTTCATGGCATCGAAGTTCTCGGTGAAGCCTTCGATGTACTGACGGTCGTAGAGCTCTTCCTCGATGATCGTGTGCATGATCGCGTTGAGCATGGCGACGTCGGTTCCCGGACGGAACTGCAGCATGTGCGATGCGTGACGCTTCAGCGCCACGGCGCGCGGGTCCATGATGATCAGCTTGCCGCCGCGTTTCGCGAACTGCTTGAAGTAGGTCGCGGCAACAGGGTGGTTCTCGATCGGATTGCAGCCGATGACGATGGCCACATCCGCATTCTCGATCTCGTTGAAGGTTGCCGTCACGGCGCCGGAGCCGACGTTTTCCATCAGCGCCGCCACCGAAGAGGCATGGCAAAGGCGGGTGCAGTGGTCGACGTTGTTATGGCCGAAACCCTGTCGGATCAGCTTCTGGAAGAGATAGGCCTCCTCGTTGGAGCATTTGGCCGAACCGAAACCGGAAACCGCCTTGCCGCCCTTCTCGTCGCGCTGCTTCTTCAGGCCGTTCGCGGCAACGTCGAGCGCTTCTTCCCATGTCGCTTCGCGGAAATGCGTCCACGGATTGGCCGGATCGACGTTCAACCCCTTTGCGGGCGCGTCCTCGCGGCGGATCAGCGGCTTGGTCAGGCGGTGGGGGTGGGCAATGTAATCGAAGCCGAAGCGGCCCTTGACGCACAAGCGCTGCTCGTTGGCGGGACCATCGACGCCGTCGACCCATGCGATCTTGTTGTCGCGGATCTTGTAGTTGATCTGGCAGCCGACGCCGCAATAGGGGCAGACAGACTTCACTTCCTTGTCGACCTTGGCGCTGTCGCCGCGCTCGGCGTCATCGAGGATGGAGGCTTCCATCAGGGCGCCGGTCGGGCAGGCCTGTACGCACTCGCCGCAGGCAACGCAGGTCGACTGGCCCATCGGATCGTCGAAGTCGAAAACGATCTTGGCGTCATGGCCGCGGCCGGCCATGCCGATCACGTCATTGACCTGGACTTCACGGCAGGCGCGGACGCACAGATTACAGTGGATGCAGGCGTCGAGGTTGACGCGCATGGCGACATGGCTACCGTCGAGGAGCGGAATGCGCTCCTTCTCCATCGCCGGAAAACGGCTGTCGGACACGCCCTGCATGTCGGCCATCTGCCACAGGTGCGAAGAGGAATCGTGCGCTTCGGTCCGCTCCGGCTGGTCGGAAACAAGCAGCTCCATGACCATCTTGCGGGCCTTGTCGGCGCGCTCGGATTCGGACTTTACGACCATGCCCTCGCTGGGAGTGCGGATGCACGATGCGGCAAGGGTGCGCTCACCGTCGATCTCGACCATGCAGGCGCGGCAATTGCCGTCGGGCCGGTATCCCTTCTGTCCCGAATGGCACAGGTGCGGAATGCGCTTGCCTTCGCGAAGCGACACTTCCCAGATCGTTTCGCCGGGCGCGGCGGTGACCGTTTTTCCGTCGAGGGTGAAGGTGACCGTGTTGCTGGATGTCTTGTCGGTCATGATCAGATCTCCTCGGCAAAGTGTTTCATTGTCAGGCGGATCGGGTTCGGCGCGGCCTGTCCCAGGCCGCAGATCGAGGCATCCGCCATGGCGGTGCAGAGTTCCTCAAGCAGGCCCTGATCCCAGGTGTCGGCCTGCATCAGCTTGACCGCCTTTTCGCAGCCGACGCGGCAGGGCGTGCACTGGCAGCAGCTTTCGTCCTCGAAGAACCGCAGCATGTTGAGCGCCGCATA
>JAGRLC010000089.1 GCA_020441995.1 Rhodobiaceae bacterium
CGGCATGTCGACCTTCGAAGGTCCGCTGATGTCGGTCCGCGCGGTGAACTCGCTGTCGCACTACACTGACTGGACCATCGGCCACGTGCACTCCGGTGCGCTCGGCTGGGTTGCCTTCGTTTCCTTCGGCGCGCTGTACTGCCTCGTGCCCTGGATCTGGAACCGCAAGGGTCTGTATTCGCTGAAGCTGGTCAACTGGCACTTCTGGGTCGCGACCATCGGCATCGTCCTCTACATCTCGGCGATGTGGGTGTCCGGCATCATGCAGGGCCTGATGTGGCGTGCCTACAATGCGCTCGGCTTCCTCGAGTACTCCTTCATCGAGACCGTCGAGGCGATGCACCCCTTCTATGTGATCCGTGCTCTTGGCGGCGCCCTGTTCGTCGTCGGTGGCCTGATCATGGCTTACAACCTCTGGATGACCGTGCAGCACGGCGAGGCCGAAACGGCCACCGCCAAGCCTGCGCTGGCTCCGGCCGAATAAGGGGGCGCATGTCATGTTGAATCGTCACGCGATCTTCGAGAAGAACTCCATTGTCCTTACCGTCGGCATTCTGGTGGCGGTTGCCATCGGCGGCCTCGTCGAGCTGGTGCCCAACTTCTATCTGAAGAGCACCATCGAGAAGGTGGACGGGATGCGTCCCTACACTCCGCTCGAGCTCGCCGGGCGCAACATCTACATCCGTGAGGGATGCTATCTGTGCCACAGCCAGATGATCCGCACCCTGCGCGATGAGGTGGAGCGTTACGGACACTACAGCCTAGCCGCGGAAAGCATGTACGACCATCCTTTCCAGTGGGGCTCCAAGCGCACGGGGCCTGACCTTGCCCGCGTCGGCGGAAAATATTCCGACGACTGGCATGTTCAGCACCTGACCGATCCGCGCTCGGTGTCTCCGGCTTCGGTTATGCCCGGCTATCCGTTCCTGGCGAAAAACAGGATCGATGGTGCGGACATCGCCGACCATCTCAAGGTCAACGCCCTGCTTGGCGTGCCTTACAGCGATGAGATGGTTGAAGCCGCCCGGGCCGACTTCCTTGCCCAGGCAAACCCCGATGCCGCCGATGATATCGACGGCTTCGAGGCCCGCTATCCGAAAGCGGTTGCCCGCGATTTCGACGGCAACCCGGAAGCGGTCACCGAGATGGATGCCCTTGTCGCCTATCTGCAGATGCTCGGCACGCTTGTCGACTTCGATCTGTATGACGACAAGGCCGCCGTCAATCTGCGCTAGGGGAGGCAAGCATGGAAACCTACAACTCACTTGCCACCTTCGCGCAGACCTGGGGCCTGGTCTACTTCGTCGTGCTGTTTGTCGCCATCGTGGCCTATGCCCTGTGGCCGTCCAACAAGGAACGCTTCGACGAAGCGTCGCAAATTCCGCTGAGAAAGGACTGAACCAATGGCCAAGAAGGAAGTTGACGCAATTTCCGGCGTCGAGACGACCGGCCACGAGTGGGACGGTCTAAAGGAACTCAACAACCCGCTGCCGCGATGGTGGGTGCTGACGTTCTATATCTGCATCGCATGGTCGATCGTCTACTGGGTGCTGATGCCGGCGTGGCCTCTGGTCAGCGACTATACGCACGGTATCCGCAACCACTCGCAGCGTACTGTGGTGGCTGAGGAAGTGGCTGCTCTCGAAGCCGCTCGTGCCGGCAATGCCGCGGCCCTGGTCGACGCCGATCTGCAAACGATCAAGTCGAGCCAGGATCTGCTGCAGTTCGCCATGGCGAACGGCAGGGCGGCATTCGGCGACAACTGCGCTCCCTGCCACGGGACGGGTGCAACCGGTTTCACCGGTTATCCCAACCTGAACGACGACGAGTGGCTCTGGGGCGGTACGCTGGACGACATCAGCCAGACGATCCACTACGGCATCCGGTCCGGTCATGACGAAGCCCGTACCGGTGACATGCTGGCGTTCGGCCGCGACGAACTGCTCGATCGCGATCAGATCCGCGACGTGGCGAGTTATGTCGTGTCGTTGTCCGGCGGCAGCCCGGCGGAAGGTGCCGATATCGCCAATGGCGAGACGGTCTTTGCCGACAACTGCGCTGCCTGCCATGGCGAGGATGCCAAGGGCATGCAGGAGCTCGGTGCGCCGAACCTGACCGACAACATCTGGCTCTATGGCGGCTCGATCGAGACCGTGATGGAAACCATCACCAACGGCCGTGGCGGCGTCATGCCGGCATGGACCGGCCGCCTCGATGAAGCGACCATCAAGTCGCTGGCGGTCTATGTCCACAGCCTTGGTGGCGGCCAGTAAGCGGCACTCTGCCACATACAAAGCATTCACCGGCGGGAATATGTTTCCGCCGGTGAACATCAGACAGGCCGACACGTACCGGCCAAGGAAATCGAGCGATGAAACCGATGCCCCCAACGGACAATCAAGACGCTCAAGGTGCTGTCGACGCACCGCTCTATGTAGCGCGCAAGAAAGTCTACCCTCAGTCAGTCCGCGGCACGTTCCGCACCCTGAAGTGGACTTTCATGGCCCTTGCACTCGGCGTTTATTACCTGCTGCCGTTCGTGCGCTGGGACCGCGGGCCGAACGCCCCCGATCAGGCTGTTCTCGTCGATTTCCCGAACCGCAGATTCTATTTCTTCTTCATCGAGATCTGGCCGCAGGAGGTCTATTACCTGACCGGTCTGCTGATCATGGCCGCCATGGTCCTGTTCCTGATGAACGCGCTTGCCGGCCGTGTGTGGTGCGGTTACATGTGCCCGCAGACGGTCTGGACGGATCTGTTCTACGCCGTGGAGCGCCTGATCGAAGGCGACCGGCGCGACCGGATGATTCTCGACAAGCAGGGCTGGACGCTCAACAAGGTCGGCGAGCGTGTCACCAAACATGCCCTGTGGTTGCTGATCGCATGGTGGACCGGCGGTGCCTGGGTGCTCTATTTCTCCGACGCGCCGACCCTTGTCGGTCAGCTTCTGAGAGGCCAGGCGCCTTTCTCCGCCTATCTCTGGATCGGCATCCTCACCGCCACGACCTATGTCTTCGCCGGCCACATGCGCGAGCAGGTCTGCGTCTACATGTGTCCGTGGCCGCGCATCCAGGCGGCGCTGACCGACGAGTGGGCGCTCAACGTCACCTACCGGCACGACCGTGGCGAGCCGCGCATGTCGGTCAAGGAAGCGAAAAAAGTTGAAGCCGCCGGCGACAGGGCGGGTGATTGCATCGACTGCCTGCAATGCGTTGCCGTTTGTCCGACGGGAATCGATATCCGCGATGGTGCGCAGCTTGAGTGCATCCAGTGCGGCCTGTGCATCGATGCGTGCAACCGCATCATGGACAAGGTCGGCCGTCCGCGCGGGCTGATCGCTTACGACAACGATATGAACATGGCGCGCCGCGAGGAAGGCAAGGCCGAGGTCTACCGGCCGATCCGCTCGCGTACGTTGATCTACGCCGGCATCATTGTGTTCGTGGCCGGCCTGATGGCGGTCACGCTGTTCAACCGCACGACCGCCGGCATCGCTGTCATTCATGACCGCAATCCGCTGTTCGTGACCCTGCAGAACGGCTCGATCCGCAACGGCTACACCGCGCGCCTGATCAACAAGGAACTGCAGCCGCGCCATTACGCGATCTCTGTCGAGGGTATCGACGGCGCGTGGGTTGAAGCGGTTGGCGTCCCGCCGGATTTGAATGGCCACCCGATCGTTGCGGTCAGGCCGGACACGACCCAGGAGGTTCGTCTGCTGGTTCACACGCCGGCGGGAAGCGACCTTGCTGAATCCACGCCGATCACCTTCCGCATCCGGGATGTGAAAACCGGTGAGGAAGATACCGTGAGCGACAACTTCAAGGCGCCCGCGAAATAGTGCCACTGGAAAGGACCAGGCCGATCATGCACTCTGTTGCCATGACATCCGCACCCAATGGATCCGATGGAAAGCGTATCACCGGCCGCACCGTGCTTGCCTGGGTGATAGGCTTCTTCGCCGTGATCTTTCTCGCCAACGGCATATTTCTCTGGCTCGCGCTCTCCAGCTTCTCCGGCATTGAGGCAACCAGCGCCTACAAGGCCGGCCAGACCTTCGAGCGCGACAAGGCCGAGGCCGCGGCTCAAGCGGAGCGTGGCTGGCAGGTGTCGGCGGATATTGCGCGTGCCGGAGAGGGCGCGAATATCAGGATCGATGCGCGCGACAAGCAGGGTGCGCCGCTGACGGGTATGGCATTCACTGCCGTGTTCAAACGCCCGGCCGAGGACAGCGATGACATTTCGGTTGTGCTCTCCGAAGCCGGGAGCGGCACCTATTCGGGTCGCATCGATGAAATCGGCCTGGGGCAGTGGACGCTGGTTCTGACGGGAGAAGGCATCGATCCGCAGACGGGTAACCCGCAGCAGATGTTCCTGTCGCAGAGCCGGATCAACATCAGGGACTGAACAGATGACCGCCCAGCCCGCGCCCGAAAGCTTCACGGGGTCCGATGAACTGGCCGGTTTCGTTACCATGGTCGATGGTAACACCGCCCATATCGACCTGGCGGTCGAGGGGTTGCGCTGCGCCGGCTGCATGGCCAAGCTCGAACGCGGCATCAACGCGCTGGATGGCGTTTCCAAGGCGCGCGTCAATCTGACCAGCAAACGCATGGCCGTGGAATGGTCGGGTAACAACCAGACACCGGCATCCATCATCAATGCCGTAACGGGTTTGGGCTTCAAGGCCTATCCGTTCGATCCTGGCAGGCTGGAAGCCGCCGCCGACGCGGAAGGCCGCAGCCTGCTGCGGGCGCTTGCCGTCGCCGGTTTTGCCGCCGCCAACATCATGCTGCTCTCGGTTTCGGTATGGTCGGGCAACGTTACCGACATCACGCCCGAAACCCGCGACCTGTTCCACATGATCTCGGCCCTGATCGCGCTGCCGGCGGTCGCCTATTCCGGCCAGACGTTTTTCGGCTCGGCGCTGGCGGCATTACGGGCGAAAAGCCTCAACATGGACGTACCGATCTCGCTGGGCGTTTTGCTCGCGGTCGGCATGTCGCTGTTCCAGACCTTCAATCACGCCCATCACGCCTATTTCGATTCAGCCGTGATGCTGCTGTTCTTTCTGCTGATCGGCCGCTACCTCGACCACACGATGCGCCGGCGCACCCGCGATTTCGCCGCCAACCTGTCGGCGCTCAGGGCCGAGACGGCAACAAAGCTGCTGGCGAATGGCGAGGCGAAGGCGCTTCCCGTTTCCGCTATCGATCCCGGCGACCTCGTGCTGGTGAAACCGGGTGAACGGCTCGCCGTCGATGGTATCGTCGAAACGGGCGTGTCCGAAATCGACCAGAGCCTCGTGACCGGCGAGACGGTCTTCGCCCGTGCCGAACCCGGCACCGCCGTCTATGCCGGAACGCTCAATCAGGGTGGCGTTCTTCACGTCCGCGTCACGGCTGCCGGCGGCGGTACGCTGCTCGATGACGTGAACCGGCTTCTCGAAAAGGCCTTTGCCGTCAAGAACCGCTATGTCGCGCTCGCGGACCGCGCCGCGCGCGTCTATGCGCCTGTCGTACACACGCTGTCGGCGCTGACGTTCATCGGCTGGCTGGCTCTCGGAGCGGGCTGGGAGACATCGCTGATCACGGCGATCGCGGTGCTGATCATCACATGCCCCTGCGCGCTGGGTTTGGCGGTTCCCGCTGTTCAGGTCGTCGCCACGGGCCGCCTGTTCAAGGCCGGAATCCTGCTCAATGGTGGCGATGCGCTGGAACGCCTTGCCGGCGTCGACACCATCATCTTCGACAAGACCGGCACGCTGACCCTGCCCGATGCGGTCATCGCCGATGAACAGGTTGTGGATTCGGCAACCCTTGCGCTTGCGGCGCGGCTCGCGGTTTCGAGTTCGCATCCGCTGGCCAATGCGCTGGCCGCCGCCTATCCGGACGCGAGGCCGGTCGAGGGCGCGCGCGAGGAGGCGGGCAAGGGTGTTGCCGCGACGCTCGACGGCGCCGAACTGAAACTCGGCAGCGCCGCCCTGTGCGGTGTCGGCGATAAACAGCGCGACGCGGCGCAGAAGGCGGCGGGTTTCGCCTCGCTGATCTGGTTTGCGCGCGAGGGCGCGGATGCGGTCCCGATCCGCATAGGACAGGCGCTTCGCCATGATGCCGCGGAAACAGTCCATGCGCTTCAGGCGAAAGGCTACGCAATCGAGATTCTGTCCGGCGACCGGCAGGATATTGTCGACGGCGTTGCTGCCGATCTTGGTATAGCATCTGCTCGCGGCGGACTGTCGCCTGCCGACAAGATTGCCCGTATCGAGGCGCTGAAAGAAGAAGGCCACAGGGTCCTGATGCTTGGCGACGGCCTCAACGACGCGCCCGCGCTCGCGGCGGCGGATGTATCCATGTCGCCGGTGACGGCCGTGCATCTCAGCCAGGCCGCGGCGGATGCCGTCTTCCTCGGCGAAAGGCTGGCGCCTGTCGTCACCGCGCTCACCGTCTCCAAGCGCGCCCGCGCCATCATGGGGCAGAACCTGTGGCTTGCGGTGATCTACAACATGGTGGCGGTGCCGGTTGCCATTGCCGGTCTTGTAACGCCGCTGATCGCTGCGCTCGCCATGTCGGGTTCCTCGATCCTGGTGACGACCAACGCGCTGCGCGCAAGGTTTGCCGGCGGCAAGGCATGAGCGTTCTGGTCTACCTGATCCCGGCGGCCTTGCTGCTGGGGCTTGCGGGGCTCGGCGCCTTCATGTGGGCGCTGAAGTCGGGCCAGTTCGATGATCTCGATGGTGCCGCCAACCGCGTTCTTCGCGACGACGACCTGCCCGAAGACCAGCGCGAGCACGAAGACTGACGAAGCCATTTATGGCGCGCACGCGTTTTTGTGTATGGCACTGGCAGGCAACCTGCCGCACAATGTTCCCCAACGTCAGACAGTAAGTCGGAGGGAAACATGGGATCAGGATGTATCCGCCTAACCGCGGCCGCGGTTTTTCTGACCGCATTCATGGCCGTTCTGATGGCCGTACCTGAAACGGCCGACGCCGTTACGTGCAATGGCAAGGTGGTCGGCGTCCGTCCGGCCAGCCAGTACAATCACGCCAGTGGGCGCGGCTATCTTGCCGTGCGTGCGGGAGCGGGTGGAGGGTACCAGCAACTTGGCGAAGTCTATCGCGGCGATATTGTCGCGGTATATGCCAGGCACGGGAAATGGTTCGAGGTCGCCTGCGTCCAAGGCCTTTGCACCAATCCGCTCTGGGGCCCCGCCTATCCCTCCGGCTGGGTCCACGGCAACTATCTCAGCCTCGCTGCGGCCTGCCGCTAGGGTGCGTTCGCCGTTCGAGCCTGTGCATGGATAAAGGGCTTCAAACCGGCGGCCGATTCTGCCTGTTTGCGGCGGTCGCCGTGCCGCTCGTCCTGGCTATATCCTTTGCGGCGTATGCGGGCGATGTTCTCGTCGGGAAGATCGATCGCGCTAACGCGGCGCTGGAATGTTCCTTCATCGCGCAGGTCATCCAGAAGAAACTTGATGAGGTAAAATACGAGAAATACCGCGAGAAGGAGACCTATCTCTACGGCATCTGGCGCGATATCGCCGAGGAGATCAGGTTTCCCGGCCCGTTGCTGAATTCAGCTAACCAGGGCGCTTACATCGATTTCTACGAGCATCATCAGCCGCGCACGAAGGTCAGCCTCGATTTCATTCTGGGTGCGATGTACAGCGCCCGCATGGCGAAGTTCATGGCTGATACGGATACCGCTGTGCTCGGGGAAGCGGACTATGTGGAAAAGGAATGCGATCAGATAATCGATAGGGATGCTGAAGATCGGCACTAAAATGGACGGTTGCCTGAAAGCTCGCGTCTAGCCGTAATAAATTAGCTCTCGGGATAATGCCCATATTTCTATGGAAATGACGTTTGCTTTGACAAATATCGGGGGATAGTTCCCATTATATAAGATATCCGGGATCGGGGAATTCCTCCAAAAAAAGCCGCCGCCTGCTCGATCAACTGAATAACGACTCTTGGTTCGCGCCCCACGCACTATCCACTTGTCCACGACAAGAGGGCGCAAGGACGAGCGTGGGCAGGGATGTGAGTGTGCGCTTATTCGGGATATAAAAACTGAGCCATGGTGAATGTCCCATATATCCTTAAGTGGGTGAGGAATATTCTCACCGATGTTTCCTGCCGTCTCAATCGCAATAGAGGTAGAGAACTTATCCTATCAGAAAGGGAATGGATAAGCATTGAAACATCAAGTATATGTAATCTTAATTGCCCATTTTGCGCATATCCAAAAAAAATAAGTCCAAGGGTCACGATGGACTATGAATTATTCCGAAGTAGCGTTGAGCAAGCAGTAGAATTGGGGTATCGATATATTAATTTGACGCCTTGTACGGGCGACGTTTTCATGGATAGGAATTTGTCGGAAAAATTACATTATTTGGATAATCATCCAATGATAAAGGGCTATTCATTCTTTACAAATTTCACAATACCCAGAAAGAAAGATATAGATAAACTTTTCAAGTATAAAAAATTCAAGGAAATTGTCATTAGTGTTTATGGTCACGACCGTGATAGTTTTGTTGCTATGACCAATAGTTCTCAAAAAATTTACGATAGATTGGTCTCCAACTTGGATTATTTTCTGTCTAAGCTTAAGTACCAGCGCATTCCGGTTCGTGTTTCGTTCCATTCCGCGTGTAAGACGCTGATAGGAAAAAAGAGTGCACTTATAGATGCGCTTCGGTCGTATTCGCAAAATAAAATTAAAGTTCGCACACATAAGTTATTATATAATAATTGGGGCGGAATGGTTTCTGATAAAGACGTAGAATATTTGCCAATTACTGTTTTAAACAATGAGGTGACTAGTAAAAATGGAGCATGCAGGCGTTTATTTGATCAGTTTCAAATTATGTCCAATGGTGTCGTCAATGGTTGTGCTTGTAGGGACGCCAATGCGACACTCCGCATGGGAGATTTACATGAAGAGCCGCTTCAGAAATTAGTTTCGTCTCAAAACCCGAGATACATGAAAATTATCGATGACCAGCAAAATGGTATGTTTCAAGAAATTTGCAAAAATTGCGATTTCTATTCCAGCATTTATCACAGGCCTTTCAGGTATGTAAAATCAGGAGCGAAAACTGAAACTCTTGATCAGTTCAAGAAAAATAACAGGTTTTGATCTGGGCGATTGATGCGACATGTGAAGGCGCGCGCCGGATGCGGACTTAGTTCTGCATCATGCATTCGTATTCTTCACGTCAAGCTCACTTGCGTTCGCGCCCCATTGGCGCCGTGAGCGAAGCGAACTGACGTGAGATGGACAATGCGCCTTGGGTCGGCGGCAAGGCGTGAAGAACAATGGCGGAGGTGAGGGGCGCAGCCTTGAACCGGAACCACGCAGGCAGGGTTGGTGTGGCGGCTGCCCGCAACGAGTGTTCGAAGCACCAACAAATCCGAAGGATTTGCAGGCCCGACCGGGCGTCGCCGGCTTTCCGGCGTCCATTGGAGCCGTGAGCGTAGCGAACTGGC
>JAGRLC010000090.1 GCA_020441995.1 Rhodobiaceae bacterium
CTCCCGCTGAGCTACACGCCCACTTGTCGTCCGCGGCGGGAACAAGCGCGGATCGGGAAAAGCCGTATAGCCGGACTGCATGGCATGTGCAACCCCGCTCAAGCGCTGTTTTCCCGCATGATCGCAGACATGGCCGCTTTGCATTTACGCAAGCCTGAACTGGCCCCTTGCACTCTTATGGCGTGTCGGATAGACCGAC
Organism: Rhodobiaceae bacterium; assembly: GCA_020441995.1. Taxonomy (GTDB): domain Bacteria; phylum Pseudomonadota; class Alphaproteobacteria; order Rhizobiales; family Tepidamorphaceae; genus JACKJK01. The sequence goes on from JAGRLC010000090.1 coordinate 200, forward strand.
GCGGATTTTCTGCGTCAATGCGGCCCTGAAACGGCGGCAACGGCGCGACAGCTTGATCAATACCGGTTTGCCCGCATGCCGGGTGTGTTTCAAGCGGCCTGTTGCCAGGCCGGGCCGGAAGAGCGGGGCGAAGCCCTGCCCGGCAATCCTTAAGGAGTTTCAAGACATGTCGAAGACGTTCGACACCGTGGCGGACATCATTGCAGACACCTGCGACATCGACCGCGACACCATCACGCCCGAAAGCCACGTGATCGACGATCTGGGCATCGACAGCCTCGACTTCCTCGATGTCGTGTTTGCCGTCGACAAATCGTTCGGCATCAAGATCCCGCACGAGAAGTGGACCGAGGAAATCAACGAAGGCCGCGCAACGGCGGAGGACTACTTCATCCTCAAGAACCTGTGCGCCCGCGTCGACGAACTGGTCGCGGCCAAGACCGCCTGATTAACGCTGCGGGCGACAGGCCCTGGCCTCGAAGCCCGCACGAAAACATCCGCCGACATGCGCCTTGAATATTTCCAGATGCTGGATGCCATCGTCGAACTGAGCGACGAGGAAATCCGCACGCGCGCGGTCGTGCCCGAGGAAAGCACCGTCTTCGAAGGGCATTTTCCCGGCCATCCGCTGATGCCGGGTGTGCTTCTCATCGAAACCATGGCCCAGACCTGCGGCACCATGGTCATGGCCGCCAACGGATATGAGCGCCTGCCGCTGCTGGTCGGCGTCAAGGACGCCAAGCTGCGCCAGTTCGTGGCCCCGAAAACACGCATCGACGGTCACGGCATCCTGGAGCACAACGGCTCCGGCTATGCGGTGGCAAAGGCCGAACTCAGCGTTGACGGCAAGCGGGTTGCCAACGCGCAGCTGACCTACACTTTGATCAAGTGGCCCGAGGAAGACCTGCGCGGATTCATGATCGACCTGATCACGGGCCTGCGCAACGCCGCTTAAGGCCCAGGCCGGAATCGGGCACACGCCGCCTCGAAGGTCCGAATGCCGTTTGGCCCTTGGAGAAATACGCGCTATGACAGCGCCCGCTTATCTTTGAAAGCCCTCCCGGTGGAAGCATGAATCAAGACGTCTGGATAACCGGTATCGGTATTGTCTCCTCGCTCGGCGAAGGATGCGAAGAGAACTGGAACGCGTTCGACAGCGGCTCGGGCCCTGTTCTCGACCGCGAAACGATACCGCCTTTCGCCATTCACCCGATGGTCGAACTCGATCTGTCGCAGCAGATCGCCAAGCGCGGCGATCAGCGCCAGATGGAAACCTGGCAGCGGCTCGGCGTTTACGCGGCGGGTCTCGCCATCGACAATGCCGGCGCGCGCGATACCGGTCTTCTGGACCGGATGGACATGATCGTGGCCGCCGGCGGCGGCGAGCGCGACATCACCGTCGACAACCAGATTCTGACGGAGATGCTGCAAACCAACGATCGTGCGCACATGCTGATCGAGCGGCTGTCGAACGAACTGCGCCCGACGCTGTTCCTGGCGCAATTGCCCAATCTCGTTGCCGGCAACATTTCCATCGTCCACGGCGTCAGGGGCTCCTCGCGCACGTTCATGGGCGAGGAATCCGCCGGCCTCGACGCCATCCGCAATGCCCATGCGCGCATCGCCGCGGGCCAAAGCGACATTTGCCTCGTCGGCGGCTCTTTCAACGCGGCGCGCGAGGACATGCTGCTGCTGTTCGAGATGGGCGGCTATAACTGGCTCGGCGACGAGGACAGCGTCTGGGCGCGCCAGCAGGACAATGGCGGCCTGCGGCTCGGCAGCATGGGCGCTTTCCTGATGCTTGAATCCGCCGAACATGCGCGCAGCCGTGGCAAAGAGGCCGTTGCCGCGCTCAAGGCCGTTGCGGCCGACCGCGAAACCCGGGAGCCGGGCAGCATCACGACAAGCCTGGCGTCCATGTGGCAGGACATCGCCTCTCACGCCACCGGCTCTCTGGGCATCATTTCCGGCGCAACCGGCGTTGCCGACCAGGCGCGGGAAGAGCTGGACTTTCTGGAAAGGGTCGGCGTTCCGGTCCGCGCAAGCGCAAGCCGGATCGGCCATGGCATTGAATCTCAGGCCCCGTTCAACCTCGCGCTGGCCGCCTTGTGCGTGCAGCATGGCCGCATGTTTGCGGACTTCGACACCGCCGGCGTTGAAAAACCGTCTTCCGAGGCCATAACCGATGTTCTCGTAACCAATGTCGGCCATTGGCGCGGAGAGGGGCTTGCCCTCGTCGGCAAAGCCGATATCTGATCATCCGGCTGCGAGCTGCCCGCCAAACAGGGGAATTGCTGAACATGAAGGACGCCAAAGGACGCCCCGTTATCGTCGTCACCGGTACCGGCATCGTTACCGCGCTGGGTGAAGGCAAGAAGGACAACTGGGACGCGCTGACCGCCGGGCGTTCCGGCATTCATTCCATCACGCGTTTTCCGACCGAAGGCCTGCGCACGACCATCGGCGGCACGATCGACTTCCTGGATGTCGATCCGTTCAACTGTTCCGAACTGACCACGGAAATGGCAACGCGCGCGGCCAGCGAGGCCGTGAGCCAGTCCGGCGTCGGAGCCAAAGGCGATTTCCCCGGCCCCCTGTTCCTCGGCATGCCGCCCATCGAGATGGAATGGCCCATGCGCGAGAAACTGCTGGCCATGGCCGGCAAGACCGATAGCGCCTCCTACAGCGACCTTTTCCGCGCCAGCCGGTCGGCAAGCGACACCGACCGCGTGGATTGCCTGTTCGGCTCCGTCGGCGAGCGTCTTGCCAGCACGTTCGGCACCAAGGGGTCGCCGATTTCGCTGACTACGGCCTGCGCGTCCGGCGCAACCGCCATCCAGCACGCAATCGAATCGATCCGCCGCGGCGAATCCGGCGCAGCCCTTGCGGTTGCCGCCGACGGCTCGATGTATCCCGAGACCATGATCCGCTTCTCGCTGCTGTCCGCGCTCTCGACCCAGAACGATGCGCCGGAAAAGGCATCGCGACCGTTCTCGAAGAACCGCGACGGCTTCGTCATGGCGGAGGGTGCGGCGGCCCTTGTCATCGAAAGCCACGAACACGCCAAGGCGCGCGGCGCGAAAATTCTCGGCGTCATTGCCGGCGGCGGTGAGAAATCGGATTCCTTCCACCGCACCCGCTCCAATCCCGACGGCATCGCGATCACCGGGGCCATCAGGAACGCGCTGGAAGATGCGGGCCTGTCCCCCGACGCCATCGACTACATCAACGCCCATGGCACCGGCACGCCGGAAAACGACAAGATGGAGCATTACGCCGTTCACACGATTTTCGGCGAGCGCGCCTCGACCCTGCCGATCAGCTCCAACAAGTCGATGATCGGTCATACTTTGACGGCGGCGGGCGCAATCGAAGCGGTTGTTTCCCTGCTGACGCTGGAACATCAGCGCATTCCGCCGACCATCAACCACGAGATCCCCGATCCGGCGATCGAACTGGACGTGGTGCCGAATACCGCAAGGGACGCATCGATCTCGACGGTCATGTCGAATTCCTTCGGCTTCGGCGGCCAGAACGCCAGCCTGATCTTCAGCGCCGAGCCCGTCTGATACATCTACGGCGGCAGGTCGTCCGCACGGCTTTCATTGACGAACGGCCTGTGCCATATCGGCGCGGTGGTTTCGTCTGAAGTCGGCGTGACCGCGCACTCATGACTGTCATCAAAGGTTGATTGCTTCCATGCGAGCCCTGCGCCTGACCGGCGAACGCCAGCTTGAACTTGCAGACATTGCCGACACCCCGCCTCCGGGCGCGGGCGAAGTACAGATCGCCGTCAAGGCGATGGCGCTGAACCACATCGATGTGTGGGGCTGGCGCGGCATGGCCTTTGCCAAGCGCGAACTGCCCATCGTCGTCGGCGTTGAGGCCGCTGGCGAAATTGTCGCGGTCGGCGACGGCGTGACTTCCGCAAAGCCGGGCGACCGTGTCGCCATGTATGGCGCGCGCACCTGCGGCACCTGCAAGCCGTGCCGTGAGGGCCGCGACAACCTGTGTGAGAACGTCGCCGGGATCATGGGCTTCCATGTCGATGGCTTCTGCCGCGATCTGGTCAACATCTCCGAACGCCACATCGTCCCGGTGCCGGATGGCGTGAACTGGGTCAACGCCGCCTGCACCTCCGTCACATTCGGCACGACGGAGCACATGCTGTTCGACAATGCTAAGCTTGAATCGGGCGAGACCATCCTGGTCCATGCCGGCGGCAGCGGCGTCGGGTCCTCGGCAATCCTGATGGCCAAGGATGTCGGCGCGACCGTCATCGCCACGGTTGGCGATGACGAGAAGGCCGAAAAGGCAAAGGCGCTGGGCGCCGATCATGTCATCAATTACCGCGAGGAGCGGTTCGAAAGCCGCGCCCGCCGCCTCACCGGGAAAGTGGGTGTCGACGTGGTTTTCGAGCATGTCGGCGCGGACACATTCGCGGGCTCCATGTTCGCGATGAAAAAAGGCGGACGCCTGGTCACCTGCGGCTCGACAACCGGTGTTTCCGCCCAGATCAACCTCTATCAGTTGTTCCAGCAGCAGTTGCGGCTGATCGGCAGTTTCGGCTGCCGGATCGACAACATGCGCTCAAGCCTTTCGAAAATGGCCCGCGGCATCCTTCCCGTCATTGACACAGAGATCACGCTGGAGAATTTTTCCGAAGGGCTGGAGCGTCTGGAAAGCCGCCGTGTCTTCGGCAAGATCGTCGTGACCTTCTAAGATCAAGATCCGAAATCGCCTCGTGGACAGGGAACTCCCGTGACAAGCACGAAACCGCCCGATCGCAAGCGGCGCAATCGCCGCTCACGTGGCAAGCGTTTCGGCGACTGGCTGGTTTATTCCATTGCCACCGGCCTTTTGCGCATCATCACCGCCCTCGGCCCCGACCGCGCGAGCAATCTGGGCGGCCGGGTAGCGCGCCTGATCGGACCGCATCTGTCCGTCAGCAACATCGCGCGCGCCAACCTGAAGATGGCGTTCCCGCAGAAAAGCGAGGAAAAGCGCGAGGAAATCCTGAAAGGCGTGTGGGAAAACCTCGGCCGCACCGCTTGCGAGTACCCGCACCTCGACCAACTCTACGATTTCGAGATCGAGTGGATGAATCCCCGCCGCGTCGAAGTCACCGGCATCCGCAACTTCCAACAGATGCTGTGGGACGGCAAACCGGCGATCATCTTCACCGCGCATCTGGCAAACTGGGAACTTCCGGCTGTCTGCGCGGCGCGCCATGGCCTTGACATGACGATTTTGTTCCGCCCGCCGAGCAACGCGTTCATTGCCGACTACGTCATGAACGTGCGCGCCGGGACCATGGGGCGGCTGCTGTCGCGTTCGCGCGGCGCAATCATGCATGTCGCAGCCTCGATCGAGCGCGGCGACCATCTCGGCCTGCTCGTCGACCAGCGCTTCTCGCGCGGCCTGTCTGTCCCCTTTTTCCAGAAATCGACGCCCACCAACACGACCGTCGCACGCGTCGCGCGTCAATTCGATTGCCCCGTCTTCGGAGCACGCTGCATTCGCTTGCCGAACAACCGTTTCCGTCTGGAAGTCACCGACCCGATCGAACTGCCGCGCGACAGCGATGGCCGTGTCGACATTGCGGCCGCTACGCAAGCCATCAACAAGATCATCGAAGGATGGATTCGCGAATATCCCGAGCAATGGCTGTGGCTTCACAACCGCTGGGATTTCAACAAGAAGCAGCTGAAGAAAAACAGACCGAAGGCCGAAGGATGACGCCCGCCGGTTTTGGCGGCTCAAGCCGCCAGCATGCGTTCGACCTGGGCAACCAGATCGCGCAGGTGGAAGGGCTTTGAAAGCACTTTGGCGTTGCGCGGGGCATCGGAATCGGGATTGAGCGCCACCGCGGCAAAGCCGGTGATGAACATCACCTTGATATCAGGATCGATTTCAGCCGCGCGCCGGGCAAGCTCGATGCCGTCCATTTCCGGCA
>JAGRLC010000091.1 GCA_020441995.1 Rhodobiaceae bacterium
TCGCCAACGACATCCGCTTCCTCGGTTCCGGTCCGCGCGCAGGGCTCGGCGAGCTGGCGCTGCCGGAAAACGAACCCGGCTCCTCGATCATGCCTGGCAAGGTCAACCCGACCCAATGCGAGGCGCTGACACAGGTCTGCGCCCATATCCACGGCAACAATGCCGCCATCTCCATGGCCGGCAGCCAGGGGCATTTCGAGCTCAACGTCTTCAATCCGATGATGGCCTACAACTTCCTGCAGTCGGTGCGACTGCTGGCGGATGCCGCCGTTTCCTTCACCGACAATTGCGTCGTCGGCATCGAGCCGCGTCTCGAAAATATCGAGGCGGGCCTGAAGAACTCGCTGATGCTGGTGACGCCGCTGAAGGAGAAATACGGCTACGACCGCGCCGCCAAGATCGCAAAGACCGCGCACAAGAACGGCACCACCCTGCGCGAGGAAGCGATTGCCGACGGCATTCCGGCGGAGGATTTCGACGCCATCGTCGTGCCCGCCAAGATGATTTCGCCAAGCTGAGTCCGGGACCAGAGCAAGTCCAGGAAAAGTGGGCACCGGTTTTCCGTCCGGACTTGCGGCAATTAAAGGTTGCGAAGCAATGAGCAACGTCGTCAACCTGAACCGCTTCCGCAAGCAGAAGGCCCGCGCCGAAAAAGAGGCGCAGGCCGGGGAGAACCGCGTAAAGTTCGGGCGCACGAAAGCGGAGAAGGACAAGGCGAAGCGCGAGAGCGAACAGGCAAAACGTCACATCGATGCCCATCGCCGTGACGGCGACGATCCGGACCCCGCGTAAATCCATGGAAGACCGCGTCCGAAAGCGTTCGCTGACGCTGTCCGGTCACCGTACGAGCGTTTCCCTGGAAGACACGTTCTGGGACGCGCTCAACGACATCGCATCCGAGCGCGGCATGTCGATCACAGCCCTTGTCAGCGAAGTGGACGAAGCGCGCGGGGTTACGGCCCTGTCGCAATCGCTGCGGGCTTACGCCCTGAACTGGTATCGCGGGAAAACCCGCTAACTTACCGGTTGAATCCCGCCATCGGATCGGTCTTGGGGCGCTTGCGCTGCACCGGAGCCCGCGCAGGCGGCTCGGGCGGAAGTTCCAGTTCCCCTTGTACACCCGGCAACGGCTGCGGCAGGTTGCCGTCATCAGCCAAATTTTGCGGGATCAGCGGATCGCGGCTGTCCGCCGACACTTGCCCGGACACGGGCGGAGCCAAACCCGGCGGAGGCGCAATCTCGATCGGCGCATTCAGGGCGGGAGCCGGCTGCGTACTGGACACCGCCGGCGGCGGAGCGGACGGGCTCGGCAGGGGTGGCGGTGTGAATGCCTCCTGGGCGGCGGCGCGTGCCGCGGCTTCTGCGGCGGCTTGCGCAGCCGCTTCTTCTGCCGCCTTGCGCTCCGCTTCCTCGCGCGCCCTGCGCGCGGCGGCGGCACGGGCCTTGCGCTGGCGGTCCGCCTCGGCGGCCCGGCGCGTTTCCAGCCTGCGATTCACCAGAACATCCAGTTCACGCTGGATACGGCCCCGGTCGTGAATATCGAGTTGAACTTCCTCCAGCCGCTGCACCTCATGCTCGAAGGCGCGGATGGTGAGATAACTGATCAGCGGCGCGGTATCGAAGCTGCGCTGGGGATCGTCGAGCGGACCGGAGAACACGATACCGAATTCCTTGACCTGATCGGGGGCTTCCGGGTCCGGCGGCGCACGAACGCTCCAGGCGCTGTTCAAGGTCAACTTGTTGAGATCGGCCTGGCCGGTCACGAAAGACGAAAGACCATCGCCATCGATGGCAAACCGCGTTGCCCGCGCCACCCCGCCGGCAACCGAAAAGGTCATGTCGGCGCGGTCGAAGTCGAGCGCGCCAAGATCGAGATAGGCGGCAAGCAATTCTTCCGCCTTGTCCTCGTCGATTTCGGCGCCCCGGTCGGCGGCATCGACGATCCGGTCGAAGGCAACCGGCGACAGCCCTGCGATGCTGCCGTCGGCAATGCTGACCGCGCCTTCTCCGGTCAGACTGGAAACGATTGCAGACAGCGAACGCCCGGAGCCCGCGAAGGTGAGATCGGCATTGATCGTGCCGCTGGCAACAGCCCGGCCGCCGCGCTTCCAGACCATGTCCTCGAACCGGCCGCCCTCGATGCGCATCCGTCCGTCGGCGGTAACATTGCCCGACTGCGCCGACAGCGACAAAGCGCCATGCGCCTTGCCGCCAAAGGCCCCGCCTTCGATCCCTTCAAGCCGCAGACCGTCGGAACGCAGGGTAAGCTTTGTCTTCGCACCGGTCAGTTCCAGTCCGGGAACAAGCCGCAGCCGGTCCGTTTCCAAGCCCGCGTCGATCTCGACGCGCTCGGGCAGCGAAACCGCGAAAGGTTCAGCCGAGAACTCCGCCCCATCCGCCTGAACGAAACGCCCAGCTCCAAACAGAACATCAAGCAAGCCCGGCAGCGACAGGGTATCGCCTGAAAGCTCCGCATCAATACGATGCGCCCTGCCGTTGCGGCCGAGGGCAAGCGTACCGTTGCCGCTGATTTTGACAGGCGCGGCATGATCGCCGAAGGCGAGGGTGATATTGTTCAGCTTGAAAGGATCGCGCCCCTCGATCTTCACGCTTGCCAGCCCCTTGAGAGGCGTTTCGCCGATACGCGGCGCAACAAGGTCAAATGCCGCGAGGAAACGGACAAGCTCGGCGCTGCTCGCCCTGACATCGAGATCAAGCGTGCGCGCACCATCGGCGTCGAAGCGAACGGACCCCTGAGCCTTGAGATCGCTTTCAAGGCCGGTCACATCCGCATCAATACCAAGTCCGTCGCGCGGTGTTCCGCGAAGCGAAAGCTCAACACCCGCCGCACCGTCCGCAACGGGCCCCGCCGGCAAGCCGATCTGCGAGATCAGTTCCCCGGCGTTTTCGGCGACGAGGCGGATATCAGCATCGATGTCGGCCTGCGCCAGATCCGTCAGCACACCGCCGATCGAGCCGGTTGCGGAAATCGTCGTCCCGGCAGCGGACCCTTCCAGCGAAAGCCCCGTTCTGCCGCCGGCGACGGCGCCGGTGCGCAACTGGCCTTTCAGGGAGAGCGGCGCCAGCGCGCCGGCGCGCTTTTCGAGCGCGGCAGCAACCTGGTGAAATTCCATGAGATCGAGGAAAGACGCAGCATCATCCAGCGCGCGCGCCTCGAGCAGAAAGTCGAGAGTACCATCGCTGCGATCGCCGGCAAGCCCGAGAACGCCGCTTGCCTGCACCTGCGCGCCACCGAGATCGCCAACCCGCAGTTGCCTCAAATCGAGCTCGCCATCGACAAGATGCGCCTCAATCGCCACGCCGCGCGCATTGACCGCGCCCGCCGACAACACATCGGTTTCGAGTTTCAGCGAGACATCAGGCGTACTGTCCGCGGCCTTCCCCTCGCCCGGCTTGAGGCCGGCCCAAAGAGCCTGAAGCGCTTCGATGCGGATTTGCTGTCCGGCAAGATCGATCGCAACCAGACCATTATCGCCGGCATCGGGAAAATCGACCGAAACAGAACCGTTCAGAGGCCTGCCATCGAGGCTCAACGCAATATTGTCGAGCCCCATGTGACCATTGCCAACCGCAAGATCGGCGCGACCGTCAACCGCACCGGCGAGCCATCCGGTATAGGGTTTCAGGTCGGCGCCGAGCCAGTCCGCGAACACCTGTCCGCGCGACGTGGCAATGCGCACGGCGCCATTGAAAATCGGCGGATTATCCGCGTCCGCGGGAACAAGATCGCCGGCAAGACCGATGCTGGTGTTGCCAGGAAGCGAAGCGCTCGCCTCGCCGACACGCCATTGATCGCCATCCCAGCTCACCTCCAGCGAAACATCGTCGACGAGATTGCCGCCAACGACAACGCGGGCAAGATCGATCCCCAGTCGGCCCGGGATTGGCGGAGGCTTGCGCGAGAACTCCCCGATGCGGGTCAGCACGTCGGACAGGGAAGCCTGCCCCTCTTCACCGTCGCCGAGCGCACGGTCGAGATCAGCCTGCCGCGCACCCAGAACCGCGTCAAAGCGCGGGTGATCGCCAAGCGCCAGGGAGCCCGCGCCTTCAAGCGTGAACTGCCGCTCGGCGGGGCCGAAGCCGAGCGTCATGGCTGTGAACCTGACATTGGCCGGGTTCGCATCGGTATCGCCACGGAACAGCCAGCGGCTGCCCGGAGCGTTGGCATCGGCAATGCGCTCGAGCCGGACCCGGCCGGAGAATGCGGGTGTCCCCTCGTCGATGCGCGCCATGCCATCCATGTCGAACGTGACCGGCTGCGCGCGCGGCGTTACCGAAAGCTTGGTGCGCAAGTCGCCGTCATCGCTCCAGCGCCCCGTTGCAAAGGAGACATCGTAAGTCTCGCCATCATGGCGCAGCGAGCCTTCCGCCTTGTAGGGGCCGTCGAGGTTGGTAGCGCTGGCTTTCAGGTTGACGCCATCGAAAATCTTTTCGCCGCCCTTGCCGGTAACAATCAGCCGCCCGTCCGCGATCTCGATGGAATCGAGCGTGAAATCATCTGTGCTTTCCTGCGGCCCGGGGCGCTCCAGTCCGGAGATGCGGCCGGCGCCATCGGCGGCAACCCGCACTTCGGCCCCTGTGACGCGAACATGCTCGACTTGCAGGTTGCCGGACATGAGCGGCGTCAGGCCGAGGCGAATCTGCAAGCCCTCGGCGTGAAAGCTGCCGTCACCGATCGTAACGTTGCTTGCCTCGATACGTGGGCGCGGCAGAAGCCGTGCCGACAGATCGCCTTCGATCTTCACCGGGGCGCCGAACAGCTCGCTGGCGCGGGACTCGAAAAAGCTCCGGTAGCCGCCCCAGTCGATAAAGAACGGAGCAACCAGCGCGGCAATCAGCGCGGCCGCTATCGCGATACCAATACTGAGCAGAAACGAATTCATACCCTGGCTACTGACCTCTGCCTCATCCGCCGCCCTTTAGTTTACATCATGCAATAACCGGCTCGCCCGCCGCATAACCGGAAGGGAAAATCTTGCCCGGATTGAGGATATTCTCAGGATCGAGCGCCTTTTTGATGGCGATCATGGCGGCAACCGCCGGGTCGCCAAGTTCCTTGGGCAGATATTTGCCCTTGCCCTGCCCCACACCGTGTTCCCCGGTGCAGGTTCCATCCATCCGCAGCGCCCGCTCCGCCAGCCGCGACAGGAAGCCCTCGACCGCCTCCACTTCCGCCGCGCTATCCATGTCGACCAGCGGCAGAACGTGAAAATTGCCGTCGCCGACATGGCCGACGATGGGCGCGAGGAAACCGCAGGCCTCGACATCGGCAATCGTCTCGGTGATGCATTCGGCAAGCCGCGATACCGGCACGCAGACATCGGTTGCGATGCCCTTGGCGCCGGGGCGCAACTGCAGCGCCGCCCAATAGGCATCATGACGCGCCTGCCACAGCGCGTTGCGCTTCTCCGGCTCGCTCTCCCACTTGAACGGCCCGCCCTCGAAACTCTCCGCGATCTCGCCGAACAGCGCCGCCTGTTCCGCAACGCCCGCCTCGGTGCCGTTGAACTCGACGAACAGCATCGGCACTTCTTCCAGATCGAGCTTGGAATAGGCGTTGCAGGCCTTCACCTGCGCCACGTCGAGAAGCTCGATACGGGCAATCGGGATGCCGCTCTGTATCGTCATGATCACCGCGTTGCAGGCATTCTCGATCGTCGTGAACGGACACACGCCACCGGCAACGCTCTCCGGTATGCCATGCAGCTTCAGGGTCAGTTCGGTGATGATGCCCAGCGTTCCTTCGGAACCGATCAGCAACCGCGTCAGGTCGTAACCCGCCGACGTCTTGCGCGCCCGCCGGGCCGTGGTCATCACGCTGCCGTCGGCCATCACCGCGCGCAGGCTCAGCACATTGTCCTTCATGGTGCCGTAGCGCACCGCGTTGGTGCCCGATGCCCGCGTCGACGCCATGCCGCCGAGGCTCGCGTCCGCGCCCGGATCGATCGGGAAGAACAGGCCGGTGTCGCGCAGGTAGGTGTTGAGCTGTTTGCGCGTGATGCCCGGCTGAACCGTGCAATCAAGATCTTCCGGCGAAACCCGGATCACCTTGTTCATCTCCGACATGTCGATGGAGACACCGCCGAAAGGCGCATTCACCTGACCTTCGAGCGAAGTCCCCGCGCCGAACGGCACGATCGGCAAACCATGTTCCGCGCAGATATTGACGATTGCGACAATATCGTCCTCGTCCTGCGCGAAGACCACTGCATCCGGCGGCTGGTTAGCGTGCCACGTGGTGGTGTGCGCGTGCTGTTCGCGCACAGCGGGAGCTTGTGAAAACCGGTTATGAAACCGGTCCTTCAGCGCAGCAAGCCCCGCCTGCCGGCGCACGGCATGATAATCGTCTTTCGCCTCTGGCATCGCCATTCTTGCACTAACCTCGAATAGACTGGATGATCGCGGAAAATGGACCGGACAAACGCTATCAGATCGCCACGGCAGCGTCCAAGCGTGAGCATATGAAATGAGCGATTTACAGTGCGTTGGGTCTTTTCGTTCCGCTTGCGCGCCGGGAGACGCCTCGAATGACAAAAAAAGCCGCTGAAACGATGGCCGACACCGTGCCGTTCAAGTGTTCGCCCATGCTGGTCGAACAGCAATGGACCGACTACAACGGCCACCTCAACATGGCTTATTACAACGTGCTGTTCGACCGGGCGCTGGACGAGGTTCTGGCTGCGATCGGGCTTGGCCCCGACTATCTCGAAACCGAAAATCACTCCACCTTCACCGCCGAAGCGCACGTCACCTATCTCAACGAAGTGCACGCCGGAGAAACAGTGGCGATTGTCTTCAGGCTGCTCGATTTCGACGAAAAGCGCATGCACTCATTCGAGGAGATGTACCGCGCCGACGGCACCTTGGCGGCCACGTCGGAACAGATGTCGCTGCATGTGGACATGGCAAGCCGCAAGGTCGCGCCCTATCCGCAAACCATTCTCGACCGGATGAAGACGATGCATCGCGCGCACGGCGCATTGCCCAACAGCCCGCATGTCGGCCATGTCATCGGCATCCGCCGCAAACCGCGCTGAGCCGCCGAAAGCCGGGAATTTTACGAATAGTGGTTCTTCATCATCGCCTGGGCGAGTTCCGGCCGGTCGATGATACCGGTTACGTCCTCGGGGCGCGGAACGCCCGCTTCCTTGCCCTTGATGATGATCGCATAGGAACGCTTGCGCCGGCTCATGCGCGTCAGCACCGAGTTGAGGGAATTGTCTTCGGACGCGATGACGAAATCCGTCTTCAAAAGCTCGCCAACAGTCTCATGGGAATAGCGGTCCGCTTCGTAGGGGATCGCGGCAAAGCGCACGAACCCCGCGATGCGCCCGTTGTGATTGACGATGACGCGGTTGGAGGCGATCTTCACCAGCTTCAGCGCCTCGGTCACCTTCATGTCGGAATCGAGCACGAGGAAGTTTCGCGCCATCACCTCGCGCGCCGGCTGCACAAGAACCATGTTGGTCGACCGGTCCGTGGGGATCGCGCGGCCGCGCTTGCGCAGTTTGACCGTGTAGATGTCATTGGTGATCAGTGCGCGGCGGATACCGAGTGCAACCGCCACCGCGAGCACAAGCGGCAGGATCAGATTATAGTCGCGCGTCATTTCGAAGATCATCACGATCGCAGTCATCGCGGCGCTCGTGCTCGCCCCGACCATGGCGCCCATGCCGATCATGGCGAAGGCGGCAACCGAATGCCCCGCATCGGGAAAGGCCCATGCGCCCGCCGCCCCGATGGCTCCGCCCAGCGTCGCGCCCATGAACAGGCTCGGCGAGAAGATGCCGCCCGATGCCCCTGACCCCAGGCTCACAGTCGTCGCCAGCAGCTTTCCGAAGAACAGCAGCAACAGCACCCAGAAACCGAGATTGTTGCCGCCGATTATGTCCTGGATCGTCGAATAACCGACGCTAAGGACGTGGTACTGGCCGGTCGTCAGCAGGAACAGATAGCCGAGCACGCCGACGCCGGTCATGCCGATGATATTCTGCACATACGGGTTCGACATTTTTTCGAACGTGTCTTCGCTGAACTCCAGCACCCGCACGAACAGGAAGGAGGCAAGGCCGATGGCGACGCCCGTGACCGTGGCCAGCGCAATCTCCGTCACGTCGACAGCCAGTTGCTGAGGCAACTGCTGCCACAGCGGAAGGTGGAATGCCGCCTCGGCGCCGATCATCAGCCGGTAGGCATAGGTCGATGTCGCTGTCGCCACGACGACGGGCAGGAAGCTGCGCGAGGAGATTTCCGGCAGCAGCACCTCCACCGCGAACAGCACGCCGCCAAGCGGAGTATTGAACGTCGCGGCGATGCCCGCGCCCGCGCCGGCTGCCAGCAGGATGATTTTCTGCGGCCTCACAAGAGACAGGCGCCGCCCCAGTGTCGAGCCGAAGGACGAACCGATCTGGATGATAGGACCCTCGCGCCCGACAGATGCGCCGGTACCGATCGATATCGCCGAAGCAAGCGATTTCACCACGGAGACGACGCCGCGCACATTCCCGTCGCGGTGATAGATCGCGAACATCACTTCCGGCACGCCGTGCCCCTTGGCTTCCGGCGCGAAGGTCTGCACAAGCCACACGACGATCAGGCCGCCGACCACCGGCACAAGGATGATGCCCGCCCCCCAGACGCTGGGATCGCCATAGGCGTTAGGGTCGAGGTCGAAAGAAAAGATCCCGTGGAAGGCGAAGTTGTAGATCACCGCGATCATGTATTTGAAAATGATCGCCCCGATCGCGGCCACCACGCCGACAACCAGCGCCAGCAAAACCAGAACGGGAAGCGTAACCTCGCGCTCGCCCGGTCCCTCCGCCGCGGCCTCCGGTACGGTGGCGGATGCGGGTGGCTGGGAATTGGCGGTCATTGGGCTACCGGTGGGTCGGTTCTGTTTTGCACTTTTACGAGCGGTTGATGCCCGCATTACCCCATTTTCGGCCATCGGAACAAGGATTGAGGACGTTATTTGTTCACGACGCAACAGTTTGCCGGTATTTTCTCTCTCGTCCGCGGAGGAGGGACACGCTCATGCAAAAGCCGGAAAAAGCAAGCGGGACAACCGCATCGGTGTGCGGTGCGGCCAAAACCGGTCCGATTGCCGCCTCATGAGCGCCTGGAAGGAAAAACTCCTTGAACTGATCCGCGGCGGCGCATCGCGGGTGCTGATGTGGGCCACGCCGAACCTCAAGTTCTTTTTCGACACCAAACAGCCGCTGGTCTGGGTGCTGGCCGCACTGATCGGTGTGATTGTCGCCGCGGCGGCCATCGGCTTCCGCCTCGCCATCGGCCTTATCCAGTGGCCATGGCTGCGCGACATGAGCGAGCACCTCGTCAGTGCGGCCAATGCCGTCCCCTGGTACTGGGTGCTGCTCGCGCCCGCTGCGGGCGGCCTGATCGTCGGCATCATGCTGGACCGGCTGCTGCCCGGCAAACGCGCCGAAAGCGTTGCCGACGTGATCGAGGCGCGCGCCCTGCCCCAAAATAAGCTCGACCTCAAGAAGGGCCTGGTCAGCGCAACGGTTTCGGCAATCTCGCTTGGTTCAGGCGCAAGCGCCGGCCGCGAAGGACCGGTGGTCCATCTGGGGGCAACGCTGACGACGGCGCTGACACGCGGCTTCAGCCTTCCCACGGCAAGCGTCCGCATGCTGCTGGCAGCGGGCGTGTCCGCCGCCGTCTCGGCCTCCTTCAACGCACCCATCGCCGGCGTGCTGTTCGCCCATGAGGTCATTCTGGGTCATTACGCCATGTCGGCGCTGGTCCCCATCGTCATATCCTCGGTGCTGGCAGCCGTCATTTCGCGGATATGGTTCGGGGATTTCACGGCCTTTATCGTTCCCGAATACCAGATCACCTCATATTGGGAGGTGCCGGCCTTCGTGCTGCTGGGCGTGACCTGTGCCGCCGTGGCCATCATTTTCCAATATGCGCTGATCGCCACCGACTTCATTGCCCGCAACATCCCCATACGGCTCATATTGAGACCCGCAATCGGAGGGCTGATGGTCGGCGCAATCGCGCTTGTTTTTCCCGAAGTGCTTGGCGTCGGATACGAGACCACGGACCTCGCCTTGCGCCAGGCCATGCCGCTGCATCTGATGCTGCTGCTGATCTTTGCGAAAACGGCGGCAACCGCGATCACGCTGGCAAGCCGGTTCGGCGGCGGCATCTTCTCGCCTTCGCTTTATCTCGGCGCCATGACTGGCGGCGCCTTCGGCCTGATCGCGGCCTCCGTCTTTCCAGAACTTGCGTCCAGTTCCGGGCTTTACGCCATCCTCGGGATGGGCGCGGTGGCGGCCGCTGTCCTTGGCGCGCCCGTCTCAACCATCGTCATCGTGTTCGAACTGACGGGCGGATACGCCATGACACTGGCGCTCCTGCTGACAGTCTCGATTTCCGTCGGCCTGACACTCGCGGTACACGGGCGCAGCTATTTCTACTGGCAGCTTGAAAGCCGCGGGCTGTTTCTACAGGGCGGCGCGCACCGCCACATAAGCCGGCAACTCAAGGTCGGGGACGTCATGCGCCAGATTGGCGGCGAAGAGGAACCGGAGAGCGTCAACCCGGATGAACTCGAAGTCTGGCTGACGCCGGAAGACACACTTGAATCCGCGCTGCGTCGCTTTGATGAAGCCGGCAAGACCCGGATTGCCGTGGTCGATGAAAACGCCGCAAGCAAGATTGTCGGCTTCGTCTATCAGGTCGACATGCTGCGCCGCTTCACCGAGAAGTTGATCGAGGCGGATGTTGAGGAACACCGGTGAGCCAGGCCACGCTGACGCCGTTGAGTTTCATGGTGTGCTCGCGAGACGATGCCCGGCAAGTTATTCCCGCTTTTGAATCCTTGATTTCGCACGCAAAGGAACAGGGGCAATAAAATTGATCGTGTATCGCACCTGAAGCCAGTTGTAGTGAAGCACGGCTGGAAAATCCCCGGCATGGGAAAATGTCTGATGCTCCGGTACGCCAAATATACAGATAATTATTCGTGGAACTTGAGTGCCTTTCTAACAACCGAAGATAGAATGTCTTAAGACTGCACACCTATAGATTGGAACCTCATTGCAATGAAGCACTTCACCTTGCGCAAGTAGCACTCAATCCAACGCGAAAGGTAGGAAGATGAGACTTCACAAATTGATGGTTCGCGCAGTTGCGAACGGCATTCGTTTGATCGTTCTCGCTGTCGGATTTACTCTTCTGACAAGCGCAAGCTTCCACGCCATGGCCCAGGATGGTGGCATCGGCGCCTCTGCCGGTATCGGCGGCGATGGAATTGGAGCCAGTGTCGGCATCGGCGGGATAGGAGCAAGTGCCAGCATCGGCGGCGACGGTGTTGGCGCCAGTGCCGGCATCGGCGGAAGTGGTGGCGGAATCGGAGCAAGTGCCGACGCCGGTATCGGTGGCGGAAGCGCCGGCATCGATGCAAGCGCCAGTCTCGGCGGAACGCAGGGCGCCGCATCCATCGGTATCGGCAGCGGCAGCGTGAGTGTGAATGGCGGCCTTGGAACGGTCGGCGGAACGCAGGGCGCCGCCTCGATCTCGATCGACAGCGGCAATGTCGGCGCCGGACTCAGCCTCGGCATCGGCACCGGCGTTTCGTCGCAAACGGCAAATGATATCGGTTCACTTGCCTCAATAGGCTCCAATGCGCTCGGCTCAACTCTCGGTTCGCTGTCCGGCAGCGAACTCGCCAAACTGCGCAAGACCTGCCGGCAGATTCTGGCGGCCCCGGCGAGATACTCCGCCAATGCGCGCAAGGTCTGCAAGGTCGTTGCATCGCTTTAGCGGCCATGCCCGGCCCGGAGTTTCGCAATGGTCGGAAAACGAACGTGAGGCGGGCGGCAGCTGTAACGGTTGCCGCCCCCCTTTTTTGGACATGGCGACAATCCGGATCGCGGCCATCGATAAACATATACCCGGCAAAATCTCCGGTTCCGTGTATCAGGGCAACGTGCTACGGCGTTTCATCGCGGAACCGATCAAGACAACCGTCGTGGAGCATCGCTGGGCAACAATATGCGCATCATGTCAGTCAGATCGGGGCCAGAAGAATCCGTAACGCATTCAACGCATCACGGTTACGAAGACATCCAGGTCGTACGCCTGGCGCCCCGGTCCTCCATGAGATACCTGCGGCATCGCGCCAATGCATCAGATCTTGTTGAACTTGTCCGCGAAACGCAGCCTGAGCTGATAAACCTCGCGGTCGCAAACAACCGGGCAATGACGCTGCAGTGTCTTCATGCCGCGCATGTAACCGGCAAGCCCATGGTCACATATCGCGGCGCAATCGGGGGGCTCAATGTTCTGAGCCCCATCGATCACGCCATCATGCGCCATCGCAATCTGAGGCGCGTTATCGCTCTTACATTCGCGATGTCGAGCGCCTGGGCGAACAATCCCGGAATGCGGCTTCTCGTGCCGCCCGAAAAGGTTGAGGTCAGCGGCCGCGCAATCGGCATCGCCACAGTCGGCAAAAACGAGCGGACAAAGATACGCGCGGAACTGGGTATCGCACCGGACGACTTTGCGCTTGGGTCAATCGCCAATTCGCGCCCGATCAAGAATCTGGAATTTGCCGCACGCGTGGTTGCTGGTCTTGGTGATAGCGGCAAGCCGGCGAAACTGGTTCTGATCGGCCGGATCGACGAAACAACCGTTCAGCGGCTTAAGAACCTGTCCGGCGACCGTTTGATCGCAACCGGCTTCAAGGCCAACGCGGCGCCACTGGCGGCCGGATTCGATGTCTGCGTATCCCCTACCCGCAGGCCGGGGGAAGGTTTCGGCAAGTCCATCGCCGAGGCCATGATCCAGGGTGTTCCCGCCGTCAGCTCGAATTTCGGTGGGGCCTGCGACATCATAGAATCCGGAACCAGCGGATTTTTGCTGCCGCTGAACGAGCAAGCCTGGGTTCACGCAATAGGGCAGCTTTTTGAAGACAGAAAACAGCTTCAAGCCATGGGCGCAGCGGCGCAAGCGCGCATACAAAACCATTTCTCCAAAGAGGCACTTGAGCGCAGAAACAGGAACATTTTTGCCAGTGTCATTGAGGAATGGCGGAAAATGAACAGCGCCGCCTTTTGATGGCAGCCGGCATCATTGGCGCCAACAAGCGGCAAAATAGAAGTGCCGCGAACTGGAAACCGGTAAAATCGTTTCCAGGCGCGCGTTCCCGTTTCGTGCTATGGCATCGCATGCGAATCAGCCCATATCTGCGTGAGTTATGAATCAGTCCGCTCCCTACAACAGCCCCGCCGAGGGCGGCATTGCCGCGCGCGCCCGCGCTGCGGCAGGTCCGCGCTATCTCGAAGGGTTGAACCCTGAACAGCGCGAGGCTGTCGAGACAACCGACGGTCCTGTGCTGGTTCTGGCGGGCGCGGGCACCGGCAAGACCCGCGTGCTGACCACACGCATCGCCCATATTCTTGCAACCGGCCGTGCGCGTCCGGGTCAAATTCTCGCCGTGACCTTCACCAACAAGGCCGCGCGCGAGATGAAGCATCGGATCGGCTCGCTGATCGGCCAGTCGGTGGAAGGCATGGCCTGGCTCGGCACGTTCCACGCCATCGGCGTGAAGATCCTGCGCACCCACGCCGAACTGGCGGGCCTGAAGCGCGACTTCACGATCCTCGACACCGACGACCAGATCCGGCTGCTGAAGCAGATCATTCAAGCGGAAAACATCGACGACAAGCGCTGGCC
>JAGRLC010000092.1 GCA_020441995.1 Rhodobiaceae bacterium
AAGGCGTCGGTGGTCAGTTCCTGCGGCACCAGCCCGATCATCGAGCGCGTCTTGCGGTAATCGCGGATGATGTCGTTGCCGTCGATGGTGACGCTGCCCGAACTCGGGTTGACGATGCCGCAGACGATGGAGATCAGCGTCGTCTTGCCCGCTCCGTTGGGGCCGAGCAGGGCGATGATCTCGCCTTTCTCGATCGACAGGCTGACGCCTTTCAGCGCCTCGAAACCGTTTTCGTAGGTCTTGGTCAGGTCTTTGATTTCTATGAGCGCCGCCACAGGGGAACCTCGGGCTTTGTTATTGCTGGCGTTGCGTACATAGAGTGGCGCCAACCGGATTGAAAGGGCGGACATGGATACCGCCGATGATCTCGGCGTCATTGCGTCGGTAAGGGCGGATGTTGTGTCGCTATGAGTGGGTTGCGGCGCACAATTCCCCTCTTATGATTGATCGTGTTGGTGCACACGGCCGCTGATCCGGCGCTTGCGTCCGGTCTGGGGTCACGGGAAGACTCCGGATACAGCAGGGGGCAGGCTGTTGGAAAAAGTGGATATGCTCGTCATCGGCAGCGGGCCTGCCGGCCGGCGGGCGGCTGTACAATCGGCGAAACTTGGAAAATCGGTTCTGGTGGTCGACCGGGGCAGGCGGCTTGGCGGCGTTTCGGTGCATACAGGTACGATCCCGTCCAAGACCCTGCGCGAGACGGTGCTGAACCTCAGCGGCTGGCGCGAGCGCGGTTTCTACGGGCAGGGCTACCGGGTCAAGCAGGACATTTCCGCCATCGACCTGATGCAGCGGCTGCACAAGACGCTGGACCACGAGGTCGAAATCCTCCAGCACCAGTTCATGCGCAACATGGTGCGCAGCGCTTTCGCTTCGGCCCGCTTCGTCAACGCCAACGAGGTTGAATTGACGACAGACAGCGGAGAGGTCAGCCATATCGGCTTCGACAAGGCGCTGATCGCTGTGGGTACGCAACCCTTCCGCCCCGATCACATCCCCTTCGACAAGACCCGCGTTTTCGACAGCGACGAGATTCTCGAGATCGAACGCCTGCCGCGCACGCTCACGGTCATCGGTGGCGGTGTGATCGGCGTTGAATACGCGACGATCTTCTCCGCCCTTGATGTTCCGGTGACGTTGATCGAAGCGCGCGAAAACATCCTCGAATTCGTCGACCGTGAGCTGGTCGAGGATTTCGTTCACCAGATGCGCGATCGCGGCATGACGGTGCGGCTCGGCACCGGCGTCAAGGAAGTCACGACCACGGACAGTGGCGTCGATGTCGCATTGAGCGACGGTCGCAAGGTGCGCTCGGACATCCTGCTATTTGCTGCCGGGCGCGCGGGCAATGTCGGCAGCCTTAACCTAGAGGCCATCGGCATCGAGCCCGACAAGCGCGGTCGCATCGGCGTCGATGCCAGGACGCTGCAAACGTCCGTTCCCAATATCTATGCCGCCGGCGACGTGATCGGTTTCCCGAGCCTTGCGTCCACCTCGATGGAACAGGGCCGCGTTGCCGCCTGCCACGCTTTCGGCGAACCGCTGCCGCCCGCGCCGGAAACCTTTCCCTATGGCATCTACGCCGTGCCGGAGATTTCCACCGTCGGCCAGTCCGAGCAGGAGGTGCGTGAAAACGGTATCGCCTACGAGTGCGGCATCGCCCGCTTCCGCGAGACATCGCGCGGCCACATCATGGGCGTGAACACCGGTTTCCTGAAGTTGATCTTCGCCCTCGATACACGCCGCCTGCTCGGCGCGCATATCGTCGGCGAGGGCGCGACGGAGCTGATCCATATCGGTCAGGCGGTGATCAATCTCGGCGGCACGGTCGACTTCTTCGTCGAGAATACCTTCAACTATCCGACCCTTGCTGAAGCCTACAAGATCGCCGGCCTCGACGCCTGGAACCGCATGGGCCACGCCTGATCGCGGATCGCCAACGGACGACTTGACCTTCCAGTAGATGGAAGGTGCATCTAGGGGTGAGTATCAATCCCGAGATCACTGGAGCCGACCATGAAGTTTTCCGTTCCCGACATGAGCTGCGAGCACTGCAAGGCAGCTGTTGAATCCGCGGTCATGGCCGCGGACCCGCATGCCGATGTCAGCGTCGATCTTGATGCGAAGACGGTGGAGATCGCCTCGAGCCTGAAGCCCGGCGTCTTTGTCGATGTCCTGCGTTCGGGCGGCTATGAAGCGACGCAGGTCGCCGGCTGATGATCATGCGCAACGTGGTGATCGCGGCGGCGCTGGCGCTTGCCGCGTTCGCCGTCTACCGCATTGTGATCAACAGGAGCGAGGCGCCAACGTCTTCGGTCAGCGTCGTCGTGCCGGAACTGCTCGGGGACGCGCAGGCCGGCAAGGAGGTTTTCGATGCCACCTGCGCCAAGTGCCATGGCGTCAACGCATCCGGCACCAACGCCGGGCCACCGCTGGTTCACAAAATCTACGAACCCAACCACCACGCCGACGCAGCCTTCCTGCTCGCGGTGAGGAACGGTGTGCGCGCCCATCACTGGCCTTATGGCGACATGCCGCCGGTGCCCGCCGTCACCGGTGCCGATGTCGCGAAGATCGTCGCCTATGTGCGTCAGTTACAGAAGGCCAACGGCATTTTCTGAACGCGCGCTGGCGCTGCCGATGGATAGGCGCAATCCATCCTATTTCGTCAGCAGCAGCTTGCCGCTGCCCGTCACGCTCAGCCGGTATTTCTGCCCCCTGAACAGAATGCGGATCTCGTTCATCCCGTTCATGAGCGCCTCGCCATCGACGCAACCATCCGTTCCGGACACCCGCACCGCATTGGGCGGCGCGCCGGAGCCGTTGCTGCTATCTCTTTCAGCCATCATCAAATTCAGCCCTGTTTTGCGCCAAATACGGCGCATAAAAATTTTCAGACGCCAAAAAATTAGAAAAATTCCAAATTTTCCAGCCTGTTGACATCATCTATTCAAAGTTGACTCATCAAATCAAGATAAGATATAGCCGCTTTATCGAAGGGGCCTGATCTCGGTCAGGGAAGCCAGCCAGTGCGTTCACCGCGCAAGCCAGCCACCCGGCAAAAATGTCGAAGTGTTGGAGAAAAGAACGGTGAACAGGACGTGGTGGGGCGTGTTGCCTGCCGTCGCCGTGCTCGGGGGAGCATGCGGCGATGCGCTGGCAAGAGAAGACATTATCCTTGATACCCTGACGGTATCGGCGACTCGTGAAGACGAGGCGCCGGTCGATCAGATGTCGTCGACCAGCGTGGTCAACGAAACGGTGCTCGAGCGCATCCAGGCCGATACGGTCGGCGATGTGCTTGTGTCCGTGCCCGGCGTGACGGCCTCCGAAAGCGCCGACGACACGGCGTCGGCGATCAACATTCGCGGGCTGCAGGACTTTGGCCGCGTCAATGTCACAATCGACGGCGCACGGCAGAACTTCCAGCGTTCCGGCCACAATGCCGATGGCAGCTTCTATCTCGAGCCGGAGCTGATCAAGGAGGCCACGGTCATCCGCGGCCCCGTCGCCAACGTTTTCGGTTCCGGCGCGATTGGCGGCGTGGTCTCTTTCGAGACAATCGACCCGTTCGAATTTCTTCGCCCCGGCGAAAGCTACGCGCTGAGCACCAAGGGCGCGTTGCTGTTCAACGGCGACGGCTTCCTGACCAGCACGACGGCGGCGGCGGGATATCAAGAGCGCTTTGGTATCCTCGCCAACATCGTCTACCGCGACCAGGACGACTACAAGGACGGCAGCGGCGCCACGATCCCCTCAGAACGCGAGATTCTGTCCGGCGTCGGCAAGGCGCAGTTCCGCCTCAACGAGGAGATGGAACTGATCCTCGGCTATGTCGCCAACCGTTCCGATTATCTCTCGGGCGTAACCTCGACACCCCGGCAGAACGATGTCGAGGACGACACGGTTACGGGCAAGTTCACCTGGGATTCGGCTTCAAACGATCTGATAAACCTGACGTTCAATTCCTATTGGACCGGCACCCATGCCGATCAGACGCAAGTCTCCAACGGCGATAAGCGGTTCTTCGATCTCGATACGGTCGGGTTCGACGCCTTCAACACGTCGCATTTCTCCTCGCATGGCCTGGAGCATGCGCTGACCTTCGGCATCGACGCTTTCCGCGACCGGGTCACGACGCAGGACATCAACGGCACCGGCGATCTGTTCACGCCGTCCGGCGAACGCGAAGTCTATGGCGGCTTCGTCCAGTATGAGCTGCAACGCGGCGCATGGCTCGATGTGATCGCGGCGCTGCGCTTCGATGCCTACGACCTGAGCGGCGACACCGCGTCCGGACCGGTTGAGAATAGCGGCAACCGGGTTTCGCCGAAAATCACCGTCGGCGTAACGCCCTTCGAAGGCGGGACGCTCGGCGGTCTGCAATTCTACGGCACCTACGCGGAAGGCTATCGCGCGCCTGCCGTGACCGAGACCTTCGTGTCGGGCTTGCATCCGCCATTCTCGCCGTCCAGCCCCGCCACTTTCCGGTTTCTGCCCAACCCGGACCTGCGCCCGGAAGTCGGCAAGACAACGGAATTCGGCATCAACTACAAGCGCGACAATATTTTCCGTGACGGCGACGCGCTGCGCCTGAAGGCGGCGGTCTTTCACAACGATGTCGAGGACTTCATCGAAGCCCAGCCGGTACCGCCCTTCGGGTTCCCGGTGACTTTCAATTACCAGTATCTGAATATCGCCAACGCGGAGCTGAAAGGTTTCGAGTTCGAGGCCAATTACGACGCCGGCTGGATGTTCGCCTCGCTCGCGGGCTCTATCGTTCGCGGCGAGAACTCCGACACCGGCGGCTATCTGTACTCGCTGCCGGCGGACAAGGTGGCGACAACCCTCGGCTTCCGCTTCCTGGAAGAAAAGCTGACCATCGGCGGAACCTGGGTCGCTGTCGCGGCACAGGACCGCGTGCCGCCGCCGGACCCGGCAACCGGCTCGCTCGTCGAGCCGAGCGATGCCTACAACGTCGTCAATATCTTCGCGACCTACGAACCCAGCCAGAACTTCTCGATGGGGGCCTCGATCGACAACCTCTTCGACGAGCACTACCGCTCCTACCTGGACCAGAGCGCCAGCTCCGGTATCGGCGGCAAGGTCTGGCTCAAGGTCCGGTTCGGGGCATGAACATGAACAGGCGGTCCGTTCACCTTGTCCTCGGGCTGATGGCCGCCTTGGCCGTCCCCGGCGTGAGTTCGCCCTCCGCCGGGGACGGCCCCGCTCTTGGCATCGAATTGAACAATGCGGAGCAGACCGGAAAGGCCTGCCGCTTGAGTTTTCTTTTCGCCAACAAGCTCGGCGCCGGCCTCGAAAAACTGTCCATGCAGATCGTCGTCTTCGGCAAGGACGAGCGCATCCGCAATCTTGTGACCCTGTCCGCCGGCGCTCTGCCCCGCGACAAGCGCCGCGTGCGCCAGTTCGACCTGCCCGGCACCGACTGCGGCGAGGTTGCCCGCATCCTGCTCAACGATCTTCCCGCCTGCGAAGGCGCCGGCATCGAAGCGGGCAGTTGCATGACCAGGCTCGAAATTTCAAACCGCTCGGCCATCGAGTTCGTTCTGTAATCACGGAGTGCAAAACAGCCATGAGCTTTGAAACATTGCTTGAAAACGCAAGCTCGGTCCTGAGCCTCGGCGGACCGGTGGTCGCGATCCTGTTCGCGCTCAGTGTGCTGCTTGCCGCGCTGGCGCTGTTCAAGCTGTGGCAGTTCCATGTCATGGGGATTGGCCGCCATGACCGGGCGGAGCGGGCGCTCAACAGCTGGCTTTCGCGCGGCGAGGAAAGCGTGGCGGCGTCGCTGGAGGGCGATCCGAACCCGGCATCCCAAATACTCGTGCACGCCATTGCCGGCGCCGTCCATGCCGGAGGCGATGCGCAGCGCCTTGCCGCCGCGAACGAGGATATCGAGCGCATCGGGTCCAATCTCGTTGCATCCATGCGGCGCTACCTGCGCGTGTTCGAGATATCGGCACAGATCGCGCCGCTGCTGGGCCTGTTCGGTACGGTCATCGGGATGATCGCCGCTTTCCGCAGCCTTCAGGAGGCGGGCGCCCAGGTCGATCCGTCCGATCTTGCCGGCGGCATCTGGGTGGCGCTTCTGACAACGGCCGCTGGCCTGATGGTCGCCATGCCGGCAAGCCTTCTGCTGACATGGTTCGAGAGCCGCATCGCGCGCGAACAGCGCGTGATGGAGGACATGGCGGTTTCCGTCATGACCGGCCGCATCGCCGAAAGGAAGATCGCCGGCGTCACCGCAGCACGTCTGGCGGCATGAGGTGGCGCAATGCGGTTTGCCCGGAACACGGCTGTAAACAGAAGCGTCAACATCACGCCGCTCATCGACGTGATCTTCCTGCTCGTTCTGTTTTTCCTGCTTGCCTCCGTCTTCGCCAGGCACGGCGCGATCCGGGTCTCCGCGCATGGCGCCAGTGAGGCGGTGGTGGCGGAGCAGCGCCCGGTTGCGCTTGTGCGCGTCGCCAAAGGCGGGGTGACGGATATCAATGGCATCAGTGTCGATACGCCGGTGCTGCTTGAAACCCTTGGCGGTCCGGGCGAGCGGCAGGTGGTGCTGCTGGCGAAGCCCGGGGTGTCGCTTCAGGACTACGTGAGCGTTCTGGAGACGCTCCAGGGCGCTGGGCATAATGTCCGGATCGGGGCCGCGCCATGATGCGTTTCAGCACCGCCAAACCGCGTGTTGCCTTGTCGGATGCCTCGACGATCCCGCTGATCAACGTCGTCTTGCTGATGCTGATCTTCCTGCTCGTCGCGGGAACGCTGAGGCAATTCGACGATGGCGGCATCGTTCCACCCGCCGCCGAACGCGATCCGCAGGGCAACATCGCGGGCGAGCGCGTCATTCATCTGCACGCCGATGGCCGGCTGACATTGCGTGGCGATGTTCTCGGCATTGAACAGATCGCCGGGCTGCTGTCGGGCGATACCGTGGACGGGCAGCCGGACACGGTCTGGCTGATGGCCGACAGGGATATCGATGCGCAGGCGGGCATCAAGGTCCTGCGGGGTCTAAAGGCCGCCGGGCTTGGCGAAATCGAACTCATCGTACGCAGCGGGAGGGGGGCATGAGGCAGGAGGCGCGCATCTGGCTGACTGTCATTGCCGTTTCACTGTCGGGGCATGCCGGCGCATTGGCCTTGCTCGCCCCGGACAGTCAGCCGCGCGGCGAACGGATGGAAGGCGGCAGCGTCAACCTCGCCGATGATCTTCCTTCGGCGCTTGTCATTCAAGGCGTGGATGTCAGCAGCGATCCCGACGGCGAAACGCTGGAACCGGTCGATCCCGCCGAAGCGGTGGAGCAACCGCCCGTGCAGTTGGCCACTGCCGAAATCGCCGCCGGAGAAAGTTTACAGGCTGTGGCGAGTGCGGCTGCGGATGCGATTTCACCGGACACGCCCGTGCCTTCGATGCGGCAGGCCGAGGCGGTGGAACCCGTTGAGCCGCAGCAGACCGTTGCGGCCATCGCAACCGTCCCGCTGCCGCGCCATAACCCGCGCATCGATCGCACCGCGCCGCCCGAACCCCGGGCATCCAGGGCAAAGCGCGGTAATGCCGACGCGGACCGCAGCCGGGCGAACAGCGGGCGCGCCGCCAAGCCAGACCAGCAGGCCGGCAACGGCGGCCGCAGCCAGTCGGCAGGGCGCTTCAACAGCACGAACTACGCCGGGCGGGTCATGGCTCATCTCCGGCGTCATCAGCGTTATCCAAGCGCTGCGCGCAGCGCCCGGCTACAGGGCAAGGCCATGGTCCGCTTCACCATTCATGCCAATGGCAGCGTAGGTGGCGTAAGTCTCGTGCGCTCGTCCGGACATTCGCTGCTTGACCGGGAGGCCCTCGCGATGGTGCGCCGCGCCTCCCGCTTCCCGCCCATTCCAAGCGCCGCCGGGCGCAAGTCGATGACCATAACGGCGCCGGTGAACTACCGGCTGCGTTAGGCGCACGCCATCCAACCCGATTGAAAACTCAAAACAGGAGAAACTTATGCACTACATCGCAATGAACCGCTTCAAGGTCGGCAAGGAAAACGGAGCCGCGTTCGAGGCGGTCTGGCTGAACCGTGAAGTCCACCTCACCGAAGTACCAGGCTTTGTCGAGTTCCACCTGCTGCGCGGGCCGGAGCGCGAGGATCACGTTCTTTATTCCTCGCACACGATCTGGGAGAGCGAGGCGCACTTTCTCGCCTGGACGAAATCGCAGGCCTTCCGCGATGCTCACAAGGGTGCCGGCGATCGCGGCAAGCTTTTCGTGGGTCACCCGGAATTCGAGGGCTTCACCATTCTTCAGACCGTGACGCCTGTGCGCGCGCGCGGAGCCGCCTGACCATGTTTGGTAAGGCTGTTGCAAAGGCAAGCGGGCTTTCCGGCCTGATATGCGCGTCGCTGCTGGCGGTCATCGCGCTCATCGTGATCCTGCTGGCGAAATCCGCGCAAGCGGAAGAAACCGGCTTTGCTCATGGCTTCTCTCCGCTGGGCAAGCTCGCGTACCAGGCCGGGTTCGATCATTTCGGCTACGTCAATCCCGGCGCGCCGAAAGGCGGCATGATGCGCTATGCCCGCAACGGCCATTTCGACAGCACCAACACGCTGCACTATCCAGGCACCACGGCCACCGACCTGAAGCTGATCTACGACACGCTCGTCGTTCAGTCAGCCGACGAACCCGCCTCGTATTACGGCCTGCTGGCGGACGGCATGAAAGTGGCCGGCGATCTCTCAAGCGTCACGTTCCGGCTCAACCCGAAGGCGCGCTGGCATGACGGCAAGCCTGTTACCAGCGCTGACGTCGCTTTCACTTTCAAGGCGCTGAAAGAACAGGGCGCTCCGTTCTACCGGCAGGTGCTGCGCAATATCGCGGTGTCGGTCGAAGGCGAGCGCATCGTCACCTTCACCGCGGGCCATCCCGGCGACCGCGAATTCGTCGGGCTGGTCGGTACGTTGCCGATCCACCCGAAGCACTTCTGGGATGAAGCAGGCTTTGAGGATGTCAGCAAGGCCGTGCCGCTTGGCAGCGGTCCTTACCGCGTGGTCGAGGTCGACATTCCCAAGCGCATCGCGCTCGAACGCGTCGAAGACTACTGGGGCGCAGGTCTCGGCGTGAATCGCGGCCGCTGGAATTTCGGCCGCATCGTGACGGAATATTACCGCGACGATGCGGTTGCCCTTCAGGCGTTCCTGAAAGGGGACCTTGATATCCGGGTCGAGACCGACGCGAAAACCTGGGACAGCGGTTACGATAATGGCGCTGTTGCAAGCGGCGATATCGTCAGGTCTTCGTTCCCGCCCGACGGCATGGGCCGGTTCGAGACCCTGGCGTTCAACCTCCGCCGTCCGCTGTTTCAGGATATTCGCGTGCGCGAAGCGTTTATTGCGGCTTTCGACAGATCCTGGGCGCTGGAAAACCTGTTTGCGGGCCTCTATGCGCCGCTGCGCAGCGTCTATGGTGACAGCGCCCTTGCCGCCAACGCAGCGGCAAGCCAAGGCGAGCGCGAAATTCTCAAGCCTTATCTTGCGGGCCTCCCGGGAGGTGTTCTGCGGGCATCCGCGCTCGAAGACCTGCAGGCGGGCGACCGGCGCGGCAGGATGGCGCGCGCGGATGCGCTGCTGCGCGAGGCGGGCTTCGTGGTGCGTGGCGGACGCCGCATCGACCCTTCAACGGGCAAGCCCCTGGAGATCGAGGTGACGCATCTGACGCCGGCGGCGGACCGCGTTTTGTCCGGCTATGCGCAAACGCTCGACAAGCTGGGTATCCGGCTCGTCGTCCGCAACCTCGATCCGGTGACAACGCGCAGGCGCATGCTGGAGCACGATTTCGACATGACCGTTCTGGGATGGTCGCCATCGCCCATGCCAGGACGTGCCGAAAGCCTGCTGTGGGGGAGCGCCCTTGCCGACCAGCCCGGCAGCTATGCGCTCCCCGGTGCCAAGGACCCGGCTCTCAATGCGGCCATCGAGGCGATGCTCGCGGCGCGCTCGTACGATGGCCTGATCCCGGCGGCAAAGGCATTCGACCGGATATTGAGGGCGCGCCGCTACGTCGTCCCGATGTGGCGGGCGGACAGGATCTGGATCGCGTATTCAAAGCGGATTGCGCATCCCGCCGGGATCGATGTTGAGCCCTCGTTCAAGGATCGTTGGTGGTTTGCGGGCGCCGAGTAGCTCCCAGCGCCTTTGCTGCGTCCGGCGGCTCGCGGCCCCGTCGCGCCTTACCGCTTGATGGGCGTTGCCGCTTTCAGCGCGTCGAGGTCCGGCTTCGGCGGGCCAAAAGTACTGTCGCCGGCAAGGAGCATTTCGATCTCGGCTGCAACCGCAAGCACGCCGAGATCGTCATTGCGCTTGCCGACGATCTGTAACCCGAACGGCATGCCGCATTCGTCGCGCCCCATCGGGATCGTGATCGAGGGATGGCCGGGGATTGTCGAGGCATAGGCCATCGCCAGCCACTGGTAGTAGCTCTTCGTCGCAACGCCATCGATCTCTTCGGGGTAAAGCTCGTGCCAGTCGCGCGGGGTGATTGTCACGGCCGGCGACAGGATGAAATCGTAATCGCCGAAGAAGCGCTGCCAGTTGCGGTAGTAGACGCCTTGCCTGTTCATCGCGTCGGCAACGTCGAGCGCGGAATAGGATAGCCCTTCCTCTACATTGGCCATGATGTTGGGGCCGTAGCGGCCCGGATATTTCAGCGTGTTGGCGTGATGGATGCTGAGCATCATGATCGCCCGCAACACCGAGAAGATCCGGTCGGCGTCGGTACAGTCGGGGGTGGTTTCCTCGGCTGTGGCGAAGAACGGGGCAAGGTGGGCCACGCGTTCGCGGAAGGCGCGGCGCACGACCTGCTCGGTCATCGCGAACCCGTAGTCCTCGGTGAAGGCGATCTTCAGCGAGGACAGATCGCGGCGCGGCAGCCGGGTGAAATCCGACGGGTCCCACAGGGTGTGGCCGTCCAGTACGCCGGTATAGGGGTCGAGGCGGTCGGGGCGGGCAAGGACAGACAGCATCAGCGCGGTATCGGCGACCGTGCGGGCCATCGGCCCGGGCGTCGGCAGGTGAATGAGCGCAACGCCGCGCGTGTCGCCGGGCACGACGCCGGGCGAGGGGCGAAACCCGACAACGCCGCAGAAGGCCGCCGGATTGCGCAGGCTGCCGCCTGTGTCCGACCCGGTGCACAGCGGCGCCATGCCGACGGCCAGCGCTGCCGCCGACCCGCCCGAGGAGCCCGCAGCGCTCTTGGAAGGATCATGCGGATTGCCTGTCGGCCCGTAGACGGTGTTGACCGTGTTTCCGCCGGCGGAGAATTCCGGGTTGTTGGTCTTGCCGAGAACGATCGCGCCGGCCCCGCGCATGGCCGCGACGATGGCGTCGTCCTTCACCGCGATATTGTCCTTGAAGATTTCCGAGCCGAAGGTCGTCGGCAGGCCGGTGACGTCGATCATGTCCTTCACGCCGAACGGCAGCCCGTGAACGGCGCCAAGCGCGCCGCCTTTCATCACGGCATCCTCAGCGGCCTTTGCGGCTTCGCGCATTCCGGCCAGGTCGGTTGCGACAACGGCGTTGATGGCGGGATTGATGGCCTCGAGCCGGGCAATGCACGCCTCGGTCAGTTCGACCGGCGATAGTTGCCGCCGGGCAATCAGCCGGCGTGCCTCGGTGGCTGTAAGATCGGCGGCGTCGGTCATCGGTCAAAGGCTCCTGAGACGGGCGGGGAGAAGTTCGGGGATGGGCGCTGAGCCGCCAGCCATGGTTTCAGCTAGCGCGTTTGCGGTCGTCGGCCCGAGCGTGAAACCCTGGTGGCCATGGCCGAAATGAAACCACAGCCCCTTGTGGCGCGGTGCCGGGCCCGCCAGCGGCAGCATGTCGGGCATGCAAGGCCGGTTGCCATACCAGGCATCCGCCTCGACCGGCGCGCCGAGATCGAGGAGTTCTTCCGCCGCGCGCGTGCTGCGTTGCATCTGCACCGGTGTTGGCTGTGCATCGAAACGCGCCAGTTCCGCGCCGGTCAGAACCCGCAAGCCCTCGCGCACCGGCGAAATCACCGTTGCGGTTTCCGCGTCCAGAAACGGCGCGCTTATTGTCGCGCCGCCGGTGAACTGGAGATGATAACCGCGCTTGCGCAGCATGGTGATTGTGTAGCCGAAGCGCTTGAGAAATTCGGGCGACCATGGCCCGAGGGCGATCACGGCATCCTGCGCCGTGACCGGACCGTCGGCGGTCGTCATTCTCCAGCCGCCACCGGCTTCTTCAAGGGTATTTGCGTCGCCTAATGCAATCGTGCCGCCCCGGGAGA
Source organism: Rhodobiaceae bacterium (assembly GCA_020441995.1). Classification (GTDB taxonomy): domain Bacteria; phylum Pseudomonadota; class Alphaproteobacteria; order Rhizobiales; family Tepidamorphaceae; genus JACKJK01. The sequence continues at coordinate 12,304 of JAGRLC010000092.1, forward strand.
CGAACAGGCCGGCATAGGCCTGCGTCAGGCCGCCGGGATCGACGCAGCTCCAGCTGTCGGGCCAGTGTATGGCGCCTGCAAGGACGGGCTTGAGGTGCGGTTCGGCGGCATCGAGTTCTGCCGATGTTTCGATCCTCAGCGCGATGGCATAGTCGCGCGCCATGCGCTCGGCATCGTTCACCGAAGCCTCGAACGCGGCTTGCGAGCGGTGAATGATGCGCAGGCCGTTGCGCAGGATGAGATTGTCCGCGCCAGCCGCCGCGATCAGTGGCGCATGATCCTCGGTCGCCCGCCGCGTCAGCTTCGAATAGACGCCGGACAGCGCCTTGTGGCGTGCGGGAAGCGATGAGCGGAAATAGGCCAGCAGCGGCCGCAGGTAAGACGGCAGGGCGCTCAGGTGGTAATTGACGTCATTGGTCTGCTTGAATGCGATCTTCAGCAGCATCGATGGCGCCAGCGGCAGGGCATAGGGTTCCGCGGCTTCCGACTGGATGACGCCGGCATTGCCGTAACTCGTTTCCCGGCCCGGCGGTTTCCTGTCGACAAGGACGACATCGCGGCCCGCCGCCTGCAGCGCCAGCGCTGTCGAAACGCCGACCATGCCGCCGCCAAGGACCAGAACCTCCGACATGAATGCCTTTCCCTGCGTGCGAATTAGCCGGCCGTATTGGCCTCGCCGATGTCCCAGAACAGACCGGTCATTATTTCGAGGGCCTCGTGTGACGTGGACAACAGCAGATGCTCGTTCGGCGCATGCTGCGAGCAGCCGGCATAGGAATGAGGCACCCAGACTGTCGGCAGCCCGAGAACTTCGGAGAAGCAGTCGTTCGGCAGCGAGCCCGCAAGGTTCGGCAGGATCGCGGGTTTCTTGTCCGTTGTCGCGGTGACCGACGCGGCGACGCGCTTGACCCATTCATGCTCCGGATCGAGCCGCGTCGCGCGGAAGAAGCCGCGCTCGGCGGGGATGATCTTCACGTCCTCGAAGCCTTGCGCGTCCAGATGACGGCGCAGGGCGGGAAGAATGTCGTCGGGATCTGTGCCGACGACATAGCGCAACTGGCAATGCGCGTTGGCCCAGCCGGAAATGGCGTTGACGGGGGCTTCGGGCACACCGCTCTTCTGGGCGAGAACGGCGAAGGAGTTCCAGCCGAAGACGCGTTCCGATGGGGTCAGGCTTTCCTCGCCCCAGCCGGTGTCGATGGATGGGCCGTCGAAACCGCCGACGGGGCAGTCCTCCAGCGCCTTGCGGACAGAGGGCGTCAGGCTGTCCGGCCGCCATTCGGGCACCTTGATCTGGCCGCGCCGGTCGACGATCGAGGCAATCGCGTGAGCCAGGACGGTGGCCGGCTCCTTCAGCAGTCCACCCCAGTTGCCGGAGTGGTGCGCGCCTTCGCGGTAGGTCACGTTGAGATCGAAATTGACCGCTCCGCGCGAGCCCATGAAGAGCGTCGGGCGCTCGGGATGCAGGCGCGGGCCGTCGGAGGCGATCAGCACATCGGCGCTGAACAGCTCCTTGTTGGCGGCAAACAGCGCGCCAAGCCCCGGCGAGCCGCATTCCTCGCCCATCTCGACGATGACCTTGCAGTTGAAGCCGAGGTTTCCGCGGGTTTCGATGACGGCCTTGAGGGCGGCAAAGTTGATCAGGTGCTGGCCCTTGTTGTCGGCGGTACCGCGTCCGTAGGCGCGGTCACCCTCGATCACCAGCTTGAACGGGGAAAGGCCTTCGCGCCATTGATCCCGCTGCGCCCGGATCACGTCGCCATGCCCGTAGACGAGGATGGTCTCTAAGGCCGGGTTCTCAATCCGCTCCGCAAACAGGAACGGAACGCCGGGGTCTTCCGGGTTTTCGAGCCTGCGGCATTCAAAACCCATCGACCGCAGCAGCGGCTCCATTTCCTCTGCAAGGTAGAGGGCAAGCTCGGGCCGCCGGCTTTCGTCCTGGCTTTCGGTTTCATGGGCGACCAGACGGGTCAGCTCGTCGATGAAAGCGCCGCTGTCGGCATATTCGGCGATGCGGGAAATGGCGTCGGTGCGCGATGTCATGTCAGTTCTTCTTTTCCTTTTCGGCCACGGCATCGCCCCAGGGCGACATGATCTCCGTGCAGCCGGTGTTCATTCCATTTTCGCGGGCGACGCCTGCCGGGCAGGCAAAGCTGTAGGGGAAAACAGTGCGCTTTGCGGTCACGGCCGGCTGGACCGCTTTAAGCGCGGCGATGATCTCGGGTGACAGGTCCTCGTCGGCGACGATGGTGCCGCCGCCGGAATTGTCGATGCGCGGCTGATGAAACGCCGCTTCCAGATCCATGCCGAAATCCATCATGAAGGATGAGAGGTTCAGGACAGAGGCAAGGATCTTGCGGCCGCCGGAAGCGCCGACGGCGAAGCGCCGGCCATCCTTCTCGCCGAGGGCCGGGCAGACGTTCATCAGGCAGCCCTTGCCGGGCTCCAGCGAATTCGGTTTGCCCGGCTCGGGATCGAACCACATGATGCCGTTGTTCATCAGGAACCCGGTGGACGGCGAAACCACGCGCGATCCGAACAGGGACAGAAGGGTCTGCGTGACCGCGGCCATGTTGCCGTGCCGGTCGACGATGGAGAAATGCGTCGTGCAGGAGGGGGCATGCGGCGCGTCCTGATCGCCCATCCCCTTCAGCCGCTTTGCGTAAGTGGCCGAAAGCGCCTTCGCCTTCGCCGCGTAGCTCCGCCCGTCCGGTGCGCCGCCGGGCGTGAAGTCCTGCCCGATCATTTCAAGGCATTCGGCGAGATTGGGTCCCGCCGTAAGTCCCTTCGCGGCGTGTACGGTGCCGCCGCGATAGGGAACCGCAATCGTATCGCGCAAGTCGGCCTTGTAGGCTTTCAGGTCATCGAGACCGAGCGAGCCGCCCTTGGCCCGCACATCGCCAACCATCGCGCGGGCGATGTCGCCCTCGTAGAAATCCCGCGCGCCTGCCTCGGCAAGCCGCTCCAGCGTCGATGCGAGCGCGCCATGATCGAGACGGGTATTGGAAAGCGCCGTCCAGCCGGCGATCTTCGGCCATTTCCCCTCGTCGAGAAACAGATCCGCCGCATCCTTGTCCTTGGCAAGCTCGCTGGCGCATGACGCGATCATCAGCGAGGCGAACCAGTCGACCAGCAGGCCTTCCCTGGCAAAGCCGACCGCAGGTTTCAGCAGGTCCTTCCAGCCGATCCTGCCGAACCGTTCATGGGCAAGCTCCATGCCCGCGACGGTGCCGGGAACGGCGATGGCCGTTGCGCCCTGAACGTTGCGGTCCTCGCGTACCGATTTCCATGGAAACAGGTCCGATGCGCGTCCCATGCCGTCGAGCGGGTAGTCCGCGGGGTCGAGCGCAATGGGCGACCGCATGCCGAAGAAGAGTGTGTAGGCCTTCTGTTCTTCCTCGCGCCAGATCATCATGCAGCCGCCGCCCGCAGGCCCGCTCATCCACGGCTCGACGACGCCGATGGCAAATGATGTCGCGACAGCCGCGTCGATGGCATCGCCGCCGGCTTCAAGAACGCTGGCGCCAACCTCCGCCGCCTTGCGGTGCTGGGCGGCAACGACGCCGCCGCGTGTCGGGACAACGCGTTTGCGGACGGTCTGTGTGGTGGAGAAATTGCTCATGCGGATACGATTGATTTGCCGTTTCGGGATTTGCGGTAGAGATGGCAATCGACATGCGAGGTTCCCGCGGCCACATGCGGCGGCGCCTTTGTGGAGCAGATGTCCTTGGCGCGGACGCAGCGCGGATGGAAATGGCAGCCCGATGGCGGCGCGATCGGATTGGGATAGGCGGTGCCCAGATGAATATCGGGCACCGACAGGCTCGGGTCCGGCGTCAGCACCGATTCCAGCAGCGCCTGCGTGTAGGGGTGCTTGGGTCCCGCAAACAGCTTGTCCGCCGGCGCTTCCTCGACGATCTTGCCGAGATACATGACCGCGACACGGGTCGCCAGGTGCTCGACCACGGCGAGGTTGTGACTGATGAAGAGATAGGTCAGCCCGAGTTCCTCGCGCAGTTCGGCGAGCAGGTTGAGGATCTGTGACTGGATCGAGACATCGAGTGCCGATGTCGGCTCGTCGCAGATGACGATCTCGGGGTTGATGATCAGCGCGCGTGCGATGGCCACGCGCTGGCGCTGTCCGCCGGATAACTGGCCGGGATAGCTCTTGCGGGCGCGCTCCGGCAGGCCGACCAGATCGAGCATTTTCGAAACCGCCTTCTGCCGCGCCGCGCTGTCGCCTATTGCGTGTACGACGAGGGGCAGGGAGACGATCTCCTCGATCGACTTGCGCGGATTGAGCGAGGAATACGGGTCCTGGAAGATAGGCTGGATGCGCCGCGCGAGGCGTTGCCGGTCGGCCGGGCCGATGACCTGGCCGTCGATGAGCACGTCTCCGGTCGTCGGCTGTTCGAGGCCGAGCAGGATTTTCGCCAGCGTCGACTTTCCGCAACCGGATTCGCCGACAAGGCCAAGCACATCCTTCTTGTGGATGCGCAGCGAAACCCCTCCCAGCGCCTGCAGCGGCTTGGGCTTGGCGAACATGCCCTGCTTGACCTGATAGGTCTTGGTGATGCCGGTCAGTTCGAGAACCGATTCGGATGAGCTGATACCGGCCATCATGCCACCTTTGCCGAAGCGATGTCGTGGACGCAGCGATAGCGGTGCCCGCCCTTCGCGGTCCGCTCAGGCACGGTTTTCCTGCAAGCTGCGGTCGCCAGCTCGCAGCGCTCGCGGAAGGCGCAGCCCTCGATGCCGCCGACAAGCGAGGGCACGATGCCAGGTATCGAACCGAGCGGCTCGCCCGGCTTGGTCTTCCCTGGAACCGGAATGCAGCGCATCAGGCCGCGCGTATATGGGTGGGCCGGATTGTCGAAAATCTGCGCGGCGGTTCCCGCCTCGACGATTTCGCCGGCATACATGACCGCGACCTTGTCGGCGATGCGCGCGACGACGCCGAGATCGTGGGTGACGAGGATGAGCGCGAGATTCATCTCCCGTTTGAGGTCGGCGAGCAGCCGCAGGATTTGCGCCTGGATCGTCACATCGAGCGCGGTCGTCGGTTCGTCGGCGATGATCAGTTCCGGCTCGCACATCAGCGCCATGGCGATCATCACGCGCTGGCGCAAGCCTCCGGACAGCTGGTGCGGATACTGCTTCAGCCGGCTTTCCGCGGCGGTGATGCCGACCTTGCCGAGAAGCTCGACCGCATGTTTCTCGGCCCCCGCCTTCGACACCTTTCGATGCAGATGCAGCGCCTCGCAAAGCTGGTCGCCGATCGTGTAGGCCGGGTTCAGCGACGTCATCGGCTCCTGGAAGATCATTGCCATCCGGTCGCCGCGCAGCGCGCGCATCTCGTTCGGTCCGATCGCGGCAAGATCCTTGCCGTCGAACTCGAGCTTCGCTGCGTCGCGCTTTATCCGCTTGCCGAGCAGTCCCATGACGGCGAGCGAGGTCAGCGATTTGCCCGAACCGGATTCCCCGACGATGCACAGCGTTTCGCCGCGCTTGAGGTCGAAGCTGATGCCGCGCACCGCATGAAGCGTGCCCGCTCCGATCGGAATGTCCACGGTCAAATCCTCGACCGTCAGGATCGTGTCCGCCATGGCCTATCCCTTCGCTTCCGGGGCGGTCACGTCGCGCAGGCCGTCGCCCATCAGGTTGATGGCCAGCACGAGCATGAACAGCGCCACGCCGGGAATTGTGATCATCCAGGGCTGGAACAGCAGCATCTCCTTGCCCTCGGAAATCATCAGGCCCCATGACGGCATCGGCGGCTGCACGCCGAGCCCGAGGAAGGACAGCGCCGCCTCCAGCAGGATGGCGTGCGCCATCTCCAGCGTCATGATGACGATCAGGTTGTTGACGACGTTCGGCATGATCTCCGACAGAAGGATGCGCGTCGTCGAGCAGCCGATGGCGCGCGCCGCGTTGACATACTCAAGGTCGCGTATCTGCATCACGGACGAGCGCATGACGACGGCGAAACGGTCCCACAGCAGGAACCCGAGAACGAGGATGACAACCTGTAGCGAACCGCCGAACAGCGCCACGACGGCGAGCGCCACAAGCACGACCGGCATGGCGAGCCGCACATTGATCAGGAAGGTCACGGCCAGATCGACCTTGCCGCCGAAATAGCCCGCGGCAACGCCGAGCGTCGTCCCGATGACGCCTGAAACCAGCGCCGTCAGCAGGCCGATCATCAGCGAGATGCGGGCGCCGTAAAGCAGCCGGGCGAGATAGTCGCGCCCGAGATGGTCCGTGCCGAGGATATGGTCGGGGTTCGTGCCGTTCATCCAGAAAGGCGGCTTCATGCGCATGAAAAGACTTTGCGCATAGGGATCGTGCGACGTGAGCAGCGGCGCGAATATGGCGGCGGCAATGATCAGGATCAGGACCGCCAGGCCGAACATCAGCCCGTAGTGGCCGAACACACGCCGGCGCATACGCGCGCCGGGCGTCATGCCGACAATGCTTTCCGTGGTCGGTGCTGAGGATGTCATCATGTCAGCCGACCCTTATGCGCGGATCGAGCCACGCGTTGGCGAGGTCCGACAGGAAGGTGAAGACGATGTAGAAACAGGAGAAGATCAGGATCAGCGCCTGCACCGTTGGCAGGTCGTGACGCGAGATCGATTCCCAGGCGAGGTAGCCCGCGCCATGCAGCGCGAAGATCGCTTCCACGACAATTGATCCGCCGAGCATGAAACCCATCTGCACCGCCGCAAGCGAGACGACCGGAACGATGGCGTTCCGCAGCGCGTGCTTGAAGAGAACGCGGCCCGCGCCCGCGCCCTTGGCGTGTGCAGTGCGGATGTAGTCGGCATTGAGGACTTCCATCATGCCGGCGCGGGTCAGCCGCATGATCGCCGGCATGGCGTAGTAGCCCAGAACGATGGTCGGCATGATGAAGTGCTGCCAGCTGGCCGAACCCGATGGCGGCAGCAGGCGCATCTTGATCGAGAAAAGCACGATCAGCACAAGGCCGAACCAGAAGCTGGGCATCGCCTGTCCGGCGACGGAGAGGAAAAGCGCGGTGCGGTCAATAATGGAGTTCGGCCGCACGGCAGCCGCAACGCCAAGCGGTACGGCGGTGAAGAGCGCAAAGCAGATCGCGCACACGCCGAGCGTCATAGTGACCGAGAGCCGGTCGGCGATCAGGCTGGAAACGGGTAGCTTGAAATAGTAGCTCTGGCCGAAATCACCGTGCAGCGCGTTCCAAAGCCAGTCGGCATATTGAACGGGCAACGGGCGGTCGAAGCCGTATTGCCTGGTGATGGCTTCAAGGTCGGCGGGCGTTGCGTTTTCGCCCGCGAGCGCCGCTGCCGGATTTCCGGACAGGTGAAGCAGCGAGAAACTGATGACCGATACGGTCAGCGTCACCAGGACGGCGAGGCCGAGCCGTTTCAATGTGAACGCCAGCATGGGCTGTCTCTCCGAGCAAAACGTCTGATCCGCCAGGACGGCCCGTGATTGCCTTGCGGTCAATCACGGGGGTGCATCCGTCCTTACGATACCCCGGAACGACCCGCGCCAGCCGAAAGTGTGGCGCGGGTCTTTAAGGGTTCGTCAGTTCCACTTCATGTCGAAGAAGCGGACAATTTCGTCGGGTGTCGGCTTGTAATCGACCTCTTTCGTGAAGACGTAGTTGGCGTTGTAGGAAAATGTCGGGATCCAGTAGGCTTCCTCGGCGATTTTCTTCAGCGCCTTGCCATAGGCTTCCAGACGCACCTCGTCCTTCACCGACGTATCGCCTTCCTTCAGCCAGTTCGACACTTCCTCGTCGCGGGCGAAGTCCTGGTCGCCCATCTCGAAGAACAGGCTGGTGATCGCCGACATGTCGCCGAGCGAGTTGGAGCCCCAGGTCAGGAAGCCGAAGCCGCCGCCGCCGTTCTTCTGCAGGTCGCGCAGTGCGGAGTATTTCAGGTAGTTGAGGTTCGCCTTGATGCCGACATCGGCGAGATAAGCCATCATGGCTTCCGCGTAGGGGCGGTTGCGGTAGGCGTAGAACTCGGTTTCGAACCCGTTCGGATATCCGGCGGCCGCAAGCAGTTCCTTGGCCTTTTCGGGATTGTATTCGTACTTCATCACATCATCGGTGCAGCCGAATTGCGTCGGATAGCATGCGGCGTGAACCACCTCGGAGCTGCCCTTGAGCAGGTTGTCGACGATGGCCTGGCGGTCGATGGCATAGCCGACGGCCTGGCGCACTTCCTTCTTGGTGAAGGGGTTCTCGCCGCCGCGCGCGGCCGCGTCCATGGTGATGTAGCCGATGCGCATCGTGGCTTCGTTGGCGACGACGAACTGATCCATCGTGGTCAACTGCTCGGCCTGGTCGGTGGGGACGCCCCAGACGAAGTCGATGCCGCCTGACAGCAATTCGGCCATCTGGGTGTTGATGTCGGGAATGGTGCGGATGTCGATCGTGCCGATTTCCGCCTTGGTCTTGGGGCCCTTGTAGCCGTCGAACTTCTTCAGCACGTAGTGCTTGCCGGGCTCCAGGCTTTCGACCATGTAGGGGCCGGTGCCGACGGGCTTCAGGCCCATCGCGGTCGGCCCGCCCTCCGCGTAGTACTCGTTCGGATAGATCGGGATGAGACTCGACAGATATTCAAGCGCGGCGGGGAAGGGGCGCTCGGTGTGGATGCGGACCGTGTACTGGTCGATCTTCTCCGCGCTCTTCATCCAGTTCGAATAGCTCGGCGTGACCACCTTGTTTTCCGGATCGGTGATGAAGGTGATCGTGTGGACCACGTCGTCGGCGTCGAAGGGCTCGCCATTGTGGAAGGTGATGCCTTCGCGCAGCTTGAACTCGAGCGTCATGTCGTCGACCCAGGTCCAGGACTCGGCGAGATTGCCGCTGTACTCGCCGGTTTTCGGATCGCGGTAGACGAGTCCGTCCCAGATGTGGCGCGACAGGATCGTGCCTTCACGCGCGGACTGATAGTAGAAATCGACCGATTCCAGTTCCTTGGTGAAAGCGGTGTGGACCGTGTCGTCCGCCTTGCCCGCGAATGCCTGGCCGCAGGACAGCGCCGTGACCAGTGCGAATGCGCTTGCGCGAAGAAAAGGTTTCATCTCGTTCACAATCGGCTTGCTTGCCGACCCCTCTGTTGACATTAAAGCGTATTATTATATGATACTTTGTACCGTATTTTTATTCAGTGTATTTTCATGAATAATATTGTCAAGAGTGCCTGCTGAAAGAGTGTGCGCGCACAAGGAATGGGCAAAGAGGTGGGGAAAGTGTCTGAAAAGAAGAGGGAAAAACAGGACACGCTCTTTGTCGGGTCGCTTGAGAAGGGATTGCGCGTCATGTCGGCCTTCTCGGCGCATCGCACCGAACTGGGCCTGATGGAGATCGCCGAAATCACCGGTATGGACAAGAGCGCGGCCCAGCGCTTCACCAATACGCTGCATCGGACCGGTTATCTTGAGAAGGATGCGGAGACCCGCCGTTTCCGCCCGTCGCTCAGGTTTCTCGAGCTTGCGGCAGCCTATCTTTGGTCGGACCCGTTCGTGCAGCTTGCGATGCCGAAGCTCATCGAGTTCAGCCGCAGCATCGGCGAGCGCGTCAATGCGGCAAGGCCCGCGGGCAGCGACATTATATATGTCATCCGCATACCGACCCAGCTCACGAGCTTTTCCGCCATGCTCATTGGCAAGCGGGTGCAGGCTCTGAGCAGCTCATCGGGCCGCATCATCGTGGCGCATTTCGACGAGGAGCGCCGCCGCGATGCGCTGGCGAACTGGCCCATCGACCGGGTCACGCCAAAGACGGTGACGGACCGGGCGCTGCTCGCCAAGGAGGTCGAGGAGGCGGCCGCGCGCGGCTATGGCATCGCCGTGGATCAGAACATCATCAACGAGATCGGTATCTCGGCCCCGGTCTTCAATCAGGCCGGCGAAGTGGCGGGGACCGTGCAGTGCTCGGTCTCGCATCTGAAATGGCCGCTCGAGCGGGTTCACGCGGAAATCGCGCCTCGCCTGATGGAAATCGCGAACTCGATCATCCTGCCGCGCTAACCGCTGGCTTGGCGCCCCAGGCACATCAATGAATCCTGCCCCTAGCCGGATTCAGTATTGAAGTTCGGGCACATGGGCCGCGAAATTCCTCTCCAGCCACGCCCGGACATGCTTCGTCGCCTGCGTCGGTTCGAACTCGCGGGGCGCGATCAGGTACCACTTGCGGATGATCGGAGTGCCGGGGACCTTGAGCCTGACGAGGCGCCCGCTGCCGACTTCCTCGGAAACCGTATGCGCGGAAATGAGCGCGATACCCAATCCGTTCATCACGGCCTGCTTGATCGTCTCATTGGAGTCCATTTCCATGGTCGTCAATTCCTGCCCGTCGGCGATTTCCTCAATGAACCGGGTCGCAAGCAGGCGCGTCCCCGATCCTTGCTCGCGCAGGATGATCCGTTCATCCAGCAGTTCGCCGACTGACACGTCGTCGCGCCCCGACAACCTGTGATCCGGCGCGGCGATGATGATGTGGGGGTGATTGGCCAGCGGAACCGCGTTGTTGAGCGCGTGACGCGGCGGGCGGCCCATGATGCATAGGTCCAGCGCCCGGTCGGACAGGGCCTCAATCGTATCGGACCGATTGGCGATCTTCAGTACGAGTTCCAGGCCCGGAAATTCCGATTCGAGAAGGGCGATGATACGCGGGGCCAGATATTTCGCCGTGCTGACGGCGCCGATAACGACGCAGCCGCTGTGACCGGAATTCAGGGCGTTGATGTTGAGGATTGCGCGTTCAAGTGTCGCGCGCAGTTCCGCGTTGGCCCTGGACAGCACGCCACCTTGCGGTGTTGCGGAATTGCGTTGCCGCCCCTCCCGGTAGATCAGTGGCGAGCCGATAATTTCCTCAAGTGTTTTCAATTGGTTATGGACTGCCGGACCGGTCAGCCCCATGGCTTGCGCGGCTGCGGAAATGGTCCCGTGCGTCAGCACGGCATCCAGTGCGCGCAGCTGTCTGAGGGAAATCTGATCGACCCGTTTCATAGTTTTTCTTACACTTTTGTCAGAATTATAAAATTTTCTTACGTTCAATAATCAGCAATGTCAAAGGCAGCACTTCAGCGCTAGGGAGGCTGAGCGATGCTGCTCAAATCGACGATCTCCGCAATAGAAGAGATCCCCACTGAATTCCGGCCCGTAATCGAGGCCTTGTGCGGCGTCGCCGCCGAACTGTCGGAAATCATCTCGCGCGGTGCGCTGGATGTTCACCTTGCCGAAGCTGTCGGTGACAATTCCGATGGCGACAGCCAGAAGGCGCTCGACGTGATCGCCGACGAGGCGTTCATGGCCGCCATGCCCGGCACGGGGGTCCGCTGGTGCGTCTCCGAGGAGCGGGAGGAGATTACGGAAATCGACCCCGGCGGCGCGCTGGCCGTGGCAATTGACCCGTTGGACGGCTCCTCCAACATCGACATCAACGTGTCGATCGGCACGATCTTCGGCATCCAGCCTGCGCTCGAAGACGGGCTTGAGACGTTCCTCCGTTCGGGGCGCCATCTCGTCGCGTCGGGCTACTTCATATACGGGCCGCAGACGGCGCTGATGGTCTCCTTCGGGGCCGGCCTCAGGCAGTTCATTCTCGACCGCAAGGCGGGTGTATTCACCGAGGTTCCGGGCTCGCACCGGATCCCGGAGAGTTCCAGCGAGTTCGCGATCAACGCATCGAACTACCGCCACTGGGCCAAACCGGTGCGCGCCTATATCGACGATTGCCTCGCCGGCGACGAAGGCCCGCACGGCAAGAACTTTAACATGCGGTGGGTTGCCTCTCTGGTTGCCGAAACCCATCGCATCCTGTCGCGCGGCGGCATCTTCCTTTATCCCGGCGACGCCAGGCCCGGATACAACCAGGGCCGGCTCCGGCTTCTCTATGAATGTGCGCCGATCGCCTTTCTGGCCGAGCAGGCCGGCGGCAAGGCAACCACCGGCACCGACCCGATCCTCGACCGGGTTCCCCTGAGCCTTCACGCCCGCGCGCCGTTTGTCTTCGGCACGGCGTCGAAGGTCGATCGCGTCACGAATTACTACGATCTGCCCGAGGAAGAGGTTTCGGCTCTTTTCGGCAATCGCGGCCTGTTCCGGGCCTGACGGAGAGGGGAAACCATGTCCAGACTACATCCGATCATTTCCGTCACTGGCTCTTCAGGTGCGGGCACCACGACGGTCAAGACGACCTTCGACCAGATCTTCCGGCGCGAGAAGATCAGCACCGTCTCCATCGAGGGCGATGCGTTTCACCGTTACGACCGCGCGGACATGAAGTCCGAGCTGGAAGCCAGGCAGGCCGCCGGCGACAGCACCTTCAGCCATTTCTCCTACGACGCGAACGAACTGGAAAAGCTGCAGGACGTTTTCCGGACCTATGGCGAAACCGGCACCGGCGAAATGCGTCACTACGTGCATGACGAGGAGGAAGCGGAACGTTACGGCGTTCCGCCCGGCCACTTCACCGCCTGGGAGCCGTTCGAGGAAGCTTCCGATCTGCTGTTCTACGAAGGCCTGCACGGTGCCGTTGTGAACGACACGGTGAACCTCGCGGAACTCGCCGATCTCAAGATCGGCGTCGTGCCGGTCATCAATCTGGAATGGATCCAGAAGATCCATCGCGACAGCAGCCGGCGCGGTTACACGACCGAAGCCGTGACGGACACGATCCTACGGCGCATGCACGCCTACGTGCATTGCATCTGCCCGCAATTCTCCGAAACGGACATCAACTTCCAGCGCGTCCCCGTGGTGGATACTTCCGATCCGTTCATCGCACGCTGGATACCCACGGCCGATGAAAGCCTGGTGGTGATCCGCTTCAAGAACCCGCGCGGCATCGATTTTCCCTACCTCATGTCGATGATCCACGACAGCTGGATGACCCGGGCCAACTCGCTCGTCATCCCGGGCGGAAAGATCGACCTCGCCATGCAGCTGATTTTCACGCCGATGATCCTGCGGCTGGTCCAGGAATCGAAGCGCAAGTGAGGGGACGGACATGAACGTGCAATCCAGCATAGCTGCCGACGAAACGCTGATGTCCAATGCCATCCGTTTCCTGGCCATGGATGCGGTCGAGGCCGCCAATTCCGGACACCCCGGCGCGCCGATGGGGCTCGCCGACGTTGCGACGGTTCTCTTCAACCGGTTCATCAAGATCGATCCGGCCGAACCGGGCTGGCCGGACCGCGACCGCTTCGTCATGAGCGCGGGCCACGGCTCGATGCTCGTCTACGCGATCAACCATCTTCTCGGCTATGACGACATGGACGCCGGGCAACTGCGGAACTTCCGCCAGCTTGGCTCGCGCACAGCGGGGCACCCGGAATACGGTCACGCCAAGGGCATCGAGACGACGACGGGGCCGCTCGGGCAGGGGATAGCGACCGCTGTCGGCATGGCGCTGGCGGAGCGCATGCACAACGCGCGCTTCGGTGACGATCTCGTCGACCACTACACTTACGTTCTGGCCGGCGACGGCTGTCTCATGGAGGGTATCAGCCACGAGGCCATCGACATGGCCGGGCACCTCGGTCTGAGCCGGCTGATCGTCTTCTGGGACGACAACAGGATTACCATCGACGGCGCCACAGACCTGTCGACCTCGTGCGATCAGTTGAAGCGTTTCGAGGCGTGCGGCTGGCATGTCCAATCCGTCGATGGTCATGACAACGAGGCGATCGCCGGGGCCATTAAGGTGGCGCGCGCGGACGCACGTCCTTCGTTGATCGCCTGCCGCACGGTGATCGGCAAGGGCGCCCCGAACAAGGCGGGCAGCCACAAGGTTCACGGCGCACCCCTTGGCAGCGAGGAAATTGCTGCCGCGCGCAAGGCGCTGGGCTGGGCGCATGCGCCGTTCGAAGTTCCCGAGCCGGTGCGCGCGGCCTGGCAGGCCATTGCCGGGCGCGGTGCGCGGATGCGCACGCAGTGGCAAGAACGCAAGACGGCAAGCGACGTGGCAGCGGCATTCGATGCCTCGCTCGTTGCTCCCGATCTCGCGGCCCTGGGCGCCGCCATGGCGGACTATAAGCGTGAGCTGTGCGCCGAGGCTCCGTGCGTTGCGACGCGCAAGGCATCCGAGATGGCGCTGGAGGTCGTCAATACGACCCTGCCGAATGCGATTGGCGGATCGGCGGACCTGACGGGTTCCAACAACACCCGTACGTCACGGATGCGCGCGGTGACCCGCGACGACTTCTCCGGCGATTACATTCACTACGGCATTCGCGAGCATGGCATGGCCGCCGCGATGAACGGCATGGCCCTGCACGGCGGGTTTTTCGCCTACGGCGGGACGTTTCTGGCGTTTGCCGATTACTGCCGCCCGGCCATCCGCCTGTCGGCGCTCATGGGAGTGCCGGTTGCCTATGTGATGACCCACGATTCCATCGGCCTCGGCGAGGACGGTCCGACCCACCAGCCGGTGGAGACCATCGCTTCGCTTCGCGCCATGCCGAACCTCGCCGTCGTCAGGCCCGCCGATGCGGTGGAGACGGCGGAGGCGTGGGAAATCGCGGTTGCCAGCCAGGCGACACCGACTGTCATGTGCCTGTCCCGCCAGAACCTGCCGGCGGTGCGCACATCCGTTGAACGGGAAAATCTGACGGCCAGGGGAGCGTACGTCCTGCGCGAGACGGAGGGCGCGCGCGACGTGACGCTCATCGCCACGGGTTCGGAGGTGCAGGTCGCACTTGATGCAGCCGAGAAGCTGGCGGGTGAGGGCATAGCCGCCGCCGTGGTCTCCGCGCCCTGTTTCGGGCTGTTCGCAAAGCAGACGCCCGAGTACCGCGAAAGCGTACGCGGGGAGGCGCCCCGCGTCGGTGTGGAAGCCGCCATCCGTCAGGGTTGGGACCTCTTTCTGGACCGTGGCGACGCTTTCGTTGGCATGAGCGGTTTCGGCGCTTCGGCGCCGGCCACCGATCTCTACCGGCATTTCGGGATCACGGCGGACGCCGTCGCCGAAGCCGCAAGAAACTTGATTTGAGGGAGCACTAAACATGACCGTCAAAGTGGCGATCAACGGCTTTGGCCGCATTGGCCGGAACGTGCTCCGGGCGATAGCGGAATCCGGACGCGAGGATATCCGGGTCGTTGCAATCAACGATCTCGGTCCCGTCGAGACCAATGCGCACCTGCTGCAATTCGACAGCGTGCATGGCCGCTACCCCGGAGAGGTCCGGGTTGATGGCGACGCGATCGACATCGGAACTGGCCCGATCCGGGTAACCGCGGTGCGCGACCCCGGGGAGCTTCCCTGGGACGGCGTGGACATCGCCTTGGAATGCACCGGTATCTTCACCAGCCGCGACACGGCGGCCGCGCATCTGGACAACGGTTCGAAACGGGTTCTCGTGTCCGCCCCGGCCTCCGGCGCCGACAAGACCATCGTCTACGGGGTCAACCACGACACGCTGACACCGGACGACCTTGTCGTCTCCAATGCCTCCTGCACGACGAACTGCCTCTCGCCGGTCGCAAAGGTCCTCAACGATGCGGTCGGCATCCGCAATGGCTTCATGACGACGATCCATAGCTATACCGGCGATCAGCCGACGCTCGATACGATGCACAAGGACCTGTATCGCGCCCGCGCCGCGGCGATGAGCATGATCCCGACATCGACAGGGGCGGCCAAGGCGGTCGGTCTCGTATTGCCGGAACTCAACGGCAAGCTCGACGGGGTGGCGATCCGCGTGCCGACGCCGAACGTCTCGGTGGTCGATCTGAAGTTCAACGCCGAACGCGACACCACGCCCGAAGAGATCAACGATGCGATCCGCGCCGCCGCAGACGGTCCGATGAAGGGCGTGCTCGGCTACACCGACAAGTCCAACGTCTCGATGGACTTCAACCACGATCCCCATTCCTCCGTCTTCCACACCGACCAGACGAAGGTCATCGACGGGCGGATGGTCCGTATCCTCAGCTGGTACGACAACGAGTGGGGCTTCTCCAACCGGATGGCCGACACCGCCGTTGCCATGGGGAGGCTGCTGTAATGTCTCTCGCCTCGATCATGGATGCCGATGTGCGCGGCAAGCGGCTCCTCGTGCGCGCCGACCTGAACGTGCCCGTCGAGGATGGCAAGGTGACGGATGCGACACGTATCCAGCGTTTCGCAGATGGCATGAAGCCGTTGCTCGAGCGTGGCGCGCGTCTCGTCATCCTGACCCATTTCGGCCGCCCCAAGGCGGGTGAAGAGGACCCGACCTTCTCTGTCGGCAAGCTGCGCTCCGTTCTTTCGGAAGCACTCGGAACCATGGTCTGGTTTTCCGATAGCTGTACCGGCCCCTCGGCGGTTGCCCTGTCCGGGCAGGTGCAGCCCGGCGAGGCCCTGCTGTGCGAGAACCTGCGCTACAACGCGGGCGAGACCGAAAACGACATGGCCTTTGCACGCGACCTGGCGAAGCTGGGCGACATCTACGTCAACGACGCGTTTTCCTGCGCCCATCGCGCGCACGCTTCCACGGCTGCCCTTGCCGCGCTCCTGCCGGCCTATGCCGGGCCGCTGCTCATGGAAGAGATCCAGGCGTTGCAGGCGGCGCTCGATGCGCCGAAGCCGCCATCGGTGGCGATCGTCGGCGGTGCCAAGGTTTCCTCGAAGATCGCGGTTCTCAAGCACCTCGCCACGCGTCTCGACCATATCGTGATCGGCGGCGGAATGGCCAACACGTTCCTTTTCGAGGCTGGCGCCAGCATGGGCAAGTCGCTGCATGAGGCCGACCAGATCGAGACGGTCCGTGAGATCAGGGCGCTTGCCTACAAGCATGGCTGCCGCATTCACCTGCCCGAAGATGTCGTGATCGCGCGCGAGTTTGCCGCCGGCGCCGCCAGCGAAACTGTGGCGGCCACCGCCTGCCCGGATGACGCGATGATCCTCGATGCGGGCGAGACCGCCGTATCCGCCTTCATGGCCGTGCTCGAAGCTTGCCGCACGATCCTGTGGAACGGGCCGCTCGGCGCTTTCGAGATCGCCCCGTTCGACAAGGCAACCGTCGCGCTTGCCCGCAAGGCGGCGGAGCTGACGCGGTCGGGCAAGGCCGTCAGCGTCGCCGGCGGCGGCGACACAGTCGCCGCGCTCAACGCCGCAGGCGTCACGGAACAGTTCACCTACGTCTCCACCGCCGGTGGAGCGTTCCTGGAATGGCTGGAGGGCAAGACGCTCCCCGGCATCGCGGCGCTTCAGCGCGCCGCACACGCAGCCTGAGGGAGGGATCGATGGCGCTCATTACGCTTCGCCAACTGCTCGATCACGCCGCTGAAAACAGCTACGGCGTGCCGGCGTTCAACATCAACAACATGGAACAGGG
>JAGRLC010000093.1 GCA_020441995.1 Rhodobiaceae bacterium
CTACATCATGTGCAAGGGCATGAACCGCTCGTTCATCTCGGTCATTCTCGGCGGCTTTGGCGGCGAGACCGCCGGCCCCAGTGGCGGCGAAGACGACCGGCCGGTGAAGCAGGGTTCCGCCGAAGACGCAGCCTTCCTGATGAAGAACGCCTCAAAAGTCATCATCGTGCCGGGTTATGGCATGGCGGTGGCGCAGGCACAGCACGCGCTGCGTGAAATGGCCGATGTCCTCAAGGAAGAGGGTGTCGAGGTGAAGTACGCCATTCACCCGGTTGCCGGACGTATGCCGGGTCACATGAACGTGCTTCTTGCCGAAGCCAATGTGCCCTATGACGAAGTGTTCGAACTCGAGGATATCAACTCGGAGTTCCCGCAGACCGATGTGGTCTATGTCATCGGCGCCAACGACGTTACCAACCCGGCGGCGCGCGACGATCCGCAATCGCCGATCTACGGCATGCCGATCCTCGATGTCGACAAGGCCGGCACGGTTTTGTTCGTCAAGCGCGGCATGGCATCGGGTTACGCCGGCATCCAGAACGAGTTGTTCTTCATGGACCGCACCATGATGCTCTTCGGCGACGCCAAGAAGATGACCGAGGAAATCGTCAAGGCGCTGTAACCGGCCACGCAATCTGAAGACAAGAAAGCCGCAGGTTTTGCCTGCGGCTTTTTTCTTGGGCGGGCACGCCTTGTTCTGCCGTGTGTTCCGGGCGGAAAATCGCGTTGCGCCGTTTCGCGGAAAAACGATTCTCTGGATCGTTTTTATTACCGCTCAACTTCTGAACACGCTCTGGATTGCCGGCATGACAAAGCCGGCACGCAGAACGTACCGGCTTGATCAAATCTGGCATTGAAAAGGGACTAGCGGCGGCCCTTGGCGCCGACGAGACCTTCGCGCTGTGCGCGCTTGCGCGCCAGCTTGCGGGCGCGGCGGACGGCCTCTGCCTTTTCGCGCGCCTTCTTCTCGGAGGGCTTCTCATAATAGTTGCGAAGTTTCATCTCGCGAAAGACGCCTTCGCGCTGCAACTTCTTCTTCAGGGCCCGAAGCGCCTGATCCACGTTGTTGTCGCGGACGATAACCTGCACGTGCCGTTCCTCTTTGTCGTATGACCGGCTTTGCGGCGGTCGGAGCTTATCCCCGCCTACAGCCGATCAGGATGTCTGCTGCAAATGTTGTAAAACGCCACTCCCTTCAGACAGCTGAAGGGCATGCCGTTTCAATAATTGCGCGGGTCAATAACAGAATCGAACCGCGAAGTCCATGACCGCCGAGCATTTCCGGCCAAGTTTCATGATTTCGCCGACAGCCGGTTCACATGCCCCATCTTGCGTCCCGGCCGGGTTTCGGATTTGCCGTAAAGATGCAGGCATGCGGCCTTTTCGGCAGCGATCTTTTCCCATGCGCCGGCGTCGTGACCGATCAGGTTTTCCATCACCACATCGCTGTGGCGGGCCGGATCGCCGAGCGGCCAGCCCAGAACGGCGCGAATGTGCTGCTCGAACTGGCAGGTCACGCAGGCATCCATGGTCCAGTGGCCGGAATTATGCACGCGGGGGGCGATTTCGTTGACGAGCAGGCGGGTTGCGCCTTCTTCCTCGACGACGAACATCTCGACGCCCATGACGCCGACATAGCCCAGCGCGTCCATAATCTTACGGGTGATTTCGCCAGCAGCTTCAGCGGTTTGCGCATCAATCGACGCGGGAACCGTGCTGGTTGCCAGAATGCCGCTTCTGTGGACGTTTTCGGCCGGGTCGAACGGCAGAAAGCTGCCATCGTATGCGCGGGCCGCAACGACGGAAATCTCGCGCGCGAAGGGCACCATGGCTTCAAGGATGGCCGGCGCGCCGGTCAGTTCGGCGTGCTTTGAACGAAGCGTATCTTCGTCTTCGCTACCGGACAGGCGGACCTGGCCCTTGCCGTCATAGCCGAAACGCCGGGTTTTCAGGATCGCAGGCCCGAAGCCCTCCTGCATGACCTTCACGAGGTCGTCGCCCGTATCGATTTGACGGAAAGCGGCAACGGGAACACCGAGACCGGAAATGAAGCTCTTTTCCCCGATCCGGTCCTGGGAGACGGCCAAGGCCCGTTCACCTGGTGCGAGACGGGTTTTCGCGCTCAGCGTACGGGCAGCGGAGGCCGGCACGTTCTCGAATTCATAGGTCGCGACATCGATCGAAGCGGCAAACGCAGTCAGGGCCGCTTCGTCGTCATATCCGGCAATGGTGGACTGGGCGGCAACCGCATGGGCGGGGCCATTGGCGTCCGGTCCGAAGATATGCACCGAAACGCCAAGCCGGGCCGCTGCCAGCGCCAGCATACGGCCAAGCTGGCCGTCACCGAGGATGCCGATGCGCGACAGGGGCGGCAGTGAGCCTTTCATCGGTTTCAGGCTTCCGTATCGGGGCGTTCAGCAACGCTGTCCGTCTGCTTTTTGCGCCATGCGTCGAGGCGCTCCGCCAGAGCCGCGTCGGTCAACGCCAGTACGGCTACGGCGAGAAGGGCCGCGTTGACTGCGCCGGGACGGCCGATGGCGAGCGTCCCGACCGGCACGCCCGCCGGCATCTGGACAATCGAATAGAGGCTGTCGATACCGGAAAGCGCCTTCGATTCAACCGGCACGCCGAAAACCGGCAGCGGTGTCATGGCCGCCGCCATACCCGGCAGATGCGCGGCTCCGCCGGCGCCCGCGATGATCACCTTGAACCCCTCGTCACGCGCCGTATGCGCAAACTGCGAGAGACGATCCGGTGTACGGTGCGCGGAGACGATGCGCGCGTCATATGAAACGCCAAGCGCATCAAGGGTTTCCGCGGCATGGCGCATGGTTGCCCAGTCCGACTGGCTGCCCATGATGATCGCGACCGCTGGTCCGCTGTTTGCCATATCCGCTTTCCCCGCAGGTGTTTATGGGCAGGATTGATAAAACGCTTCAGCCCATGAGAAAGCGGCGGATTATATGCAGCATGGCCTCGCCTGCAAGCATCTAGGGTCAGGTCTCATGAATATGATTGAAATGACGCTTCGAGCGGCTTCGGGGCAGTAAGCTGAAGCTGTTTGCGTGTCCCTGACGGGATATGGCTGATTTGCCCGGCTGGGATCATCCCGCGATCGAAGTGTGGCATTCCAAACGCGGAAGGATGATCCGTTTCAAAAGTGTGGGACAACCTGCCTGCGCCGTTTTGGCGCAGGCTGTTCCGCCCCGGGTTTCCGGAATATCAGGGCAATAGCAGAAATTTCCGCATATCTGTTTTGGACTGGAGTAAGGGTTAGTGGGTACCCTTCGTTGCGTAAGGAATTGGGGCGTTAAAAACCGGTGCGGCGATTATTGATGCGGAACGAAAAAACCGACGTGGAATCAGAGCTTGAGTTCCTCCGGCGGCAGCTGGAGGATGCGCAAAAAAAAATTTCCATGCTTGAGGCGCGCGTTAACGAGGACGAGCTCCTCGGCGTGCTCAACCGGCGCGGGCTGGAGCAGGAAATCGACAAGGCGATCAGCTTCGGCGGACGCTATGGCATGATTGCGTCGCTGATCTACATCGATCTCGACGATTTCAAACAGGTGAACGACAGCTTCGGCCATGACGCCGGGGACGCGGCCCTGCGACATCTGGTCGGTGTCGTGGAGGGCAACATCCGCATCAGCGATATTGTCGGACGCATCGGCGGAGACGAATTCGTGCTCCTGCTGTGGAACGCAACCCAGGAAATCGCTCAGAGCAAGGCGAATATGCTCAAGAGCATATTGCGGCGCAGGCCAATCATGGCCGGCGGGTCACATCATTTTCTGTCATTTTCGTTCGGCGTCGCCGAACTCAGAAAAGACGATACGCCCTCTGTCGCGATCGGGCGTGCGGATCAGGCCATGTATTTCGCCAAGAAACAGCGCAAGGACGTTTGCAGGATCGCACAGGCGAGTTGAGACGCTCAGGCAATAATGTCAGGCGTCAGCTGATCTTCCAGGAAGATGATTCTGTCCTTGATGACCAATTTGCGCTTCTTGAGCCGCTGGATCTGCAGCCGCTCAAACGGACGCGTTTCCTCGATGGCGCCGATCGCCGAATCAAGGTCGCGATGCTCCTCGCGCAAACGCGCAAGTTCCTCGCGCAGGCTGGCCTCGTCTGACGTGCCCATCTTCCGCCGAATCCGGGTGATTGCCTCAAACTGTATCGCGGCGAAGTATCTGATGCCGCGCGGGATTGTTCAAGTGCACGATTGAATTTCACCGCTTGTCCACCATGGCGGATAGCATTTGTTCGACACGGCAAAAAACTTGTGCGAGAATCGCTATGTAAAAAGACATAGAGGAGGTACTTCGCTATGAGCCTCGGAACGCATCTGGACGAATTGGTCGAGAAGCACCGTGCGTTGGAACGTACACTCGAGGAGGAGATGCAGCGACCCTACGCAGATGATCTGCGGATCGCAGCCCTCAAAAAGCGAAAACTTCACCTGAAGGACGAAATTCAGCGGATACGTGACGGCGAAGGCTTGCTTCAGGTCCACTGAAGCTCTTTTCAGCCGTAAGGCCGCAAGCGGCGCTCGAGCCGGGCGGCGGGTGTTATATGCTCAGCAAGGCGGTTTGATATCCGCCTGATCGTTCTTGGTGTTTTCAAATTCCCCGCGCCTGCGGACGCCCTTCAGTCCGGCGACCCTCATGCCGGTCAGCCGGCATGGATTCTTTGGTGGGGATGCCAGTCAGCCGGCATTGGTTCATTAGCGGGATGCCGGTCAGCCGGCATCCCTGGCCATGTCGCGCAGCTTGAATTTCTGGATCTTGCCGGTCGAGGTTTT
>JAGRLC010000094.1:0-8483 GCA_020441995.1 Rhodobiaceae bacterium
ACCAGCACGGCACGGCGATCATCGTTGCGGCTGCCATCGTCAACGGTCTGAAGATTGCCGGCAAAAAGCTGGAAGACGCCAAGATCGTCACGTCGGGTGCCGGCGCTGCGGCGCTCGCCTGTCTGAAGCTGCTCGTGTCCATGGGCGCAAGACGTGAAAATATCTGGGTCACGGACATCGAGGGCGTCGTTTACGAGGGCCGCGAGACGCTCATGGACCGCTGGAAGGCGGAATATGCCCAGAAGACCGACAAGCGGTCGCTGATTGAAATTATCGACGGCGCCGACATCTTTCTCGGTCTGTCGGCGGGCGGGATTCTCACACCCGATCACCTGAAAAAGATGGCCGACAAGCCGCTCATCATGGCGCTCGCCAACCCCGAGCCCGAGATCATGCCGGACCTTGCCAAGGAAACCCGTCCGGATGCGATGATCTGCACCGGGCGCAGCGATTTCCCCAATCAGGTCAACAACGTGCTATGCTTTCCTTTCATCTTCCGCGGCGCGCTCGATGTTGGCGCGACGACCATCAATGAAGAGATGAAACAGGCAACCGTCGAGGCCATCGCATCGCTTGCGCAGGAGCCGCCGTCCGATGTCGCGGCACAAGCCTATGGCGGTGAAACCGGCGTGTTCGGGCCGGAATTCCTGATCCCCAATCCCTTCGACCCAAGGCTTATCCTGCGCATTGCACCGGCGGTTGCGCGCGCGGCGATGGAGTCCGGTGTCGCCGCCCGTCCAATCGAGGATTTCGACGCTTACAACGAGCGGCTCAACCGCTTCGTGTTCCGCTCCGGCCTCATCATGAAGCCGATGTTCTCGGCGGCGCAGGCGGAGCTGAAGCGCGTCGTCTATGCCGATGGCGAGGACGAGCGCGCGCTTCGTGCCGCGCAGGTCGTGCTCGAGGAGCGTTTGGCCCAGCCGATTCTGATCGGGCGCCCTTCCGTCGTCGAGGCGCGTATCGAGCGTTTCGGCCTGTCGATCAAGCCGGGCAGGGATTTCGAACTCATCAACCCGGAAGACGATCCGCGTTACCGCGATTATGTCGACACCTTCCTGGAGAAGACCTGCCGCGGCGGGATTACGCCGGATGCCGCGCGCACCATCGTGCGCACGAACTCGACCGTGATTGCCGCTGTTGCGCTGGCACGCGGCGATGGCGATGCGATGCTTTGCGGGCTGGAAGGCCGGTTTTCCCGTCACCTGCTGACGATCCGCGATGTCATCGGAACCGCGCCCGGCGTGCATGACTTCTCCGCCATGAGCCTGCTGATCAATTCAAAGGGCGCCTATTTCCTGGCTGATACCTTCGTTTCGCCCGATCCGAGCGCGGAGGAACTGGCGGAAATGACGCAGCTCTGTGCCCTGCAGATGCGCCGCTTCGGTATTGAGCCCAAGGTCGCTTTGTTGTCGCATTCCAATTTCGGCAGTTCGAATACGCCAAGCGCCCTGAAGATGCGTGACGCGCTTACGATCCTGCGCCATGAAGCTCCCGATCTGGAAGTCGAGGGCGAGATGCATGGCGACACGGCGCTTTCGGAAGCCCTGCGCATGCGCATCTTCCCGCATTCGCGCCTCAAGGGCAGCGCCAACCTGCTCGTCATGCCAACGCTCGACGCGGCAAATATCGCCTACGAGTTGATCAAGACCATGACCGACGCCTTGCCGGTCGGGCCGATCCTTGTTGGCGGCGCAAAGCCCGCGCACATTTTGACGCCGTCGGTCACCGCGCGCGGCATCGTCAACATGACGGCGGTTGCCGCCGTGGAAGCGCAGCAGATCTCACAGGGCTGATTGGGCGGAATTTAATCCAGCGTCTGGCGGTAGCGCAGCAGAGCGATCATGACGATGACCGCTATGATGATACAGATCGCGGTTATGTCGGGCACGATTTCGGCAACGCCCGCGCCCTTCAGCATGACCTTGCGCACGATGCGGATGAAATGCGTTGACGGGATCGCCGTGCCCAGTGTCTGCGCCCAGCCGGGCATGCCGGCGAATGGGAACATGAAGCCCGACAGCAGGATCGAGGGCAGCAGATAGAAGAACGACATCTGCATCGCCTGCATCTGGTTTCGCGCCACCGTCGAAAACAGGAAGCCGAGCGCCAGATTGACGACGATGAACAGGTTCAGGCCGAGCAGGAAAGCGGCCGCGGACCCGTCGAACGGGACGCCGAAGACAACCTCCGCAAGGATAAGAAACACCACTGTCTGCACATAGCCGATGCCGACATAGGGCAGGATCTTGCCGATCATCACTTCCGTCGGCCGCACCGGTGTTGCGATCAGGCTTTCCATCGTGCCGCGCTCGCTTTCGCGTACGATGGCGATCGCCGTGATCATCACCATGGTCATCGATAGGATGATCGCCAGCAGGCCGGGAACGATGTTGAAGCTGGTCACGCCCGCTGGATTATAGTGCCGGTGAACCGTGACCGAGAACGCATTCTCTCCGCCTTTCAGCATGGACAGCGGGCCGGTTGCCACGTTCTTCAGCGCGCCGGTAACGATGCCGGGCAGGGCGGTCACCGCGCCTCCCGTCGCGGACGGATCGGAGGCATCCGCCGCCAGCAGGATCGAAGGATGGGTGCCGCGCATGATGTCGCGTTCGAACCCTGACGGGATCACGACGACGAAGGTCGCCCTGCCGGTCTTCAGGGCTTCCTCGCTGGCTTCCGGCCCCGGCGAGATGCCGATGAAGTCGAAGTATGCGGAATTCCTCATCGCCGCGACGACGGCGCGCGTCACAGGCCCTGTATCGTTCATCTCGACAAGGGTCGGCAGGTGCTTGGGATCGGAATTGATCGCGAAGCCGAACAGCATCAACTGGATGATGGGGATCGCGATCATCATCGCAAACGTCATCCGGTCGCGCCGCATCTGGATGAATTCCTTCACCAGAACGGCGGTGAAGCGGGAGGGTGAGAGGATATGCATGTCTCACGCCCCGGACGCGAAGTTGTCGCGTGAACTGTCCATCAGGTGGATGAACAGTTCCTCAAGCCCTGCCGGCTGCCTGCTCCATGCGAGGTCCTTGCGTTCGTGCGCGCGTACCGTCTTCGCAAGCGCCTTCTCATCGGTTCCCGACACATGCAGCGCCGTACCGAAACGCGCGACCTGCTCGACGCCTGCTTCGCCGGTCAATTCGGCTTCCAGCTTTGCAAGCCCGCGTCCTTCTACCCGCCATGTTACGAGGCCGGAGCGCGCGGCGATCTCGTTTGCGGGCCCCTCGATCAGCTTCTTGCCATAGGCGATATAGGTGATGAAGTCGCACTGGATCGCTTCGTCCATGTAGTGGGTGGAAACCAGCACCGTGACGCCGGCATCCGACAGCCGGCGGATTTCGTCCCAGAACTCGCGCCGCGCCTTCGGATCGACGCCGGCGGTCGGCTCGTCCAGCAGCAGAAGGTCGGGATCGTGGATCAGGCAGGCGGACAGCGCCAGGCGCTGCTTCCAGCCACCGGAAAGCTGACCGGCAAGCTGATGCGAGCGGTCGGCAAGACCAAGGTCCTCAAGCGCCGCATCGACCCGCTGCCTGCGGTTGTCGAGGCGGAACATGCGGGCAATGAAGTCGAGGTTCTCGCGGATCGTCAGATCCTCGTAGAGCGAGAACCGCTGCGTCATGTAGCCGACATGCGCCTTGATCCTCTCGCTTTCGGTGAGGATGTCGTAGCCAAGGCAGGTGCCGCTGCCGCCATCGGGCGTCAGCAAACCGCACATCATCCGGATCGTCGTCGTCTTGCCGGACCCGTTGGGCCCGAGAAAGCCGTAGATGGCGCCTTTCGGCACGGTCATGTCGAAGCCGTCGACCACTGTCTTGTCGCCGAAACGCTTGGTGAGACCCGTCACCGCGATGACCGGTTCGTTCATGGCGCGGGCCTGATTGTGACAGGCTGGCCGGGCGCGAGGGCAGGCATGCCGCCATCAGGGCGGGCATCGATGGCGAAGACCAGCCGGGCGCGTTCGTCGCGGCTGTAGATGACCGGCGGCGTATGTTCGGCCTGCGAAGCCGTCCATGTGACGGTCGCCGCGATGCCGTCATCGCCGCAGCCGTCGCAATCCACCCTGACCCTGCTGCCAATGGCATAGTCGCCGCGCTGTTTTTCGGGAACGAAGCCGCGGACTTTCAGCGCACCGTCCGGCAGGATGGAAACCACCGGCGCGGACGGGCCGCTCTGTTCGCCGGCTTTCAGGAAGACGCGCTCGACGCGCCCGGTTTGCATGGCGCTCACCGAACGGTCGTCGAGCGCCTTTTTTGCGCGGGCCAGTTCGGCTTCCTGCGCTTTCACCGCCTCGCGCGCCGCGTCGATGCGCGCTTCGCGGCCGGCGAGGCGTTGCGTTTCCAGCGTCGCTTCGAGCTGGGCGACGCGGCCTTGGGCGCTGGTCAGGGCGGTCTTGTCGGCATCCAGCCGTGACTGCGGGATCGTGCCGGATTTGCGTAATGCCTCGGACCGCTCGAATGTTGTGCGTGCAAGCTGAAGTTCCGCGCGCGCCTGTTTCAGGTTCGCTTCCGTCACGGCCAGCTCTTCCGGCCTGGCTCCGCTTTGAAGGTCTCGCAAATCCGCCTTCGCCGCTTCAAGACGCGCCAGTGCGGCGTCCACGGCGGCTTGTTCGCTGTCGCAGTCCAGCCGGAACAGGAGGTCGCCTGCTTTTACCCGTGCGCCATCGCTGACCGCGACTTCGGCGATTGTGCCGGGCGAGGGCGGGGCGGCATAGACATAATCGCCCTCCACATATCCGGTCAGTTCATGGTCCGCGGCTGCGCCGAAGCCGAAGATGGCGAGGAGGCCGCCAAGGATCGCGCCGGTGAAATCAGACATCCCTTGCCTCCGGTGTGAGAAGGCCGTTGAACAGGATGTCGAGATGCGTTGCGAGGAACTCCAGCGGGCTTGCGGCGCTCTTCACGCCGAAGATATGTCCCAGCAGGATATGCGTCACGATGGGGCCTATGACCGAACGGATGGCAAGCTCCGGATTGACCGGACGGAACGCACCCGCCTCGATACCCGCGTTGAGCATTCCCGTGATGGCGGCAAACGCAACGTTCAGCACTTCCTCGCGATACATCTCGGCGAAATGCGGATAGCGCCCGGCTTCGGCCAGAATGATGCGCGGGATCGGCGCGATGCGCGGATCGGCCATGCGCTGTCCCGCCTGTACGATGGCCATTTCTATCGATTTGCGCGGGTCGGGGGAGGCCATCCGCCCCATTTCGGCGACGGAAGCGACGATGGGCACGACGCCCCGGCGTACCAGCGCTTCGAGGATCGCCTCCTTGCTCTCGTAATAGAGATAGACCGCGCCCTTCGACAGACCGGCGCGTTTGGCAATGTCCTCGACGCGCGTTGCCGCAAAGCCCTTCTCGATGAAAAGATCGAGCGCGGCGTCGAGCAATTCATCCGGCCGGGCTTCGGCGCGCCGCCGGAACTTGCGTGGTGTGGTCTGTGACATGGCCATATAAATAAATGACCGGTCAGTTAGTTTCAAGAGGTGTCAGGCCGGGCGGTGGAATAAAGCGCCAAAGGATTACCGTCTTACGCGAGGAAGGCGACGGCCAGACCGAGGATCAGCGCGGTGATGACGCCGTTCAGCCCCATGCCGATACCGGCAAAGGTTCCCGCCACCGGGTTGACGAGAAAGGCGCGCGCCGTGCCGATCCCGTGCGCGGAGACGCCGGCGGCAAAGCCGCGCGCCGCCCAGTCGCGGATGCCGGCAAGGTTCATGAGCGGCGTGACGATCACCGCGCCGATGATGCCGGTCAGGATGACAAGAATGGCGGTGACGGCGGGCAGGCCGCCGAGACGTTCGGAAATGCCCATGGCAATCGGCGTTGTAACCGATTTCGGCGCGATGGAGGCGATCAGCGTGGTATCCGCGCCCAGCAGCCAGGCGATTGCGACCGCGCTTGAGACGGCGGTCAGCGAGCCCACGGCGAGTGCGGCAAGCATGGGCACGAGGTTGCGGCGCACCTCGGCGAAATTCTGAACCAGCGGCACCGCCAGCGCGACCGTGGCGGGGCCGAGCATGAAGTGGACGAATTGCGCGCCTTCGAAATAGACCGGGAAAGCCGTGCCGCTGATCTTGAGCAGCGCCATCAGCAGCAGCACGGCAATTAAAACCGGATTGGCGATGGGATTACGGTCAACGCGCTGCGACAGCCGGTCGGCAATGACATAGGCGCCCAGTGTCGCGGTCAGCCACAGCAGCGGGCTTGTCGAGAGATAGACCCAAAGTTCGATGACGCTCATGCCGCCGATCCTTCCCCGGGATCGTTGCGCTCGCCCATCAGCCTGCGCACGCCGACAAAGGTGAGGGCGGTGATGACGAGCGTCAGCGCGGTTGAGACGACCAGCGCGCCCAGGATCGGCAGCCACTGGTGGACGACGAGGTCGGCGTGTTGCACGACGCCGACGCCGGCGGGCACGAAGAGCAGCGACAGGTTGCGCAGGATGCCGTGCGCCACGGTGGAGACTTTCTTCGCAAGCGCGGGCCATGTCTTCAGCGCGATGGCGAACAGCACCAGGCCGAGCACAGGCCCGGGCAGAGGCAGGGCCGCGGCGTGCGTAATGGCTTCGCCGGCAAGCTGGAACACAAGCAGCACCAGCAGCGCTTCGATCATTTGCACGGCCTTTCCGGTTCGCGATTCCGGCCTAAAGCGTACGCGGCGGATTACGCTGAGTCGAAGTCAAATTCGCGCAAAAGAAAATCGATGAATCAGGCTGTCAGGAAAGAGCCTCAACCGATTCAAAAGACTCAGGAATTCCCACACGCGCAGAGCGGCTGTTGAATCATTTTCTCAACAAGCCGGAAGCACTTGAAGGACCTGAATCCGTTTGTGAACAGCATCGGAAAAACGATTCTGGGGCGGGAAGGAATCGCGCCTCACGCCGGCAGATACGAGGCCAGTCCACGCCAGAGTAGATGTAGGGCGACAAGGCTGATCAGCGCCTTGAAAATGACCCTGAAGCTGGCTTCCGGAATGCGGTTGAGCAGACGCGTTCCGGTCCATGTTCCCGCGAAACCGGTGGCGACCATGGCGACAATCAGCCCGGCCCATGGCGCGAAGGCAAAGCCGAGCAGGCCGAAGGCAATGACCTTGAGCACATGCTGGATGATCATCGCGGCGGAGTGGGTAGCGATGAAATGGTGCCTGTTGTCGGGGAAGATGTTGGAATAGATCGCCATCACGAAGGGGCCGGTGGCGCCGAAGAACATCGTCAGGAAGGTCGAGATCGTGCCGCCAAGCGCGGTCAGCCAGCGCGTGCTGGAGGCTTTGAACTTCGGCTTCGGCCCCCACACCATGTAGAGAATGAAGACCGCCAGCGCGATGCGCAGCACCGCGTCGTTGAGCGTGACGACCAGCTTGCCGCCGAGGGCCGCGCCGATCAGGCTGCCGAGTAGAAAGGGCAGGAGGTAGCTCCACTGCACGCTGTTGCGCAGCAGGAACGTCCGCCCGGCATTGGACCCGAGCTGCACCACGCCATGCACGGGGATGAGCGCGGCGATCGGCATCAGCGACGCCATGATGGAGAGAAGCAGCACCCCGCCGCCCAGACCGGTCGCGGCCATGATCATCGAGGTGAAGAAGCTCGACACGATCATGATGGCGGCTGAGTAAGCGGGCAGATCAGGGGGAAGGAGTTCAGGCATTTATTGATCTCACGGCTCTTATTTCGCTCACGGCAAGCGAACTGCGTTCGCGCCTCTGCGGGGGCGGCCAAGAAGTTGGCCGGTCGCGCAGTCGCGCTCCGGGGTTCAAGGCTATACGCCTTGAGCCCCGGATACAGCTAGCGGCAATCTTGCTGTACTCAACGCCTAATGGGGGGCGTAACGAACCCGCAGGGTTCGCAAGCCCGACCGGGCGTCGCGCACTTTTGCGCGCCCCATCGGAGCCGTGAGCGAAGCGAACTGGCGTGAGATATCTAAAAGCAAAACGCCGCGGCCTACTGACAGCCGCGGCGCAAGTTTCCAGGCGGGAGGGTACTCAGCGCGTTATCAGGAGCAACCGCTCGTCGAACCGCAGGTATCGCACTTCAGGCAGGTGCCGTTGCGCACCATGGTGAAGTTTCCGCACTCGCCGCAGGCCTCGCCCTCGTAACCCTTCATGCGGGCTTCCGCCGCCTGCTGGGCCTTGGTGTTGACCATCGGCTCGCTGACGATCGCCGTCTGAACCGTCACGGTCTCGGTGACGGTTTCCGTTGCCGTGGCCAGCGCCTGGGCGCGGGCCTGAAGGGCTCCGACAGGGCCGCCGGCGGTCGGTGTCGGGGCAACCACGCCGCCATGTACGACGGTGAACTTCTCCGCCGGCTTGCCGCGGACAAGGCCGGTCGAGACGTAGCGGGCCGCAGGCGTTGCGGGGCTTGCGTCATCGTCATCGTTCTCTGCCTCGCCGATGGACGTCGAGGAGAGGTTGTCCGGCTTCACATGCGCCAGGTCGTAGCGGTCGAGGTAGGACACGGCGAGCTCGCGGAAGATGTAGTCG
>JAGRLC010000094.1:8671-8954 GCA_020441995.1 Rhodobiaceae bacterium
TGAAGATCTCGCCGAGGCGGCCATCCTCGTATTCGCCGGTGTGCAGGTAGACCTTGTGCCCGCCGACGATGGCCTTCTGGGTGTAGGCCTTGCGCCGGTTCGGCAGCTTCTGCCGCTCGGGCGCCCGCTCCACGATGCGCTCGACGATCCGCTCGGCAACCGCTGCCGCGCGCGCCTGCGCCGGTGCGGCGGCCAGTTCCTCGATCATGTCTTCCGCCTCGTCGTCGTCATCGGCGAGAAGCTGCGAATTGAGCGGCTGGGAGAGCTTGGAGCCGTCGCGGTA
>JAGRLC010000094.1:9057-9539 GCA_020441995.1 Rhodobiaceae bacterium
GAGATGAACGGCTGGGCCGCCGCCATCATGCGGATGTGGCTCTCCACGGAGAGGTAGCGCTTGCCGATGCGTCCGCACGGGTTGGCGCAGTCGAAGACGGACAGGTGCTCGTTCTTCAGGTGAGGCGCGCCTTCCAGCGTCATTGCCCCGCAGCAGTAGGTGTTCGCCGCTTCGATTTCTTTCCTCGTGAATCCCAGTTCGACGAGAAGGTCGAACTGGGGGTCCACGAGGCGGTCCGCCGCGATCTTCAGGACCGAAGTGCAGAATTCTTCGCCAAGCGTCCACTTGTTGAACGCGAACTTGATGTCGAACGCGGTCGCAAGGCCCTTCTCGATGGCTTCCAGCTGTTCAGGCCCGAAGCCCTTGGCGGTCAGCGTCTTGTGGTTGAGGCCGGGCGCATCCTTCAGCGTGCCGTTGCCGACCGCGTAGGTGACCATGTCGTCGATTTGGCGCTGGTCGTAGCCGAGCGTGCGCAGGGCTTC
>JAGRLC010000013.1 GCA_020441995.1 Rhodobiaceae bacterium
GCCGAAGCCGACGAAGACCGGCGGCGGCCCGTTCTCGAGAAAAGCCGCAAGCGCTGGCGGCGGCGTGTAATCCTTGCTTTTGTCGAGCCGCCAGTAGCCGGTGAGATGCGCGCTGTCCGGCCAGTCCGCCGGGCGCGGCAGGACATGCGGGCTGATGGCGTGCAGCACGGGGATCGTCCCCGCGCCGGACGGCTGCAAAACCTGGCCTGCCTTGCGGATCGGCGGCAGACCGAGCGCGTCTTTCCTGAAGCGGTTGATTGGCGTCTTGAACATCGCGAACGACCGGCGCACCAGCGCGTAGCTCAGGCGGTTGTAGCCGGGCAGCGAAAGCTCCGGCAGGCCGAAGGCGGGGAAGACGGCTGTCGGCACGAGCATCGGCTGAAGCGTTGCAAGAATCGCCGGAACCCCGAGCTTTTCGGCCACATGCGGAGCTGCGAAAAGCTTGGAGTGATAGACGATGATGTCGGGTTCAAAACCTTCCGCCGCCGCCCACGTCTGCTTCATCAGTTCTTCGTTGATGGGTCTGGATTTTTTCGCCAGCCGGTAGCCCGCCGCCATCCGGCGCAGCAAGCCGCTGCCGCCTTCGAGCATTGTTTTGCCATCGGGCGACTCGATTGCCGCAAGCGACGTGTCGCTCATCGCGAAGAACGGGATGCCGTAATCCCCGATCCACTCCGAGAAGCGCTTCGAGCTGGCAAGCAGCACCTCGAAGCCCGCCGCCTGAAGGCCGAGACAAAGCGCGGCGAACGGCTCGACGTCTCCGCGCGTCCCGTAGGTGTAGATCAGCGCTCTGGGGGAGGGCACTTGCGCTGCTTCTCAGAACGGATAACCGCTGAACCGGGTTCAGTCCCGCTCCAGCCTTGCCACCAGGCTCGACGTATCCCAGCGGTTGCCGCCCATCTTCTGCACTTCGGAGTAGAACTGGTCGACAAGGGCGGTGACCGGCAGGTGAGCATGCAGTTCGCGCGCCTGGTCGAGGCAGATCGCAAGGTCCTTGCGCATCCAGTCGACGGCGAAGCCGTAGTCGAACTTGCCCGCGTTCATGGTTTCCCAGCGGTTCTCCATCTGCCATGACTGGGCCGCGCCCTTGGAGATGACGTCGAAAACGGTCGGCACGTCGAGGCCGGCTTTCTTGGCGAAATGCACGCCTTCCGACAGGCCCTGCACGAGACCGGCGATGCAGATCTGGNNTCTGGTTGACCATCTTGGTGAGCTGACCCGCGCCCGAGGGACCGATCAGACGGACCGAGCGGGCGAAACAATCGATGACCGGCTGCGCCTTGTCGAAAACGTCCTGGTCGCCGCCAACCATGACAGTCAGTACGCCGTTTTCCGCGCCGGCCTGTCCGCCGGAGACCGGGCCGTCGAGAAAGCCGATGCCCTTTGCCTTCGCGGCTTCGTACAGTTCGTTGGCAACGGTTGCGGACGCGGTGGTGTTGTCGATGAAGATCGCGCCGGACGTCATGCCGGCGAAGGCGCCATCGTCTCCGAGAGTCACCGACCGCAGGTCATCGTCATTGCCGACGCAGCAGAACACGAAATCGGCGCCTTCGGCCGCCTTCGCAGGCGTCGGCGCGGCTGTGCCGCCATGTTCCTTGACCCACTTGTCGGCCTTGGCGGCGGTGCGGTTGTAGACAGTCAGTTCGTGCCCGCCCTTGGCCTTAAGGTAGCCTGCCATCGGATAGCCCATGACCCCGAGGCCGATGAATGCGACTTTCGCCATTCTCTTTTCTCCCAAAAGCGTTCGTGTGTTTTGCGGTAGCGTGTACAGCTGCGGGTTATTCGCCCAGCCGCTTCATGTGACGCGTCAGCCGGGCCTCGATGCGGTCCCACACGCGGCGCAGGATTTCCACCATGGAGAGATAGAGAACGGCGGCCCACAGGTAAACCTGGAAGTCGTAGGTTCGCGAGAAAGCGAGGCGCGTTTCGCCCATCAGGTCGAAGACCGTGATGATGGAGGCAATCGCCGAACTCTTGATCATCAGGATGATCTCGTTGCCCAGCGGCCTCAACGCGATGATCATCGCCTGCGGTGCTACAATCTTCTTGAAGATGGCCCAGCGCGAAAGACCCAGCGCCTCTCCGGCCTCGGTCTGGCCCTTTGGCACGGAATCGATGGCGCCGCGGTAGATTTCCGCCTGATAGGCGGAGGTGTTCAGCGCGAAGGTGAAGACCGCGCAGTTGAACGCGTCGCGGAAGAACCACCACAGGTTCAGCCCCTCCAGCGTCTCGCGGAACTGTCCGGCGCCGTAATACACGAGGAAGGTCTGCGCCAGGATCGGCGTGCCGCGAAAGAAATAGACATATGAATAGGCCAGTGCGCCGATCAGCGGGTTCCTCGAACCGCGCGCAAGCGCGATGGGCACCGCGATTACGGCGCCGATTGTCACCGAAATCGCGACAAGCTGAATGGTGACTAACAGTCCGTGCAGGATGCGCGGCCCGTAGCGCAGATAGAACGCGGTGCTGTATTCCGTCACGGCCAGCCTGATGGCGAGGAACGCGATGACCATCCACAGCGCGATCCACACCGCGCCGCCGATGCGCGCCGCGGTCCATCCCTTTTTGGGCGCAGGCGGACGAACGACCGTGGCGTCTGTGGTTGCGGTCATGGGTGGTTCACCTCACCGCGCGTGGCCCAGGCGTTGATCCGGGTGATGCCGATCGAGGAAATGATCGACAGGGTCAGATAGATCATGCAGGCGATGAAGTAGAAGAAGAACGGTTCCTTGGTGACGCCGACAATGATGTTGGTCTTGCGCAGCAGATCATCGAGCGCGATGACAGACACCAGCGAGGTGTCCTTCATCAGCACCATCCACAGGTTCGACAGGCCGGGCAGGGCAAGGCGGATCAGTTGCGGGATAATGATCAGCCGCAGCGTTTTGACCCGCGTCAGGCCGAGTGCGTATCCGGCCTCGTATTGGCCTGGTCCGATGCCGCGCAGCGCGCCGAGAAAGACTTCGCTGGCAAAGGCGGAAAAGACAACGCCGAGCGCAATGACACCGGCAACGAAGCCGCTGACCTCGACATAACCGTCATAAAAAAAGCTGACGATCTGCGTCAGCGCGATCTGTCCGCCGTAGTAGACGATAAACAGGGTGAGCAGTTCCGGCAGGCCGCGGAAGATCGTGGTGTAGACATTGGCTGCAGTGCGCAGCAGCGGCTCTTCCGAATTCTTGGCGAGTGCGATGAAGAAGCCGATCACCAGGCCGAACGGCAGCGTCACCAGCGCGAGCCGGACCGTGAGCCAGAGACCGGCGGCGATTTCGTCGCCCCAGCCGTCAGCCCCGAAGGTCAGATGTCCGAAAAGTTCCCCCATTCAGCCGGTCCATCCCCCGATTCCGGCATAAACCCACTACCCGGCCGGCCTGTGCAGCGTGCCGGCCGGGTAGGTCGATCGGATCAGCGGATCAATAGACCGAGAAGTCGAAGTACTTGTCGTTGATCTGCTTGTAGGTGCCATTCTCGATGATCGCGGCGATCGCGTCGTTGAACATCTTTTTCAGATCGTCCTCGCCCTTGCGCACGGCGATGCCCGCGCCATCGCCGAAATAGGCCGGGTCGTTTTCCATCGCGCCGACCATCTTGCAGCAGCCGCCATCGGAGGTCTTCAGCCATTCGCCGAGCACAACGGAGTCGGCGGCAACGGCGTCGAGACGGCCTGACGCCAGGTCGAGGTTGGCTTCGTCCTGGGTGCCGTAGAGCTTGATGGTCGAGCCCTTGTACTTGTCCTCGAGGAACGTGGCATGGGTCGTTGCCGACTGCGCGCCGATGGTCTTGCCTTCAAGCGCGCCGGGATCGGTCGCGGTCAGCGGGCTGTCCTTGGGCGCAATCAGGGCCGGCGGGGTCGAGTAGTACTTGGATGTAAAGTCGACCTTCTCCATGCGCTCCGGCGTGATCGACATGGAGGCAA
The DNA here is from genome assembly GCA_020441995.1 of Rhodobiaceae bacterium. Taxonomy (GTDB): domain Bacteria; phylum Pseudomonadota; class Alphaproteobacteria; order Rhizobiales; family Tepidamorphaceae; genus JACKJK01. The sequence continues at coordinate 3,917 of JAGRLC010000013.1, forward strand.
CGATGGCGTCGTACTTGTTGGCGATAAGGGCCGGGATGATGCCGTCCCAGTCTTGTGCGACGAACTCGCATTCGACCTTCATCTGCGCGCACAGCGCCTTGGCGATGTCGATGTCGAAGCCCTGAAGCTCACCGTTGGAATCCACGTAGTTGAAGGGCGGGTAAGCGCCCTCGGTGCCGATGCGGACCTTGGTCCATTCCTTCGCCTCGGCAACACCGAATGCGGCTGCAACCATGATGGCGGCCGCGAACAAGCGTTTGATCATGCTGTCCCTCTCACGTCTCTGGTGGCCGGTCTTTGACCGTGCCTGCTTGCGCCTTTTTGAAAGACCGCCATACGGGACAATTTGGGCAACAGGTCGCGTATGCAGGCCTGGCACGGCGGGCGCGCCGCCGCGCTGGGAATGCATTTACCCACACAAATCGCAAGTTTGGCAACCGTGTTGCGCTGCATCGGGCGCACTGTTGCTGCATTCAGCTTGGGCACTGCTTCGTAATGCACACATCTTAGGCCCGGCCCGGCCCCGAAAACGTGGTAGATTGCGGCTTGCGGGCAAGAATCCCGCAAACAAAACAAATAATACGGGCCGAAACGGTCTTCGGGAGGATATTTGAAGTGAAAACGCGCATGTCTGCGCGGTGGAAAGCCGTGCTTATTGTTCTGTTGTCGCTGGTATTCTTGCCGGCACCGCAAGCTGCCGCCCAAACGCCTTCCGGGCCGGTGGAGCTTGAACTCGTGCTTGCCGTGGATACATCAGCAAGCGTCGATCCGCCGGAATACGCGTTGCAGATGGCGGGCATTGCCGATGCCTTCCGCGACCGCGATGTCATTGCCGCAATCGAGGCCTATGGCGGCGCCGGAATTGCTGTTTGCGTCGTTCACTGGAGCACGGATGCGGCTCTCGTTGTTGGCTGGGCGCATGTCCGCGATCGCCATGACGCTCTGCTACTGGCCGATGAGATCGAACGTGCGCCGCGCGCTGCCATCGGCGTTACCACGGCGATCGGTTCGGCCCTGTCGCAGGCGCGCAGCCTGATCGCCAACAACGGCATCACCGCGCGCCGCGCCGCCGTCGATGTGTCCGGCGACGGGCCCAACAATTCGGGCTTTCCCTTGTGGCGCGAACGCAACCGGTCGGTCGAATCCGGCATCACCGTCAACGGCCTGGCGATCCTCGACGACGATCCGACACTCGATGCCTATTACGCAAACCATGTCATCGCCGGGCCGGATTCCTTCCTCGTCATCGCCAGCACCTTTGAGGATTTCGCCCGCGCCTTCCGCATCAAGCTGCTGCGCGAAATCCGGGTGCTTGTGTCCGACAGCGGCGAGGAGCCGGCCGGCGAAACCGTCGCGGTGCGCAGCGAAGGGATGCGTTCGCTGAACTGAGGCGATTCTGGCCGCATGCATGGCGTCCATGCGGAGGGCCGGATTGCGGGCGTTGAGCGCTATGCCTAGCCTTGTGCGCGAAACGCAAACGAGTGAGACACGATCATGAAGATTGCAACCGTGGCGACAGGCGGTATCGGCGGTTATCTGGCGGTGCGGCTCACAGAGGCCGGGCATCAGGTCGCGACGATCGCGCGCGGTGCCCATCTCGATGCGATCCGCAAGAACGGTCTCAAGCTGGAAGCCCATGACGGCGATCATCTCGTCGCGCCATGGATCGCAACCGACGACACGAGCGAAGTCGGCGCGGTCGATGCGATCATTTTCGGTGTGAAATGCGGCGGGCTCGATGCCGCGGCAAACCTCTGCAAGCCGATGCTGGGCGACAACACCATCGTTATACCGTTCCTCAACGGTGTTGAGGCTTCAGACAGGCTGGCGCGGATTCTGCCGGAGAAGAACGTCGGAAATGGCGTCGCCTTCATCTCGACGACGATTTCCGCTCCCGGCGTGATCAGCCAGACGGGCGAGTTCAACAAGTTCGTTTTCGCCGAGCGTGACAGCAGGCCGTCGACGCGCATCGATGCGCTGCGTGAAGCCATCGATGCGGCAGGTTCAAACGCCCCGCCCACCGACGACATAGAACGTGAGCTGTGGAGCAAGTTCGTGCTGTTCTCCGCCGTCTCCGGCGTTACGGCGGCGGCCCGCTGCACAATCGGCGACATCATGGCGAGCGATGTTCTGGGCGATACATTCCGTGCGATCATTGCGGAAACGGCGGCGCTTGGCCGCGCGCGTGGCGTGGCGTTGCCCGGCAGCATCGAGGCCGACACCTGGGCTTTCGCGCAAGGCTTGCCCGCGCCGATGCGCGCCTCCACCGCCGTCGATCTTGAACACGGGTTTTCGCTGGAGGTGGACTGGATATCCGGCGCCGTCGCCCGGTTGTCGGAGGAAGCCGGTCTGCCCGCGCCAGTCAACGCGACGATCCACGCGGTCTTGAGCCCGTTCAAGAATGGGCGGGGCTAGGCGAGCCTCGTCCTACGGCCGCACTCAATGATCTGATTTACATGATTGGACGATGAATTTATCTCACCGAAAAATTAGAAGCTAAGATTACATGGGGCAGGAATCTATTGCGGCGATGCCGCCAATGGTGCTTAGTAAAGTGTTGACTTGCTCAGTAATGGATTTATTTGTCCTTGGCCACTTGGGATTCACTTGTTTCCTAGAATTCGGAAATACAACAAACCTGGTTTTCCCGCGATCGACACCATTTCCGTTCCGTGGGTCAATATTATTCCCACCAAGTTTTTCAAAAAATGAAATTGAGGCTTCACCCAGTTTGGCGTCGCTCCCCCCACCTTGATCAGCAACAATAAAGCTCACAGATTTGCCGTTTTCTAAATGTTGTGCAAAGCCTACATCCCCCCGGTATCCTGTTCCACTAAGTTTAGAAAAATCATTGCTGGGAAAAACAATGTATGGAACTTCAGACGAATTCACATATTTAGATACATTGGTTGAGTCATTTATTGATGTATCTGCCAACCAAGTTTTTGAAATAAAAAACCCTGCATATTCGCCATCTGATTGGACATAGGGTTTTGAAGGGTTGGATGGATCGGTGACTAGAACTGAACTCCACCAACCTGTATTTGGGTATCCAGCATTAGCCGGGCAATCTAATCCAATATGTATGTCATCCGTACAGTGCTTACCCACATCATCCGGGTGGTAAGAATTAGGGGCGCCATCTGCATCGACGGCGGCATGTGAGGTGACATAATAATATGCATCGTGCGATTTATGCCTATAAATCTTTGTGCCTTTGTAAGTTCGCCAATATGAAAAATCACACTCCTGAGCTATGCTGAATTGCGGGGTGAATACTAACAGAAGGATAATAAGAGCCGGCACACAAAATAATCTCATTTGAAACACCTCATCCCATATAAAAACTATAAAACAATAATCATTATTTTTTAAATTGTGAATAATAAAATATGTAATCAGTTAAATGAGATTATTTTCGTGAGCAAGAGGTTCCAAATTTCGCATACCGATTGGAAATTTTTACCGGAGGATTTCGAAAATAAAAATAGAGGTCTTTCAAATTACGGCACCCACTGCAGGTACTTCCGGTTGACCCAGCCGGTGATGCCCTTGGCCATGATCCGCACCCAATTTCCCTTGCGCTCGCCGGTGCGCACGATGCAGCCGTCGTCGGGCGCAAGCGTTTCGATGATCTGGTAGCTCACGCCGGGGCCGGAGCGCACGTTGAGCACATCCCAGGACTCGACATTGATCACCCTGTAGGTTCCACAGCAGGCGCAGGCATGCGCCGGGCCGGACGGCAGGAGCGCCGCTGCCGCGAACAGCATCGCGGCAATGAGCCAAGTGTGGGGCCGGATTGGTATAGCCGTGCGGATCATCTCAAAAGATTATGCGCGGCTGCCGGACAGGGCAAGAACCTATGATCGCGAGAGCGCCGAGCGGATCAGGCTGAAGCCCGCTGCTGCGAACAGGCCAGCGACGACGCCTTCGATCCAGCGGCGGAAGCGCCTGTATCCGGCCATGAAGCCGGGCAGTGAAAACGCCAGCGCATGGAGCGCGTAATTCAGGAACCCGAGCGCCATGCAGATCGCAGTGGCGAACATCACGTGGCCGCTGCCGCTGCCCGCGCCCATGCCCATGGACAGTGCCGCCATCCAGGCAACAACGGCTTTCGGGTTCGAAAGATTGAGGATCAGGCCGCGCCAAAACCAGCGTTCCTGTTTCAACGCGTCCGTTTCCGTCTCCCGCACGCGAAGCGCCGAGCGGCCCGACTGATAGGCCAGCCAGAGCAGATACGCTCCGCCCAGAAGCTTCAGCACGAAGAGCATTTGCGCCGAGCCCTGAAGGATGGCGCCCATTCCCGTTGCCGCGATGATGCCCCAGAACGCCAGCCCGAAACCGAGCCCTGCGCCGAACAACAGACTGTCGCGCCGGCCGAAACGCATGGCGACGCCAGCCGTTGCGATGTTTGCGGGTCCCGGCGAAACCGTCACGATTGCAAAGGCCAGAATGATCGGCAAAAGCCCGTCCGCGCTGAACATGATCCGCCTCCTAAAGCCCCATTTCCCCGAACGGGATGAACGACACCATTTCGCCGCGCGCAACGCTTGTCGCCTCTTCCGGGATTTCGATCAGCCCGTCCGCGGCGCGCAGGCCCGTGATCAGTCCGGACCCGTCTCGGGAAAACTTGTCGGCCATGATGCCGTCCGGGCCGGGCGTCAGCATACCGCGCAGGAACTCGCGCCGGTCCGGCTTCTTCTTCGCGATCTCGAAGGCCGCCGGCAGCATGAAGCGGCGCGGCTCGCTCCACCGCGCCCCGCCAAGCGTCAGCAGTGCGGGCCGAACATAGAGCAGGAAGCAGACGAAAGCCGCGACAGGATTGCCCGGCAAGCCGAACAGGACCGTGTCGCCGATCTGCCCCATGGCCATGGGCCGGCCCGGCTTGATCGCGATCTGCCACAGGTGCCGCTTGCCGAGCTTGTCGAGGCTCTCGATCAGATGGTCTTCCTCGCCGCGGCTTGCCCCGCCCGAGGTGATGATGACATCCGCTGTCCGCTCCGCCTTGGACAGCGCATCGCGCATCGCCTTGCCGGTGTCGGGCAGAATGCCGAGATCGATAATCTCGACGGGCAGCGAAGAGAGCAGCGACGTCAGCAGCGGTCGGTTGGCGTCATAGACGCCGCCCTCGCCAAGCTCGGTTCCGGCTTCGGCGATCTCGTCGCCTGACGAGAAGACCGCGACCTTGAGCTTCGAAAAGACATTCAGCGTCCCGTGGCCAATGGAGGCGGCGGCGGCGATGTCCTGCGGGCGCAGGCGCTGGCCCGGATCGATCAGCGTGGCGCCTTCGGCCAGGTCCTCGCCGGCGCGCCGGCGGTTGGCGCCGGGCTTGACGCCGGCGGGGATGGTGACCTGTGTCAGTTCTCCGATCTCGTCGGATGCGGCCGCCTCGCAGTCCTCCTGCATGACGACGGTGTCGGCGCCCGCCGGCATCGGCGCGCCGGTGAAGATGCGTGCCGCGGATTTCTCCGTCAGCGGTTCATTGACGGGATGGCCCGCCGCAACGCGCATGGCGACGAACAGCGTTGTATCGGTGTCCGCGTTCAGGTCTTCGTGGCGCACCGCGTAGCCGTCGACGGCTGAATTGTCGAAAGCAGGAACGTTGCGCGGGCTGCGCACGTCATCCGCGGCGACGCGCCCGGTCGCCTCGCCAAGCGGCACGTCCTCGGGGCTTGCGACACAGGACAGACGCTCGCGCAGGATCGCCAGAACCTCGTCATGGCGCAGCCGGTCCTTGTCGTGCAGGAAGCAGTCGTCGAGAAGCTTGCGAGTCATCAGGCTTCGACCTTCGCCGCGCCGGGGCGCGCTTGCAAGCCACAATGCGCGAGCACGAAATCACAAATCGCCGCGATGTCATCGATCTGGAAGACCGGCACGTTTTCAGGGTTGGTGCCGCCCGCGATTTCGCCGGTGTCCGTCGCGATTGCCGCAATATGCGCGTCGGCCAGCGTCAGCGGTTCGCCCTTGCGCGCGTCCGCCCGGCGACACTCGATCTTGGGATGCGCTTCGCGTTTGTAGCCCTCGACGATAACGATGTCGCAGGGCGAAAGCCTTGCGATCACCTCGTCCATGGAGGGTTCGGGTTCATCGCGCAACTCGTGCATCAGCGCCCAGCGCGCCCCGCCGACAATCGCCGTTTCGCGCGCGCCCGCCGCACGGTGGCGGAACGAGTCTGTGCCCGGCGTATCGATGTCGAACATGTGGTGCGCGTGCTTGACCGAGGCGACGGCGAAACCGCGCGCGGTCAGCTCCGCGATGATGCGTTCGGTCAGCGTCGTCTTGCCGGAATTCTTCCAGCCGGTGACGCCGAAGACGGGGGGAGAAGTACTCATGCGATTGTTATGGACCCGGAGCGCGGTTAGGAAAAGTGGGCACCGGTTTTCCGCCCGGACCGCGCGGCTAAAAAGAGGACTTAGACGCCTGCTACCGCAAGCTGTTCGGCGGCATCCATTTCTTCCGGCGTATTTATGTTGAAGAACGGGTCGAGCGGTTCGCCCGCCGTTTCCAGCATCGGGAAGTTCACGGTGGCGTTGTCGTGGCGGTCGACCCAGACGAGAACCTTGCGCGTCTCGCCCGCCGTCAGGAAGGCGTCGAGATCATCCGCCAGCGATACGGGCCACAGTCCGAATACCGGGTGCGTGCGGCCATTGGAGGAGGCCAGCACGATGCGGTCTTTTCCGCCGGCGGCATCGAGCAGCTTCGCCACAAGATCGCGCGGGAAGAACGGCGTATCGCCGGCAGCGCTGACGACATGGCGGGCGTTCGTATTTTCTCCAGCCCAGCGCAAACCGGCCAGCACGCCCGCCAGTGGCCCGGCGAACCCCTCGATCGGGTCGGTCACCACGGGCAACCCGTATGCCGCGAATCGGGCCGGATCGCCATTGGCGTTGAGGACGAGGTTGCCGACCTGCGGCTTCAGCCGGTCGATGACGCGCTGAAGCATCGGTTCGCCCGCAACGGTCAGTAACGTCTTGTCTCCGCCGCCCATGCGCCGCGAAAGACCGCCGGCGAGGACAACGCCGGCTACGGATTCAGTCATCTCCCGCGCCCTTCCGCCGGTGCTTCTTGTCCTCGCCTTCGTCATAGGAAGCGTCTGCGTCGAATTCGATGCGGTCTTCGCCGGCGACGGCAAGGAAGCGCTTGCCGCGCGCCCGCCCGATCAGTGTCAGCCCCGCCTGTTTGGCAAGCTCAACGCCCCAGGCGGTAAAGCCCGAACGCGAGACGAGGATCGGGATGCCCATCATCACCGTCTTGATGACCATCTCCGAGGTCAGCCGCCCGGTGGTGTAGAAAATCTTGTTGGCCGGGTCGGCGCCGTTCATGAACATCCATCCTGCGATCTTGTCGACGGCGTTGTGGCGGCCGACATCCTCCATGTAGACGAGCGGCCGGTCGCCTTCGCAGAGCACGCAGCCGTGAATCGCGCCGGCGGTGAGATAGAGGCTCGGCGCGGTGTTGATCTTCTTCGTCAGCGCATAGAGCCACGAGGTTTTGAGCTTCGCATCCCTGGGCAACGAGACGGTCTCGAAATGCTCCATCACGTCGCCGAAGACGGTGCCCTGAGCACAGCCGGACGTGCGCACTTTCTTCTTCATCTTGTCTTCGTAGTTGGTGGCGCGTTTCGTGCGCACGACAACGACACCGAGGTCGTCGTCATGGTCTATGCCTTTGATGACATCGTCGGCCCGCAGCATGTTCTGGTTCAGCAGATAGCCGACGGCGAGCAGGTCGGGATGGTCGCCGATAGTCATCATGGTGACGACTTCCTGGGCATTCAGATACAGCGTCAGCGCGCGCTCCTGCACCACCCGCGTCTCGACGCGGGCGCCGGTGTGGTCGATGCCGCTGACAGGCGCCGACAGGGCCGGGTCGCCGGGATTGGGCGCGACGATAAATTCGTCCGCAACGCCCCCGCCGCCGACGCCTCCACCCTTCGCCTCTGTCACCGCCTCACCGGCCATGTCCGTCCCGCTGTTGCTCGCGCTCATGCGCCAACAGATAGACCGGGCAGGGGGAGAGGGGAAGGGCGTTGCGGGTATGCTTTTTTTACCCCGTGTACATTGCAACTGGTCTACATACCCCCCACTTTTCGGCAAATCGGAAATGTCGGCAGGGGTGCCGGGTCCGGCACGCTTGGGGGCAAGCACGCATGAATGTTGGTGAGAAAACAGTTTCCCTGAACGATTTTCGCGATGACGCGCCATGGGAAGATGGCGCTGGCGCGTTCGAGGAAATCTCGGTTCCGGACCAGATCGACGGTGTACAGCTATACCGGCTGGTAACCCATGCCGATGATCGCGGTGACCTGACGGTTCTGCTGTCGCAGCATTACGCGCCTTTTGAGAACGTGCCCCATGTCTATCAGGTCACGACCGCTCCGGGTTCCGTGCGCGCATGGGTTTATCACAAGCGCCAGCATGACCGGCTCGCCTACACGAACGGCGATATCCGGGTGGTGCTCTACGACCTGCGGCCCGGCAGCCCGACCCATGGCAAGCTCAACGTGCTGGATGTGGGAAGCGGTAACAAGGTCCTGCTGGTGATCCCGCCTTTTGTCGTTCATGGCGTGCAAAATCGCGGTGACAGCGACGCCGCCTTCATGAACATGCCCACGCGGGCCTATGATCCGGCCGATCCGGACAAATCCCGGCTTCCATGGGATCATCCCGGCATTCCCTACCGTTTCGAGTAAACCGGTTGGGCGGGAAACCCGATTTTTCGGTTGTGATGGCGACCTACGGACGCGGCCGCCACATCGTGCCGTCGATCCGCTCCGTCCTGGCGCAGGAAGATTCGGATTTCGAACTGCTCATCGTCGGCGATGGTTGTGATGATGACACCGAGGAAGCGGTGAAGCCGTTCCTGTCCGGCAGGGTGCGCTGGTTCAATCTGCCGGAGCACAGCGGCAGCCAGTCCTTTCCCAACAACGAGGGAATCGCCAACGCGGCCGGCCGCTACATCGCCTATATCGGCCATGACGACATCTGGGCGCCGGGGCATCTCAAGGCGCTGAAAGATGTGTTCGACGGGCCGGATGCGCCCGACTTCGCGGTCAGCGGTCTCTGCCTTCATGTCTCTCCCGGCCTCGACCGGGCCGTGGTGCACGGGGTGTTCGATACCGCCGCGGAGGCGCGGAAATATTTCTTTCCTCCGTCCAGCGTGGCGCACCGTCTGGATGTGCCGGATCGGATCGGCGCCTGGCGCAATCCGTACGACGTGCGCCCGCCCGTGGACCTGGAAATTCAGTTGCGTGCCCACGCCGCTGGCCTCTCCTTCGCTTCGACCGGCCGGATTACCGTGCACAAGTTTGCCGCCGCGCACCGCTATCTGAGCTACCTGTTGCCGGACGTATCCGAGCAGGAGGCGATGCTGGAAAAGCTCGGCGCCGCCGATTACACGGCCTATGCCGAAACCCTGATTGCGGCCGCCCGGCGCGACGGGACGTACATGCAGGAAACCCGGACCGATTTCTCTGGGTGCGCGCCCGGTGAGATCGCCCGGGAGTACGCGGCACGAAAAGGCAATCACCTGCCGCCTTCGCAGATGCTCGAAAAACCGCTGTGCCTGCATCGGCGGCAAGGCCGGTACGCACACGATTGGCACGCGTTTCCGGAGGGAGGCGTCTTATGGAAGGGGTTGGCTCTGGCGCCGAAAATGCTGGTGCCGTTCAGCAGCAAATCAGGCCGTGCATATGTTGCCCTCACGGTGCTGTCGCGCGAGCCACTCACTCAACTGCCGCTTGCCGGTACCCTGACTTCTGCGGTCGAGTTGACCGCGGTTGGTGAGGAAAACGGGCTTCACGCCACCATCGCGCAGTTCACGCTCGAACTTGATGAAAGCGGATACACGATACTGACGTTCGAGAGACTTCCGGCGGCCTTTCAGGATGAGGGAAGCATGGGCCTCGGCACATGGTTGATTGCTCCAGAGCCCGCCGCCAATGCACGGGATATGGCCGAAATGGCATTGCGCGAAGCCGCGCTTGGGCATTTGAAGCTGGTCGCCATGGAGCGCACTCTCGCGCGCAGCGCACGCGCCGAGTCGGACCTGGTGAAAGTCTATGCTTCGACGAGCTGGAAAATCACCGCGCCCTTGCGTTGGGTGGTCACGCGTCTGCGCGGTATCTTTGGCGCAAAGGATTGATCTGACGCGGTAGCGGAGCTGGTTCATGGGACGGCTCCGGGACACGGTTCAAGCACCATTGCCCGCATGTGCGCAGCCTTTGCATTGCCTCTCTTTCCCTGCCGGACTAGAAAAGCAGCCAACACAAGAACAACAGGGAACGCCACAGATGTTCGACGCTCTCAACAAATTCGGCCTGCCGGCGAAATACGCGATCCTGATCGGGGCCGCGTCGGTGATTGCCATTTTCATTCTCAACTGGAAAGATCCGGGCGCGATGACGCTGGGCGGCTATGCCTATACCGGCCTTCTCGGGGTGATTTTCGGGGCTGCCGCCGGTTATATGCGCCAGATGCGTGGCATGACGCGCTGAGCATGGACCTGAGAAGTTGCAGACTTTTCAGACAAGTCCATGCGGTAAGAAATGCCAGTGAGCATGGGCCCGAAAAGTGGAAGCAGGTTTTCGGACAAGCCCATGCGGCTTAAAGAAAGCCATGACAAGATAAGTCCGGTGGGGAGCTCAACATGTTCGACAGCCTGAACCGTTTCGGCCTGCCGGCCAAATACGCCATTCTTTATTCCGCCGGCGCGGTGATCTTTCTCTTCATCTGGAACCTGATCGGCATAGGCAGCGGCGAGCCGATGGTCTACCCGATTGCCGTCGTGCTCGGCGCCGTCTGGGGCGCGGGCAAGGGCTACCTGCGCAAGAAGCAGGGACTGACCAGCTAACCGCGCCGTTTGAGTAGGCCTGCGCGCATAGACCCGAAAAGTTGCTTCGCTTTCGGACAAGTCTATGCGGCAAAAAAATTGACGCGAAGCCTGCGCAGCTTATCTAACGCGGCAAGAACCCATCCGAATTTTTGGAGACGACATGAGTGTGACCAAGGAAGCCGTGCTGGAAGCGTTGAAGCGCGTGCGCGGGCCGGACCTGAAACGCGATCTGGTCGAGACCGGCATCGTCTCCGACATCTTCATCTCCGGCGGCAAGGTGATCTTCTCGCTCTCCGTGCCCGCCGACATGGCGCAGAAACTGGAGCCGATGCGACAGGCTGCCGAGCGTGTCGTCAGCGAAATGCCCGGCGTCGAGAAGGCCATCGTTTCCATGACGGCGGAAAAGGCCGGCGGCGGCAACGGGTCCGCGCCCGCCGCGAAAGCGCCTCCGCCCGGCAGCATGGCGCCGCCGCCTCCGATGGCGGGTAAGGGACCAGCCGGGCAGGCCGCGCCCAATCAGGCCGCGGGCGTTCCCGGCGTCAAGCACATCATCGCGGTCGCCTCCGGCAAGGGCGGCGTCGGCAAGTCCACCACGACGGCGAACCTCGCGCTTGCGTTGCAGGCTCAGGGGCTGAGCGTCGGCGTGCTCGACGCCGACATCTACGGGCCGTCGCAGCCGCGCCTGCTTGGCGTCACGGGCAAGCCCGAGCCGGTACATGGCCGGGTGCTTAAACCCCTGGAAGGCTACGGGCTGAAGGTCATGTCGATGGGCTTCCTTGTGGAGGAAGACACGCCGATGATCTNNTCTGGCGCGGGCCGATGGTCATGTCGGCGATCAGCCAAATGCTGCGCGAGGTGCAATGGGGCGAACTCGACGTGCTCGTCGTCGACATGCCGCCTGGCACGGGCGACGCGCAGCTGACCATGTCGCAGCAGGTGCCGCTGTCGGGCGCGGTGATCGTGTCCACGCCGCAGGATCTCGCCCTGATCGATGCGCGCAAGGGCATCAACATGTTCCGCCGCGTCGATGTACCGATCCTCGGCATCATCGAGAACATGAGCTATTTCCTTTGCCCCTCCTGCGGCGACCGCTCCGACATTTTCGGCAATGGCGGCGCGAAGGCGGAAGCGGAGAAGATCGGCGTGCCGTTCCTCGGCGAAGTGCCGCTGCACATGGACATCCGCGAGAAATCGGATTCAGGCCGCCCTCCCGTGGTGTCGGACCCCGAAGGCCCGCACGCCAGGATCTTCGGCGAGATCGCCAAGACCGTTTGGGCGGAAATCTCCGGCGCCGAAAGCGCCAAGGCCGCGCCCGCGATTGTTATGGAGTGAGGTTCGTCCCGGCGGGCTGTCCTGTGGACAGGCCGCTGAACCGAACGTCCGAGACCGTAGTCGAAGGCGGAAGGCTCAGAAAAAGTAGCGGCCGGTTTTCGCTCCAAGCCTAGGCCTTAAGCGCCGCCTGCAGCTTCCGCATCTTCACCCGTTCGCGGTAGATGACGAAAAGGCCGCTGGAGACGATCAGCACGATGCCGGCAAGGCGCAACAGGCCCGGTATGTCGCCCCAGATGAAATAGCCGAGCACGAACGCCCACACGATGATCGAGTAGCGGAACAGCGCGACGACGGAGAGTTCGCCCGTGCGCATGGCGTCCGTGATGGCGTAATAGCCGATCGACAGGAACCCGCCGGCAGCCGCCAGGATCGCCATTTCGCGCGCATCGGGCCAGCGCTCGAACCCCTCGATCAGTACCATCACCGCTCCCATGCCGGTCGCCGCGATCATGGTGACAAGGGTCACCATAACTGTCGGTACATCTCGGTCGATGAAACGGTTGGAGAGATCGCGCAGCGCAACGAAGCCCAGCGCCGCGACGGCGTAGAGCGCGTTTGAATCGAAGCCTTCCATGCCCGGCTGCACCACCATCAGCATGCCGACGAAGCCGCAGGCGATGGCGCTCCAGCGCCGCCACCCGACCTTCTCCTTGAACAGGAAAGCCGCCAGCACCGTCATCACCAGCGGCATCGCCTGCAGGATGGCGGTGGCATTGGCGAGCGGCATGGCGAGCAGGGCGGTGAGGTAGAGCAGGGTGGCGAACCATTCCCCGACGATACGCCCGCCAAGCGGTTTCCAGGCGGTGCGCGGGATCGGTTTGACTTGCCGCATGGCAACCGCGAGCGCTGCCAGCATCGCGCTGGCCATCATGCCGCGTACGAAAATGATCATGCCGAGCGGCAGCGTCTCGCCGGCAAGCTTGACGCAAGCATCGTTGGTGATGAAGCCGAACATCGCGATCAGCATCGAGATGATGCCGCGCCGGTTCTCGCTCAGGAGCGTTGCGGCGGCGGAGACGGCTGGCGTATCCGGTTGCGCGTCGGACATGGGCGGACGTTTCGCTCAAACCTTGTGGTTATTATTCAGCGAGATTGCGCGCCCTTCAGTGCGTGTGCAAGCGCTGCATGTGAATGCGGGCCATGCGCGCGGTAACAATCGAGATTGCGATCGATGCCGCCATGACGATGGCGAGCGGCAGCAGCGTACCATCCTGGACATGGCCGGTGATCACGGTCACAAGTGCGCCCAGGCCGAGCTGTATCGCACCCGATATGCCCGCCGCCGCGCCGGCAAGGTCGGGCCGCACCGAGACGCAGCTTGCAATCGAATTGGGCAGCACCAGGCCGTTGGAGAACGCGGTCACCGCCATCGGCACGAACAGCACCAGCGGATGCAGCGTGCCGGTGGAGGCCGCGGCCACCATGGCCAGCGTCGCGATGACGCCGATCACGTTGCCGATGCCGATCATCCGGTCAGGCCCCGCGCGCTCCGAAAAGCGTCCGGTCATGAAGTTGCCGGCCATATAGCCGAGCGCACCGAGCGGAAAATATTTGCCGTAGTCCGACGGGCTCAGGTTCATCAGCTCCACGGCGATCAAAGGGGCTGCGGCGAGGAACGAGAAGAAGGCGGCGGAGGCAAAGCCGAGCGTCAGCGCGTAACCCCAGAACGCTTTTGACCGCAGCAGGATCGACGCGCCGCTGACAAGCGGCGCGAAGACTTCGCGTGTGCCGCTGTGGGTGTGGGTTTCGCGCAAGGATACGACAACCGAGAGCAGTACGGGCGCTGCCACCGCGATGACCGCCAGGAAGCTCGCCTGCCAGCCGAAGGTCTCGTCGAGCCGCCCGCCGATATAGGGCGCAACCATCGGCCCCACGACCATGCCCATCGTCACATAGCCGATCATGCTGGCCGAGCGCTCGCGGCTGAAACAGTCGCGCACGATGGCGCGGGCGATGATCATGCCGGCGGCGCCGCCTAGCCCCTGCACGAGACGCGCAAAAACCAGAAGGCCGATTGTCGGCGAGAAAGCCGCGAGCGCCGAACCCACGATGAAGCAGATCAGGCCGGCGGTCAGGATCGGCTTTCGCCCGAAGCGGTCCGACAGCGGCCCGAGCACAAGCTGCGAGATCGCCATGGCGACGAGATAAACCGTGAGCGTGAGCTGCACTGTCGCGTAGTCGGTGTTGAACGCCTGCTGCAGGCCCGGCATCGAGGGCATGCAGATATTAAGCGCAACCGGTCCCATGGCCGAAATCACGATCAGCAGCAAAAGCGGCGGCGCCAGGGCAGGCGTCGCCGCTTCGGTGGGCCGATCGGTTGTCGGTTGGCTCATGGGGCGTCCGGCAGCTTTGGTGGTGAATTGCCTCCCTATATGGAGCAATAATTCACCTTGAGCCATGCCGGGAGCGCAGGGCTGCACCCCGCCTTACTGACCGCAGCAGACGGCGTTCGCCGGAATTTCGGAGATCGCGGGCTTGGGCCTGGAGCTGAAGATCTTGCGAAAGAAAGCGTGGAAGGCGAGCGAACGCTGACGGCGGCCTTCCGCAATAAACCGCTTCATGGTTTCAGGGTCGATACGCGTTGGGGCTGTCAGCTCGATTTGCGTGGTCATGTCTGTCTCCGGTGTGGCAGGACGGTGAGGGGAAAGGCACTGCCGATGCCGGAAAGCTATGTATGACCATGGCCCGGGACAAACGCATTGTTTTCAGTTATCGATTGAGTTTAATTCATCTGAACGTAACATAATTTTCCGCAAGCTGCGGTAATGCCAACTCGGAGCCATTACCGATGTTTCCGGGTTTATAAGTTAATTAATTGATATAATACGGAAATTAGAAAATGAAACGTGACATGCCGCCGCTGATATGGCTCCGGGCATTCGAGGCGACGGGGCGTCACTTGAGTTTCATAAAGGCGGCGGAAGAGTTGAACGTGACCCCGTCTGCGCTATCGCACCAGGTGCGTCAGCTTGAGGATATGCTCGGCGAAAAGCTGTTCGTCAGGCTCAACCGGGCCATCCGCCTGACGGATGCCGGCGCGCGCTGTCTCCCCGGTTTGCGCGACGGTTTCGACAGGATCGCCAATGCCATGGCACAGGTGCGCCCGGCGGTGCCGACAAACCGTCTTGTCGTGGCCACCGGACCTGCGCTCGCCGCGAAATGGCTCGCGCCGCTGCTCTACAAGTTCGTCGATGCCCACCCCGAGCTGGACCTGCGGATCGCCGCAAGCCTGGCGCTGGTATCGTTCGAGCGCGACGGGATCGATGTCGGCATCCGCTTCGGCGGCGGTCGGTATGAGGGACTCGCTTCGGAGAAGCTGATCGAGGAAGCTCTCACGCCGATGTGCTCGCCGGAATTCCTGGCGCAGCATCCGTTGCGCGTGCCGGGGGACCTGGCGTCGGTGCAGATCCTGCACGACGATTCCATGGGCATCGTCAAAGGTTCGCCGGGCTGGCGCGAGTGGACGGAAGCCGCGGGCATTCCCGGCCTCGATGTCGATCGGGGAATGCGTTTCAATCACGCAGAACACAGTCTGGATGCGGCGATGGAAGGGGCGGGCATCGTTCTGGGGCGCCGGAGCCTGTCCATGCGCGATATAAACGCGGGGCGGCTCGTCGCCCCCTTCGATATCACCGTGCCTGTACGCAATGCCGCCGTCTGGCTTGTGTATCCGGAGAGCCCGCAAGGCCGTATGGCGCCCAAGGTGCGCACCTTCCGGGACTGGATTTTCGCCGAAGTCGAAGCCGAGCCACGGCCGTTCTGATGGCCTGAAGAAAGATTGGCGAAGCTTGTCAGTTGCCTGTCACCAGGCGTGTTTCCCATCAAGATCGCAGCTCACGGGACAATCTCCAGCCGGGCGATCGCATCACCGGACAGCGTGAAAGCATAGCGCAGGTCCACTGGGCTTCCCGGAAAATCCCCTGTCAAATGTGCGGTGACGATGAGCTTGTCGCCCCGGTCGTCAATGGCAATAGGCTCAGATACATAATCGTATTTTGCGGATGCCTCGGACTTCCAGGCCGCGATTGCATCGCGCCCGGTGTGTGTCCTCTTCTCGTCGATGACGACTGCATCGACCGTGAAGCATTTGGCAACGTCCGCGCCATTCGTCGAATCCGCGGTGAAGTAATCTTCTATGGGCTTGGGTAGTGGGAGCGGCATGATCGATCTCCGCGATGAAGTTGTCCGGATTTCGAAAATGGCCTAGCTTTACAAAAATGCAAGAACACACAAAAAAGTAAGGTACTTACCAAAAAGTATGTCACATCAGTATACGAGAGAGACTGCGGCCGAAGGCGTCGAGAATGCGCTGAAGCTTCTCGAAGGGCGCTGGAAGCTGGTGATCCTGTTTCACCTTTTTGGCGGGAATGTTCTGCGCTTCTCTAATCTCGAGCGCGCGATACCGGGAATCTCTCAAAAAATGCTCATTCAGCAGCTTCGGCAAATGGAGAATGACGGGATCGTAAAACGTATTGTCCATCATCAGGTGCCTCCAAAGGTCGAGTACTGCCTCACGGAATGGGGACAGGCTTTGTGCCCGGCTTTGGATGCGCTGCTCACCTGGGCTGCGCAGAGGGAAGGCATGTGCAAGGCAAGCCCAGGCGCTACGAGCCATGACTGAATTACAGAGGGGCACGGGCCAGTCCGAGCACTTCAAGGATTGTCAGGCAATGCCTGTGTCAGCCGCCCGTCACGCTCATATGTCTGCCAACGCTCGGCTTTTTCGTCGTGCGGTCGATGATGAAGTCGTGTCCCTTGGGCTTGCGGGAGATGGCTTCCTCGATCGCGGCGTTGAGCGGCTCGTTGCTCTCGCTTGAGCGCAGCGGTGCGCGCAGGTCGGCGGCGTCTTCCTGGCCAAGACACATGTAAAGCGTCCCTGTGCAGGTCAGGCGGACGCGGTTGCAGCTTTCGCAGNNTCGCAGAAATTGTGCGTCATCGGCGTGATGAAGCCGAGGCGCCCGCCGGTCTCGCCGACACGTACGTAACGCGCCGGTCCGCCGGTCTGGTAATCGATGTCTTCCAGGCTCCAGCGCTGCGACAGGTCTTCGCGCACCTTCGAGAGCGGGAGGTACTGGTCGGTGCGGTCGCCGTCGATCTCGCCAAGCGGCATTGTCTCGATCAGCGTCAGGTCCATGCCGCGGTCGTGGCAGAAACGGATCAGCGTATCGAACTCGTCCTCGTTGACGCCCTTCAGCGCGACGGCGTTGAGCTTCAGCGACAAGCCGGCGGCAAGGGCGGTGTCGATGCCCTCCATCACCTTGTCGAGATTGCCCCAGCGGGTGATCGCCTTGAATTTGTCCGGGTCGATGGTGTCGATCGAGACGTTGATGCGCTTGACGCCGCAGTCGGCAAGTTCATGCGCGAAGCGCGACAGCTGCGAACCGTTCGTCGTCACCGTCAGTTCGTCGAGCGTGCCGGCGTCGAGATGGCGCGACAGCGATCGGAACAGCCACATGATGTTGCGCCGTACAAGAGGTTCGCCACCGGTGATGCGCAGCTTGCGCACGCCCATGTCGACAAAGGCCGAGCACACCCGGTCGAGCTCTTCCAGCGTCAGAAGGTCTTTCTTCGGCAGGAAGGTCATGTTCTCCGACATGCAGTAGACACAGCGGAAATCGCAGCGGTCCGTGACCGAGACACGCAGATATGTCACCGCGCGCTGAAATGGATCGACAAGGCGCCGTCCCGTGGCGGTTGCTGCATCCGGAGTGGTAATCGTCATGAACTCAAGTCCCTTGGCGGCGGCTTCTTCGCAGCGCCGCTCGTGTTTCCTCGAAACGCGCATGCTTCTTTGGCATGCCACGCACTATCTAGCAGGACGCGCGGCGACCTCAACACTTGCCAGCCCGCCATGGAACAGACGCTACGTTCTTATGCGTATATCAGCGCATGCTGCCGAGGTACGGTGAGCGGTTATTGAAACAAAATTTCATTTATATTGAATTATTGTTCGTTTAATTTCCTTCGCAGTTGCGAACGCTTGATCAGGGCGGGAAAAAATCGCGATCATTCTCTCTCACGAAGCCGGTGACGAAATTAAAAATCTCAAATGCGCTTCGAAATGTAATTATATTGCGATTTTATCGAAAGGCATATTTGCCTGCTCTATTGTTGGTGTGCATGATCGGATTCGGGAGGAGTCATAATCAATGCATGCTCAGCAAAGCGCTGTGCAAACGCCGGAAGGAATTGTCGCTCTAAGCGATGAGGAAGCCGGACGTGGGCACCTTTATCGGCTGATCGGCCGGTTGCTTGCGCGTGCGCCTTCCACCAAGGAACTGGCCAATACGGCGATGCTGTCGGGCGACGACAGCGAAATCGGCCAGGCGATTTCAGCGCTTGCCGCAATCGCCTCAAAGGTCGATGCCGCCACGGTTGAACGTGAATACCATGATCTCTTCATCGGTCTCGGGCGCGGCGAGCTGGTTCCTTATGGCTCCTATTATCTGACCGGTTTCCTTCACGAAAAGCCGCTTGCGAAACTGCGTGGCGACCTGTCACGGCTTGGTGTCGAGCGGGCGGAGAATGTGAAAGAACCGGAAGATCACATGGGTGCGATGTGCGAGGTCATGGGGGGGCTCATTCTCGGCTCTTTCGGCCAGCCGGCGTCGCTTGAAACCCAAAAGGCGTTTTTCGAAGCGCATCTGGCTCCTTGGGCCGGGCATTTCTTCCGCGATCTGGAGAAGGCGAAGTCGTCGGTGTTCTACGCGCCGGTGGGCAGGCTCGGCCGCGCCATGGCTGAGGTCGAGGAAGCCGCGTTTTCGATGGTTTGATGCGCGCGCCGGGCTTCCGGCGCGGCGTTCCGCGGTATGCGGAATGTGACGAACGGGCCGAAAGGCCGATGAAGCGGCCGCAAGGCCGGATTTAAGCAAGAGGCAGCAGCCCGGTCCGGGCCTGCCGGAAACGATGAGAAACGGAAGCTGGCCTGCGCCTTGAACGCTGGCGGGCACCGACAAGGAGAGAGGGAAAATGGCAGGCAAGACCAAAGATGTCGAAACCGACCGCCGCGGCTTCCTCAAGCTTGCGGGGCTTGGATCGGTTGCAAGCGGTGCGGCTCTGGTTGCCGGAACGGACAATGCTGATGCGGCAAGCGCCGCGGCGGCGGGTTCCGGATACCGGGAAACCGACCATGTGAAGACATTCTACAAATCCGCGCGGTTCTGATCGGGCGCTCCTGAGATTTTTTAAGCGACGATCAGAAAACAGCTTGAGGAGATGAACCAATGTTGAGGAAGAAGACGGAAGGCGCAGCAAAGAGCGCACGCCTCGCCCAGATCCTCTCCGATGTGGCCGGGTCCACGATCGACCGGCGCACGTTCCTGCGCCGCTCCGGCCTCACGGTCGGCGGTCTGGCGGCGGCATCGGCGATCAGCGGCTCCATGGTCCAGAAGGCGGAAGCCGCCGGTGGCCAGGGTCCGGTCGAGATCAAGAAGTCGGTCTGCACCCACTGCTCGGTGGGCTGCACCGTTATGGCGGAAGTGCAGGGCGGTGTCTGGACGGGCCAGGAGCCCGGTTATGACAGCCCGTTCAATCTGGGTTCGCACTGCGCCAAGGGCGCCTCGGTGCGTGAGCACGCCCATGGCGACCGCCGCCTGAAATATCCGACAAAGCTTGTCGGCGGAAAGTGGACCAAGATCAGCTGGGAAGACGCGATCAACGAGATCGGCGACCAGATGCTCAAGATCCGCGAAGAATCGGGTCCGGATTCGGTCTACTGGCTGGGTTCGGCGAAGCATTCCAACGAACAGGCCTATCTGGTCCGCAAGTTCGCCGCCTTCTGGGGCACGAACAACGTCGACCACCAGGCGCGTATCTGTCACTCGACCACGGTCGCGGGTGTTGCCAACACCTGGGGCTACGGCGCGATGACCAACTCCTACAACGACATCCACAACTC
>JAGRLC010000014.1:0-168 GCA_020441995.1 Rhodobiaceae bacterium
AGCCGTTCCACAAGGACGAGCTGGTGGCGCGCATCCACGCGATCGTGCGCCGCTCGAAGGGTCACGCGCAGTCGGTCATCACCACCGGTGACCTGACCGTCAATCTCGACACCAAGACCGTCGAAGTGGCGAGCCAGCGCGTACATCTGACCGGCAAGGAATACCAGA
>JAGRLC010000014.1:277-12501 GCA_020441995.1 Rhodobiaceae bacterium
TCTGCAAGCTGCGCAAGAAGCTGTCGACGGCAACCGGCGGCAAGAATTACATCGAAACCGTATGGGGACGCGGCTATGTGCTGCGCGACCCCGACGACGAGATGGCTGCCTGATAAATTCAGGTATTGGGGTCGGGGACACAAAACCCCGCGGTCCGAACCGGGCCGCGGGGTTTTTCTTTACTCGGTTAGCTTTGAAAATTGCTTACAAGACAGGGGTTTATTCCCCTGTCTTTACATGCGCCGTTACGTGCGAAAGCGCGAGGGCGTAAGCGGCAGCACATTCGAAGCCGCCGGGGTGGGTTTGGCGGCGGCAGAAGACAGGCCGGACATTGCGGATGAAGGTGTCAGCCCGGGCGCATTGACCGCCTTGAGCTGCGGCTGCGCGGCAGCGCCCTTGCCCGTGGGCAGATAGACACCACGGCAACCATTCATCGGCACGAAATCAGTGGTCAGCCCGACCACCGTCTCGGCGGCGCCAAGAACGAGAAAACCATCCGGCGCGAGCTGGCGGGCCATGCGCGCAAGCACATCGCGTTTCGTCGGCGCATCGAAATAAATCAGCACGTTACGGCAGAAAATGACATCGAACTGCCCCATGCC
Source organism: Rhodobiaceae bacterium (assembly GCA_020441995.1). Lineage (GTDB taxonomy): Bacteria > Pseudomonadota > Alphaproteobacteria > Rhizobiales > Tepidamorphaceae > JACKJK01. Next base: position 880 of record JAGRLC010000014.1, read on the forward strand.
GGAAAAGCTGTCGAGCAGATTGAAGGTCTTGTACTGGACCATCGCCCGGATCGCCGGGTTCAGCTGCCACATTTCGCCCTGCTGCTCGAAATACTTGACCAGCATTTGAACCGGCAAGCCGCGTTGCACTTCGAACTGGCTGTACAGGCCTGCGCGCGCTTTCTCCAGGACTTCCGTGGAAAGGTCCGTGCCGATGATCTCGCTGCTCCAGTTCGCAAGCGTGCCCGACATTTCCTTGATGATCATCGCCAGGGAATAGGGTTCCTGTCCCGTCGAGGCGGCGGCGCACCAGATCCGCAGCTTGCGGGTCGACGCGCGCGACTTTGCGATCGCGGGAACAATGGTATCGCGGAACTGGTCGAAGGGCGTCTTGTCGCGGAAGAAAAACGATTCGTTCGTGGTCATGGCTTCGACCACGACGTTTTCGAGTGCCTTGTCCGTTCCTGTCCTCAGCGCCCTTACGAGATTCGCGAGATCGCCGAGCTGCCGCTTCCGCACAATCGGATTGAGCCGGCTGTCGATCAGGTACTGTTTGTCAGCCGCAAGATCGAGACCCGAGCGGGTCTTGAGAAAGGACTGCAGGAAGGAAAAATCCGCAGGTGTCACGCACGCGCTCCCATGACGAGTTCATTGATTTTTTTTGCGATCGCGGGGATCGGAAGCAAGGCCGCGCTCGCGCCTGCCTGTGCAACGGCGCCGGGCATGCCCCAGACGACGCTGGTGTCCTTGTCCTGCGCCAGAACTGTTCCGCCTGCGTCGGCGATCTTGACCGAGCCCGCCGCCCCATCGGCGCCCATGCCGGTCAGAACGGCCGCCAGCGTCGACGGGCCGAAAAGCGGCACGACGGATTCAAACAACGGATCGACCGCCGGCTTGCAGAAATGCACGGGCGCATCGTCGGTCAGCTTGATCTTCGGAGCATGGCGGGTGCCGGTCAGCACCATATGCTTGCCGCCTGGCGCGACATAGATGCGGCTGGCGGTCACGCTTTCCCCATCCACCGCTTCCGCTGCCTTGATACGCGAAGCGCGGGTCAGGTGTTCGGCCAGGATCGCGGTAAAGGTCGCCGGCATGTGCTGCGTCACGAGAACGGGCACGCGGCGCCAGACTTCACTGTTCAAAGCGCTGAAAAGCTGCGACAGCGCCGGCGGCCCGCCGGTCGATGATCCGATGATCAGAATGCCCGGCGTTGTCCGCGAGAAGGGACGGTGCTGGATGACGCCATCGGCAGCCGGAACAGGTGTCTGCGAAGGCGCGGGATTAACGGCGGCGCCAGGAACAGGCGCGGCCTTTGCCGCCGCCGGGATAGCCGGCTTGGCAATATACGCGCGGCCCATGGCGCGTCCGCCAAGCGCACGAATCTTCTCAATGAGGTCACGCCGGAAATCACCTGACGTGGACACGCCGGAATTGGTTTCAGGCTTGGGAACATAGTCGCTCGCGCCAAGCGACAGCGCCTTGAGGCTGATTTCGGCATTGCGCCGTGTCAGCGTCGACGCCATGACGATGCGCGCGCGGGGGCAGGCCTTGAGCAACAGCGGCAGCGCGGTCAGGCCATCCATCTCCGGCATCTCGATATCGAGAACGATGACGTGTGGATTGTCCTTGGCGACACTTTCCACCGCAACGCGCCCGTTGCGATAGCTGCCGACCATCTCGATACCCTCTTCCTCCCCGACCCAGCGGGAAACCATCCCGCGAACAACGACGGCGTCATCGACAATGCAAACACGGATTGTATCCGTATCGGTCGCCGGCGGTTTAGCGAGAGAGGATGCGAGTGTGCTCACCGGGTGTTCTACCTTCAATGAGAGAAACCTTGGAAAATGCGATTGCGTCCGCTGCGATTGGCGCGATCAGGCGATCAGACCCGCCTGAAGCAGCTTGGCCTCGACGATCTCACGGTCAAACGGCTTCATGATGTATTCGTCAGCCCCCGAACGCAGGGCGCGGGCGATCTTGCCGATGTCATTTTCGGTGGTGCAGAAAACCACTTTCGGAGCATCGCCGCCCGGCAGGGCGCGCACTTTCTCGAGGAACGACAGGCCGTCCATGCGCGGCATGTTCCAGTCGAGAAGGATTGCATCGGGAAAGGATTGCGAACAGGCTTCGAGAGCCGTGTCACCGTCTTCGGCTTCACTGACTACAAAGCCCAGATCTTCAAGTATCCGGCGCGCCACCTTTCTGATGACGCTGGAATCGTCGACGACGAGACAAGTCTTCATCGGGTATCCCCGTACGCTGAAATTACACAATTACCGATGACAGCCTACAAACCTAAGGCTTGCCAAACTCTTACGCGGCCATGGTCTCCGTGCTCATGGCCAGGATCTTTTCAACATCGAGCAAAACCATGAGTTGCCCCTCAAGCCGGCACACACCATTGGCGATACCCGCCCAGGCCGGATCGAGATTGGCCGGCGTGGCTTCGACCGATGAGGGCTGCAGGCGCATGACCTCGCCGACCTGATCGATGATCAGACCGTAGGATTCGCCCTTGAACTCTATGCCGACCGCCATTGGCACGGCGCCATCCTCACGGTCGGGCAACCCGAGTTTGCGGCGCATGTCGATGGCCGTGACGATACGGCCGCGCAGGTTGAGCACACCGGCGATGTCGCTTCGCGCATGCGGAACCGGCGTCATGTTCTGCGGGATGAAAACATCGTGGACCTCGTCGATCGGCATGCCGAAAAGCTGCTTGCCGATCATCGCGGTGATGTATTCCCGGTTGTCCCCGGTGGACTCGTCTTGGATCATGGCGTCGCTCATGCGGCCGCTCCCGTCTTCTGCTCGCGAATTTCACTGATCGAAGCCAAAAGGCCCTGGCGGTCGAACTTGGCGACAAAGTCCAGGAACCCGGCCTGGCGCCCGCGTTCGATTGCCGCCGGCGCATTGTGAGAGGACAGCGCGATCACCGGCACGCTCGAGTAGGCCTTGTTCGCGCGAATGCGTTCGGCAAGCTCGAAACCGTTCATTTCCGGCATCTCGATGTCACTGACGATGAGGTCGTATTCCTCGCCGGCCTCAAGGGCTTCAAGCGCTTCGCGGCCATTGTTGTAGGTCTTGACCGCATATCCGGCCGATTTCAGAACCGGCGACAGCATGTTGCGGAAGAACGGTGAGTCGTCGACCAGCATGATCGACTTGTGCAGCGATTCCTTCGACATCTCGCGGCGGGTCAACCAATCGTCGAACGCCATCGGCAGGAAATGGCCGACATCGATGATCTCGGTGGCATGTCCCTTGATCACGGCCGATCCGAGAATGCCCGGCAAGGCCGACTGCACTTCGATCTTCAGTTCGTCCTCGACAATGTCGACAATCCTGTCGATCACCAGCCCCATCGAACGGCCCATGTCGGAGAACACAAGCATCGGCTGGGTGCCGGTCTCGCGCAACTGAACCTGGTCGTTGACGAACACCAGCGGCATCAGGCTGCCGCGATACTGCACCAGCAGCCGGCCGTTCGAACGTTCGATGTTCTCGGCCGGAATTTCCTCAAGACGCGTGACCAGCGACAGCGGAACCGCCTTGGGCTCTTCGCTGCCGGCGGTGAACAGCAGCAGGCTTGTCAGTTCGCGTGCGTTGCCACGGTCTTCAGTGTCGGCTGCATCCTTGGTAACCGCTTCAACGACATCAGCGGAGAACATGTTCGCGACCCCGTTGGGATCGAGGATCATGATCACCGAACCATCGCCGAGGATCGTGTTGCCCGAGAAGGTCGAGATGTTGCGCAGCATCGTCGACATCGGCTTCACGACGATTTCCTCGGTGTGGAAGACACCGTCCACCACGACACCGAAGATGTTGCCGCCAACCTGCATCACGACGATGAAGCCGCTTTCCTCGTCTTCGCTCTCCATCATGGTTTCAACATCGGGCCCGGCGTCCATGCCCAGGATCTCGCGCATCGACATCAGCGGCAGCAGCTTGTTGCGGAGCCGCAGTACCGGGGTATCCTTGATACGTTCGATACGATGCTCCGAGTTGCTCTGGGCACGCACCAGTTCGACAACCGCGAGCTGCGGAATGGCGAGGCGCTGGCCGGCGCACTCAACGATAAGCGCCGAAACGATCGCCAGCGTCAGCGGAATCTTGATGGTGAAGGTGGTGCCTTCGCCCTGCACCGACTTCAGATCGATGTTACCGCCGATCAGTTCGATGTTGGTGCGCACCACATCCATGCCGACACCGCGGCCGGACACGGAAGTCACGGTCTGGGCGGTGGAGAAACCGGCATTGAAGATGAACCGCTGAATCTGCGATTCAGACATCTTCTCGAGTTCGGCTTCGGTGGCGAGGCCCTTTTCAACAACCTTCTGGCGGATCTTGGCGGCATTGAGACCGCGCCCGTCATCGGCAATCGAAATAATGATGTGACCGCCTTCATGGTAGGCGGAAAGACGGATCAGGCCTTTCGCCGACTTGCCCTTGGCAACACGGTCGTCGGTGCTTTCCAGGCCGTGGTCGGCCGAGTTGCGCACCATGTGGGTCAGCGGATCCTTGATCAGTTCGAGAACCTGGCGGTCGAGCTCGGTTTCGGCCCCGATCATCTCCAGCTCGATATCCTTGTGCAGTTCCTGCGCAAGGTCACGAACGATACGCGGCAGTTTCTGCCAGGCGTTGCCGATCGGCTGCATGCGCGTCTTCATAACGCCTTCCTGCAGTTCCGCCGTCACATTGGACAGCCGCTGCAGTGGCACCTTGAATTCGGAATCCTCGTGGCGGCGCACGATTTCAAGAAGCTGGTTGCGGGTCAGCACGAGCTCGCTGACCATGGTGATCAGGTGCTCCAGCGTCTCGACGTTGACGCGCAGCGAAGCCTGCTGAACCGGTGCTTCGCCCTTGGCGGCTTTCGCCTTCGGCTCCGCCTTGGCTTCCGCTTTCTTGACCTCAACGGGAGCCGCTGCTTCCGCCGGCGGCGGAGCGGTCAGATCGGGACCTTCGGCTTCCATGAAGGCGCGCTCGAGCTCGTCGAGGGACACTTCACCGGGCTTAAGCGGGCGTTCCAGAACCTGATAGACAAGCTCACCCTCACCGGCCGCTTCCTCTCCGGCAGGCTCGGCTTCGCTTTCGGCCGCGGGAGCGGATTCGCTTGCCGCCTCAGCCGGAACGTCGCCGGCAATCGCCCTGGCGCCTTCCTCCGACATGCGGTCGAGTTCGGAAATCAGATCCTCGTCCGACCCTTCGGGTTCGGCACCGGTATTGCCGAGTTCGGCGAGGATTTCCTTGATCCGGTCGATCGACTTCAGGATCAGCGAAACCGCCTCCTGTGTCACAGGGGCTCCGTCGCGGAACTTGCCCATAAGGCTTTCGCCGGCGTGCGCCAACGCTTCCAGCCTCGGCAGGCCAAGGAAGCCGCACGTGCCCTTGATCGTGTGAACGAGGCGGAAAACGTTGTCGAGGATCTGGGCGTTGTTCGGCTCTTGCTCGAACTTCACCAATTCGACGTCGACAACGTCGAGACTTTCAGATGTTTCAGTAAGAAATTCGCTTAGAAGATCATCCATGCCCCATACCCACTTACCGGTAATGACTTCAGCACATGCTGGTATTGGCCGGAGTTTGCAGGCAAAGAGTTAAGGATGGCTTTCAGCGCTCAACAGCGATTCAGAATAGGTAAAACTATCTACCGTAACGGGAATTCAGATTGGGCGCGCCGTGATCACGCAGGCCTCGTCTCCCATGTCGAACGACACGGTCAATCCGGCATCCTGAGCAACGAGACTGGTATAATACGGCTGGATCGAATGGGCATCGATGCCTGTTTCGGGAACCTTGCCCGCCACGAGATCTGCAACGCCGGCCGGAATTTTCGCATTGGTTCCGCGCGCGGCAATATCGAGCGCCCCGGCAGCCGGATCGACGCTGACGGTGATCTCGCCGCCGCGCGGGATGATGGTCCCGGCAATCGTCACGAGATTAAGCAGCAGCTTCACCTTGTCCTTGGCCAGCGCCCCGGCGGGCGCATTCCAGGCGAGCTTGGTGCGTTCGCTTTCAATGAAGCCGCGCGCAACCTGCCCTGCCTCACCCATGTCGATCTCGCTTCCCGCGGACGAGCCGGCGCCATAAGCCATGCGGCAGAACTGGAGCTTGCAACTGGCCTGCGCCGCGCTCTTGTTCACGAGATCGAGCGCAAAATCATGCATATCGGCATTGTTCTTATCCGCCATGACCTCTAGACCGTTGTTGATCGCGCCCACCGGGCTGATCAGGTCGTGGCAGACCTTACTGGTCAGCAGCGCGGCGAGTTCCATCGGTCCTGGCGGTGTCGCTAAGCTCATAATATCTGTTCCCTGAATTTCAGACATGTTCCCCAGCCGGCAATACGCGCCGCGGCTCCTGCGAATCGAATACTGGTTGATACAATGCGTCTCCCCACACTGCCAAGCAGACAGGTGAATTCATGACAGAAGCAACGCCGTACAGCCGGCGCCCGGACACCGGCGCCAGACTGGCAGAAATCGCGATTCACGCGGGGAGGACAATCCTGGATGTCTATGCCGGCACGATCGGTGTTGAACAAAAGGAAGACCGCTCACCGGTCACCGAGGCCGACCGCCGGGCGGAGAAGATCATCACGCCGCTGCTGAACGAAATGTTTCCCGGCGTGCCGGTGATTGCCGAGGAAGCCGCCTCCGCCGGCCAGATTCCCGAACACGGCGGCACTTTCTTTCTCGTCGACCCGCTCGATGGAACACGCGAATTCATCGCCCGGCGCGGCGAGTTCACCGTCAACATCGGCCTGATCGAAAACCACGAGCCCGTTGCGGGGGTCGTCTATGCGCCGGCATGGCGGGAGGATCACGGCTGGATGTGCTTTGCCGACCCGGTGTCGGGAGCTTTCGAGGCGGACATCCACGATCCCGCCGGTGCCGGCCCTTTGCCCGAACGTTCAGCCTGGCGTCCGATCAGCGTGCGCAAACCGCCCGCGGACGGACTGATCGCGGTCGCCAGCCGCTCGCACCTGAGCGCCGAAACCAGCGCATTTCTCGATGCGCTCGCGGTTGCCGAAACGGTCAGCGCCGGCTCGGCGCTGAAGTTCTGTCTCGTGGCGCGCGGCGATGCCGATGTCTACCCGCGGCTGTCGCCAACAATGGAATGGGATACCGCCGCCGGCGATGCCGTATTGAGAGCCGCAGGCGGCTGCGTGGTCGGGACGGACAGCAAGCCGTTCACCTATGGCCGGAACCCCGGTCACTATAAAAACCCGTCATTCGTGGCTTGGGGCCGGGCAACGGCGCCGGATATGGCCGTCCTTTCCGGCTGATCACTCCGGCTTTCCCGACAAGCCGAAAATATCGACCCCGGGCTGGTCTTTCATCTCTGATTTTTTGTCGGCAACCACAGCCTGCGGCTGCGGCGGAGGATCCGGCAGATGATTGATCCGCCGCCAGGTTTTTTCGGCCTTGGCGACAAAATCATCCGGCGCTTCGGCAAAAACCGTTGCCTGTTGCGGCGAATAAAACAGATACAGCTTGCCCTTGTGTATCGTGAACACTTCCGGGTCGCTTTCAACCAGTTGCCCGCGCGCCAGCGAAACGACGCTGAACCCCCCAAAGCGCGGCGCATAGATTTCCGGATGCTGCTTGAAAGCGTCACAGTTGCCCGCATTGGCGAAGCGCCACGCGGCTTCATTCCAGCGCACTTCCTGGTTCGCAACACCGGAGCGTGCCCGGTTTTCCGTGAAATAGGCAACGGGATCGAAGCCGGAGATGGCAAAGCCGGTCGTCGCATCGGTCGAAACCGGTGTCGGAACGGAGGAGGCAGCATCCGCCGGCAGCGCACCAGTGCCATCGCCCGCGGCCAGCACGCCTCGTACGCCGCACGCAATCAGAACAACCGCCACCGCCATGGTACGAATGGCACTTAAGCCGGAATTCCGCCGGATTGCCGACATTTTGTTAACCACATCCTGAGCATACTGGCCCGCAATAGCAGCCCTCCAGAGCCGATTCTGCAGCATATGGCGTTAAAAAACCGCGAAGCGAAATCGGCTGAAGAGTGTTGCCAAGCGTATCGAACCGGAGTGATACCGATGATGAACCGCCGCGCTTTCGTGTCGGGCCTTGCCGCAACCGGCGCCACAGCCGCCACCCCCATGACGGCGCTTGCCCAGTTTGCGGACCCGAACGCCACCTATTCCTCTGACGAGATCGTAGACACCGGCCACCGTTTCTTCGGCGCGGTGTCCAAGGGGCTGGCGAAGACCGTCGAATATTGCTTCAGCCAGGGCGGCCGGCCCAATGGCTATATCCTCGGCGAGGAAGGCAGCGGCGCGATCGTTGCCGGCCTGCGTTACGGTGAAGGCACGCTCTACACCAAGAATGCCGGCATGCACCGCGTCTATTGGCAGGGCCCGTCGATCGGTTGGGACTTCGGCGGCGAAGGCAGCCGCACCATGACGCTGGTCTACAACCTTCCCTCGGTTCCCGAGCTTTACAAGTATTATGGCGGCGTCAATGGCTCGGCCTACATGATCGCCGGCCTCGGCGTTTCCTTCTTTGCCAACAACAACGTGATCCTGGCTCCGATCCGCTCGGGCGTCGGAGCGCGGCTTGGCGCCAATGTCGGCTACCTGAAGCTGACCGCGCACCCGACCTGGAATCCGTTCTGATTCAAATCCGTCGCTGACGGACACGAACGGCCGGCATCACGCCGGCCGTTTTCTTTTGCGCCATGCGTTTAAGAGGGCTTGGCCCTCGCCGTTAGCCTTGATGAAAGGTTAATCTGGCGCCTGTCTTTCCATCATGTAAGGATGCTATCAAGCGCGCGCGGGCACACCGGTGAAGGTGTCTGCGCGTTGGATGTATGGCGTCTTGAGTGGCAGGTAAGTTGAGATGATCGAGTGGGTCATGTTGTTCGCCCTGGGGTTCTGCACCGCCGGGCTCATCGCAATGCTGTCAATTCCCGCAATCTGGCGGCGCGCGGCCAAAATCACGGGCCGGCGCATTCGCGGCGCCCTGCCCGTCTCCATGAGCGAGATCCAGGCCGACAAGGATCAGATGCGGGCCGAATTCGCCATGTCCGCGCGCAAGCTCGAACGCTCCATAGATGAGTTGAAGCAGAAAACGGCGCGCCATCAGGCCGAGATCGGCAAGCGCGACGAGATCATCCGCAACCAGAAAGTCGAGATCACCAATCGCAAGCGCAACGAGGAAGAGATGCTGGCACGCATCGACAGCCTCGAATCGCGCCTTGGCAAGCAGGAAAAGTCCCTGTCCTCGCGCGACAAGACCATCGAGGCGCGCGATACCACGCTCGCCGAACGTGAAGCGGCCTTGACGCGCAAGGAAGCGGAGCTCGCGGAACTGTCGACACAGGCCGACACGCGCCGTGTCGAGATCGTCGCCCTGAAAACCCGCGTCGAGGCTCTCAACGCAACCATTTCCGAACGCGAAGAGGAAATCGGCAAGCGCGACAATAAGATCCTTGAGCGCGACGAGAAGATCAACAATCTGGAACGCAAGCTTGCCGAGCGTGAAACGGACCTGTCCGCCCGCGAGGCCGAACTGCGCCGCCTGCGCCAATCGATCGAGAAACAGGAGAAGGCAATCGCCGAAGCCGACGCCAACGTCGCCGGCATGAAGCGGGCGCTGACCGCCGAACGGGCTCTGATCAAGGAAAAGGAAAAGGAAATCGCCGACGTGCAAAAGGGCATGTCGAGCCGCAGTTCCGAAGCCGGCCGCCTTGCCGCTCAGCTTGCAACAGCCAACAAGCAGAAAGTGCGCGCGGAAGAAAAGCTGAAGCGCGCCCTGGCTGACATGGAGGACGCCCGCTCGAAGGCTCGCGCGCCGTCCAAGGCAGGCGCTGTCGCAACCGGAGCGAACGCCTCGTCGGGTGCCGACAAGGAATGGGAGGTCGAGAAGCGCGAGAACGCTCTTCTGCGCGAGCGTCTGAATGACCTTGCCGCCGAGGTCGTGACCCTGACCAGCGCGCTCGATGGCGAGGACGGGGAGATCGCAAACATGGCCAAGGATGTTGCCGCATCCGCCGAACCGGCCAATGACGACAATTCGCCGCGTTCACTGGCCGAGCGCATCCGCGCCCTGCAAAGCCAGGTTGCCCGTCACTAGCCCTGAAGAGACCCCGCACCCGTTGCGGCTTCGCGGCTCATGTTGCGGAGCTGCTTGAAAACGAACGCGGCAACGAACACGCCCGCCAGGATCAGGATGATCGTCGGTGCAGGTGCGCTATCGATCCAGAAGCTCAGATAAATACCGCCGGTCATGGCAAGCGCCGTGACGGCCACGGCGACAACCATCATGTGCCTGAACTGGCGCGTGACAAGAAATGCGATCGCGCCCGGCGCAATCAGCAAGCCGATCGCCAGGATCAGCCCGATCGCTTTAAGGGTTGAAACAATCGTCAGCGACAAGATGGCGAGCAGACCGTAGTGCAGGACGCGCACCGGCAGGCCCGCAGCCTTTGCCTGCGCCGGATCGAATGCGTGCAGCAGCAGGTCCTTCCATTTGGACACCAGGATCAGCGTCACCGCGAACGCGACCACGCCCGCTGTCCAGAGATCCCCCGCCCCAACGCCCAGCATGTTGCCGAACAGAATGTGGTCGAGATGCACGTTGGTCGAAATCTTGGTGTAGAGCACCATGCCGAAGCCGAACATGCCGGAGAACACCACCCCCATGACCGTGTCCTGTTTCACGCGGCTGTTGTCCTTCAGGTAGCCGGTCAGCAGCGCGCAGGTCATCCCGGCGGCAAAAGCGCCGATGATCAGGGGGATGTTGATGATGTAGGCGATCACGATGCCCGGCAGCACGGCATGGCTGATGGCGTCCCCCATCAGCGACCAGCCTTTGAGCACAAGAAAGCACGAGAGAATCGCGGTCGGCGGCGACAGCAGCAGCGCGATCCAGAACGCGTTCTGCATGAAACCGAACTGGAAGGGGCTGAGGAGATCGAGCTCCATCACTTCGCTCCCCCGATTGCTTCCACGGCGCGGCGGCGCGCGGCCAGCAGCCCGTGCTTGGGCGCGAACACAAAGACCGAGAGAAACAGCAGCGTCTGCAACGTGATGATGATGCCGCCGGTCGCCCCGTCGAGGAAATAGGAGGCATAGGCCCCGGTGAAGCTTGTCGTCGCGCCGATGCACACGCTGATCGCCAGCAGCCTGGGGAACCGGTCGGTCAGAAGATAGGCGGTCGCCCCCGGCGTCACGACCATGGCGATGACGAGAAAAGCGCCGACCGTCTGAAGCGCGGCGACACAGGAGGCCGAAAGCAGCACGAAAAACATGAAGCGCAGGCGGCCCGGATTAAGACCGATGGAGCGGGCGTGGTTCTCGTCGAAGAAGGCCACCATCAAATCCTTCCATTTCGCCAGCAGCACGGCCAGCGAGACGAAGCCGATGATGGCAAGCTGCAATGTGTCGGATGGCGTGATGGCAAGGATGTTGCCAAGAATGATCGACTGCACATCGACCGGCACCGGCGATACCGACACCATGAACAGCCCGAGCCCGAAGAAGCTCGTGAAGATGATGCCGATGATGGCGTCTTCCTTCAGGCCCGTGCGCTGGTTGAGGAACAGCATCGCGCCTGCCGCAAGCCCGCCCGACAGGAAGGCCCCGACCGCGAACGGCAGGCCGAGCATGTAGGCGCC
>JAGRLC010000014.1:12540-19771 GCA_020441995.1 Rhodobiaceae bacterium
CGATCAGCGACCAGCCCTTGAGCATGAGATAGGCTGACAGGAAGGCGCAGACCCCGCCGACCAGCGCGCTGACCCACATGGCATTGGTCATGTAGCCGTAGCCGAAGGGTTCGAGCAGCAGGCTCATGTCTCCTCGCGCTCCGAAAGCGTCTTGGTCTGATCGTCATAGATGACGAAGGGCCGCTCGTCGTCGGTGAGGATCGTCACCGCGCGGGCATCGTCATCATCGTGCAGATCCTCGCCACCGAGCACGAAGTGACGCAGCACGCCGCCGAAAGCTTTCTCAAGATTGTCGCGGGTGAAGGTCATCGCCGTCGGCCCGTATGTCAGCACCGTCCCCTTGACCATGACCGTCTGGTCGCAGAATTCCGGAACCGAACCGAGATTATGCGTCGAGACCAGCATCACGCGGCCCTCGTCGCGCAACTCCTGCAGCAATTTGATGATGGCCGCTTCCGTCTTCACGTCGACGCCGGTAAAGGGTTCGTCCAGCAGGATCACCTTGCCGTCCTGCGCCAGCGCGCGGGCGAGGAAAACGCGCTTGCGCTGCCCGCCGGACAATTCACCGATCTGGCGCTTCGCGTAGTCCTGCATGCCGACGCGCGACAAGGCCTGCCAGACGGCTTCGCGATCATTCTTGGAAGGGATGCGCAGGAAGCCCATGCGGCCATAACGGCCCATCATCACCACGTCTTCGACCAGCACCGGGAACGACCAGTCGACTTCCTCCGCCTGCGGCACATAGGCGACGATGCCTTTCTTCAGCGCCGTGCGGATGCTCTCTCCGAGGATGCCGATCTCGCCTTCCCCGAGCGGCAGGAACCCCATGATCGCCTTGAACAGCGTGGATTTACCGGCACCGTTGACGCCGACCAGCGCGGTGATGGTGCCATAGGGAATGGCAAAGCTCGCCTTGCGCAAGGCGGTAACACCGTTGCGGTAGGTCACGGTGACATCGCGCGCCCACAGCCCCGCCCGATCCAGGTCACTCATCTTGATCCGTGACGGCGCATCCATGTCTTGCTCAAGCTTTTTCCGCATTGCTCAGTTGACCGCGCCCGACAAGCCCCTGGCGACCGTTTCCGTGGTGACCCGCAGGAGGTCGAGATAGGTCGGAACGGGACCATCGGCTTCCGACAGGCTGTCGACATAGAGGACGCCGCCGTATTTTGCGCCGGTCTCGCGCGCCACTTGCTCGGCCGGATCGGTGTTGACCGTGCTTTCACAAAAGACGGCGGGAATATCGTTCTCGCGCACGGTGTCGATGACCTTGCGCACCTGCTGCGGCGTGCCGGTCTGGTCGGCATTCATCGGCCACAGGTAGACTTCCTTCATGCCGAGGTCGCGGGCGAGATAGCTGAACGCGCCCTCGCAGGTCGTCAGCCAGCGCTGGCGCTCCGGCACCGCGGCGATCATCTGCTTCAGTGGCGCGATCGCGCCGGTGATCTGCTGCTTGTAGGCCTCCGCATTGGCGGCATAGACGGCGGCATTATCGGGGTCCTGCGCCGACAATGCATCGCGGATGTTGTCGACATAGATCAGCGCATTGTCCGGCGACATCCAGGCATGCGGGTTGGGCTTGCCTTCATAGGCGCCTTCGCGGATCGGAATGCCTGTAACGCCATCGCTCAGGGTGGCGGATGGAACGCCGCCGAGATTGGACAGGAACTGCTCGAACCACAGCTCCAGGTTCATGCCGTTCCACAGGATCAGGTCTGCCCCGTGGGCGCGGACGAGATCGCGCGGCGTCGGCTCGTAGCGGTGGATTTCCGCACCCGGCTTGGTGACCGACACGACCTCCGCCGCATCGCCCGCGACGTTGCGCGCCATGTCGGCAATCACCGTGAAGGTCGTCACCACATGCAGCTTGTCACGGGCCGAAGCCGGCGTAACCGCCGTTGCAAAAGCTGCGAGAACCGCACCGAAAACAGCGGCAGCGCGAAAGATCATGGGTGAATTCCAGACTGACATATCACCAAATATAGCAAAGGCTAATTTAATGGCAATAGGCTTGATTTCATAGGGCCTTGTCAGTACAGCTTTCGAACATAAAAGGCACGTCCATATTTTAGCCCTTGCTATAATTCAGCAAAGCGTCGACAGTTATTTAAAACCTGAGGAAACGCGAACCATCCGCATGCCGAGACATTCCGCGACACAAAAGCCGCGCGCGCATGAGCTGCCCGATGCCGAAACCCACTCGGAAGGCTTCCGCCATGTGCGCGAGGCGCGGCGCAGCGCGCTGGTCGAGGATTACGTGGAGCTGATTTCCGATCTCATCGGCCGCGATGGCGAAGCCCGCCAGGTCGATATCGCAGCCCGTCTCGGCGTCTCGCAGCCTACTGTCGCCAAGATGCTGAAACGTCTCGCCGACGATGGTCTCGTCACCCAGCGGCCCTATCGCGGTGTCTTCCTCACCGAACAGGGACAGCGTCTGGCCGCGGAAAGCCGCGCGCGGCACCAGACCGTGGAAGCCTTCCTGCGCACGCTCGGCGTCAGCGAGGATACCGCCCGCATCGACGCCGAAGGCATCGAGCATCACGTCAGCGACGAGACCCTCGAAGCCTTCAAGCGGTTTATCAGCCAGCGCGGCTGATGCGCCCTTCCAGCGGATAGGCCGGATCGGTATAGCCCGGGGTTGAAGGGTGCCCCGCCGGCACCAGGCCGTCGACCAGCGCCTCGTCTTCCTTGGTGAACTGATAGTCCAGCGCGCCGAGATAATCGGTCCACTGTTCCATCGTGCGCGGCCCCGCGATGGTGCCTGTGACCAGTTCGTTGTTGAGCACCCATGAGACGGCGAACTGCCCCGGCGTGATACCGCGCTTTTCCGCGTGCGCCTTGATCTTCTGTGCGATCTCCAGCGATTCCGGCCGCCACTCCGTTTGCATCATGCGCACATCCTGCGCGTCCGCCCGCGTGCCCTTTTCCGGCGGTTTGCCGGGCAAATATTTGCCCGACAGCACGCCGCGCGCCATCGGCGAATAGGGAAACACGCCAAGGCCGAAATGTTTGCAGGCGGGAAGATGCTCGACCTCCGGCATGCGGTTCATGGCGTTGTAATAGGGCTGGCTGACAACCGGCGGCGTGATGCCGAGATCGCGGCAGATGCGCACGATTTCCGCCACCCGCCACGAGCGGTGGTTGGACACACCGATGTAGCGCACCTTGCCCGCGCGCATCAGGTCGGCCATCGCGCCGATGGTCTCTTCCAGCGGCGTGTCGTGGTCTTCCTTGTGCAGGTAATAGATGTCGATGTAGTCGCTCTTAAGCCGCTTCAGGCTCGCCTCCGATGCCTCGTAGACATATTTCCGCGACAGGCCGCGCCGGTTGACCGACTTGCCCATCGGGTTGGCGAGTTTCGTCGCCAGAACCCAGCGGTCGCGTTTCTTCTTGATCGCCTTGCCGACGATCTCTTCCGATACGCCCATGTTATACTGATCGGCGGTATCGATGAAATTGATGCCGTTGTCATAGGCATGATCGATGATCTTGACCGCGTCCTTTTCCTCGGTGCGTCCGCCGAACATCATCGTGCCGAGGCAGATCGGCGAAACCTTCAGGCCGGAACGGCCAAGCGTGCGGTAATCCATATCAAGTTCCCTCAAGCAGCCGGACGCAGGCCAAGCAGGCTGCGGGCTTCATCTACCGTCGCAACGGTGCGATCGTATTCGCCGCACATGTCGGCGACGCGTTTCACCAGTTCCGCATTGGATGCGGCAAGCCGTGTCTTGTCGAAGCGGATATTGTCCTCAAGCCCCGTGCGGCAATGCCCGCCAAGTTCCAGCGACCACTTGTTGAGGGTGAGCTGATCCTTGCCGATGCCCGCCCCCGTCCAGGTCGCAGCCGGCATCAGCCGGTGAAGCTCGCTTGCCATGAATTCCAGCGCCTCGCGCACCACGGGCAGCGCGTTCTTCACACCCATAACGAACTGGACATGCAGCGGAGCCTTGATCTTGCCTTCATCGCAAAGCCGGATCGCCTGGTAGAGCATGGAAAGATCGAAAGCCTCAATCTCCGGCTTGATGTCGTATTGCATCATCTTCGCCGCCAGATCCTCGATCAGCTCGGGCGGGTTCTCGTAGATACGCAGCGGGAAGTTGCACGAGCCCGTCGACAGCGAGGCCATGTCGGGGCGGTGGAACAGCATGCCTCCGCGTTCCGAGCCCTGCCCCGAACGGCCACCGGTCGAGAACTGAACGATCATGCCGGGACAATGCTTTTCGATGCCTTCCTTCAGGCGTCCGAATTTTTCCGGGTCGGACGTGGTCGAGCCGTCGTCGTTGCGCACATGCACATGCGCCAGCGTCGCCCCGGCCTCAAACGCTGCTTGCGTGGATTCGACCTGCTCCGACACCGTGATCGGCACGGCGGGGTTGTTCTCCTTGCGCGGCACGGACCCGGTGATCGCGACAGTGATAATGCAGGGTTTGGCCATATGCCTTGTGCTCCCTCCCGGTGCGAAGGCTCTCGAACGCCCTCGCCTCTTGATCGTGTCCGGGAACTTTAGCCGCAGCCAGACGCCGCGCAAAGTACGCATGCCGAGATGCTGTAACGCGCAAGAACGGATGGCACAGAGAGGTCGTATCCGGGATTAAGTGGGACTGGGCGGGATTGAGCGAAAACACAAGAGCATCAACGACATAAAGCGGGTGGCGACGAATTCGGAGATCGAGGCGCGTGCCAATTGAAGTTGCGCAGGATGCCAGGAGGCCGAGCGAACCTCACCTGGTGGCGAATAGGCTAACCCATTGAAATGATTGGTAGCGCAAGAACGGAAAGCGCGAACTGATGCACGGTCGGAGATAGTGTGTTCGCACTTTGGCTAAGTGTCGGGAAAATAACGAAATACCAAACGGCTGCCGAAAACAGGCGACCGGAAAGTGCGAACCGCGTAAGGCGACTTTCAAACCCCTCTCAAGCCGGGCTTAAACGGCCCTTCCGATCCAGCGGACGCGCCCAGCCACGCGCAGATCATTGAGCCGGTCCTCGGCGATCGTCTCCGGCTCATATATCTCATTATCAGATATCAGGATGACCGTTCCATCGGTGCGGCGCTGGATACGTTTGACCAGTAACTCGCCGCCCCGCACAATTGCGCAAATCCAGCCATTGCGAAGATGCTTCTCGGACGTATCCAGGAGCATGAGTGCGCCATCCGGTACCGTGGGTTCCATGCTATCGCCGGTTGCCCCAACAAGCACGGCATTGCTCGGATTGACCCCCATCGAACTCAGCCAGTCGCGGCGGAACGCGAGAAGCTCAACCTCACCATCCTCCACAGGGATCAGGCCAGGCCCGGCAGAAGCGCTGATCTCGTGTCGCGGAATTAATGCAAATTCCTGAATGTCATTTTTGGCATTTTGGCTTTGAGCAAGCATCATGCGCGCCTTCTCTTCGCCGAGCAGCGAAACAGCCACGCTGAACTTAGGTTCGCTAACACCTCTCAGCCAGTTATTGAGCGTTGCAACAGAAATATTTTTTACAGTGGCATAGGTCTGGTTTCCGCCAGCCTCATCAACCACTTGGCGCAATAAATCACGAAACATATTTTGATATTCATCGGCATCTGCGGTTCCGATTTTGATATTCTCGTTGACCTGTAATTGCATTTTTGCCATCGTCGGTTCCAACACTCGTTATATCCAAGCCACTACCCCGCTGCCACGGGGCACTTCAGAGGTTCCAATGCCGGCAAGCCGAAAGACATGGCACCGCTGCGACATCATCGCAGAATTGCACAAGCGCGATCTCACGCTTTCGAGCCTGGGGCGCGCGAACGGCTACGCCGACAGCACGCTACGCGCCTCGCTGCAAGTGCCTTCTCGGAAACCCAACGAGATCATCGCCACGGCAATCGGAAAGACGCTCCACGAGCTCTGGCCACATTGGTACGGCGAGGACGGCAAACAGCTCGTCACCGCCCAGGAAGTTACCAAACAGGCACGTAAGCGGCGAGGAAAAAAGGGGAAATCGGCTGAACACGGATCAATGCAACCGCTGACAATTGAGGCACGCACATGATGCAATCCAAGGTCGAAATCATCCCCGTTTCCAAAATCACTCTCGGCGAGCGCCTGCGAGAGATCGATCCGAACTGGGTTGCCGTACTGGCATCATCGATCGGAGAGAAGGGACTTCAACAGCCAGTTGTCGTCGAGGAGACAGATGACGGCAAGGGGTTCAAGCTGGTCATCGGCGGACATCGGCTTGAAGCCATCCGCTCGCTTGAGCATGACGAAATCAGGGCGGTCGTCTATCCGACCGGCGCGCTTGACGAGAGCCAGGCGAAGCTACTCGAACTCACCGAGAACCTTCTCCGCTTCGATCTCACGGCGCTTGATCGGGCGTTGCATCTGAAGAGCCTCAAGGACATCCATCTCGCGCTGAACCCACATGCGGGGCGCGGTGGTGACCGCAAGAGCGATGCAGCCAAAGCCGAGCTCGCAAATCAAACTGACAACGTGTCAGTTTGGTTCGGTAAGCCTTTCTCGGAGGCGACCGCCGAGGCAACGGGCTTCGATCAGCGCACAGTCTACCGCTCTATCTCGATTGCCGAGAAGCTCACTGACCACAGCATCGACAAGCTGTGCCTTACCGAGCATGCGAAGAACCAATCGGGGTTGATCGCGCTCTCCAAGCTCAACGCAGACCAGCAGCGCATGGTCTGCAACATGCTGACGCGCGCCAAGCAACCTGTCGCAACTCTGGCCGATGCGATCAACGAGGTTGCCGGGCGCCCGAAGTCGGACGAGTGCGCAAGTTTCGTCTCCTCCTTCGTCAATTCCTACCGTCGCCTGAAGTTGAAGCCACAGCATCAGGACGCCGTGTTTTCGGCAATTGAGGAAGACTTCCTCAAATGGCACGCGAAGCGAGGAGGCGGACGATGACCGAACGCCAGAGCTATATCGCGACAAATGTTCAGGTGCATTGCGACCCAAAGAATAACAGTCGCGACGCAATAGACGCCGGCATACTCACGGTCGATTTCACCTGCTCGCTAGTCCGCCAAGAGATCAACGCGACTAACGAACTGGCACAGGACATCGAGCAAAGCATCGCGCGCCTCAAGGCACGGGCAGGCGAGGCGCGCTAATGTCCAGGGATCGCCGCGACAGTCAGACGCTCGACCTGCTCAACTGGAGACCCGCACCGGTTGCGGTCACCTATGCGGGCGAGGAAGCGCTCGATGTACGCGGCGCGACGATCTCGGCACGCTTCGCCAAGGCAATCT
>JAGRLC010000095.1 GCA_020441995.1 Rhodobiaceae bacterium
ACGAGTGGCCGACGCACGGTATCTGCGTCGATCCCCTGCCTGGCGAGGACGAGGTGTTCATCCGCCTCGTTACATCCTTTGCGACGACTGCCGAAGACGCCGATACCTTCCTCTCGCACCTGAAGGCCTGACGACAGACAGCCGCTCGTCCCGAATCCGGTGCCCCCCCCCCTCGATATTGTTTATTTGCCGGGGTCTGATCCGGAGCGCATAGTGAGCCAAAATGCCGCAGCGTCAGATCGGGAGGGAAACAGGTCATGGCACTGGAGATCATCGGCGCCGGCTTCGGGCGGACCGGAACGGATGCTCTGCGCGAGGCTTTGACAATTCTGGGCTTCGGGCCCTGCCACCATATGCACGAGATCAGAGACCACCCCGAGAAGGCAGGCCCCTGGCACGATTATTTCTGTGGCGGCGCGCCCCTGGATCTCGAACGCCTGTTCGAAGGCTACCGGTCCCAGGTCGATTGGCCCGGCGCTCATCTGTGGCGCGAATCGTCGGAGCGGTACCCGGATGCGAAGGTGATCCTTTCGGTTCGCGATCCGGAGGGCTGGTATGTGTCCTATTCCAAAACCATCAAGGTTTTTCGCGAGACCGAAATGCCGCCGGAGGCTGAGCATATGCGCCTGATTCAGGAATTCGTGGAGGTCTTTCTCGGTGACCGGCTGAATACGCAGGAACGCGCGATCGCGGATTTCGAGGCGCATGTCGCCGAAGTGAAGTCAACAATCGCGCCTGACCGGTTGCTTGTCTATGAACTGGGCTCCGGCTGGGCGCCATTGTGTGCGTTTCTCGGCGTCCCGGTGCCGGATCAGCCGTATCCTCACACCAATGCGACGACGGACTTCCAGAAACACAACATCGAACTTCGGAAATAACCGGGGTTCGATGCGCGGCTGTAGTGCCACACCAACCCATGCGGTTCTGCGCCAAAGATGATCCCTCAAAAATAAAAACCCCCGGCAGCGTGTGCCGGGGGCAGTGGAGGGGGAGGAGAACCGCAACTTTCAAGTCGCAATTCCGGTCTTGATGTCCGGAGTTGCTCTTAGGCCTCCGCGGCGTCCTTTTCCTTTTTGTGCTCGATGGTCTGGGCCTTGGAGCCCTTAACCGAAGTCTCGATCTTGACCGCGCGGGGCTTCATCGCCTCGGGAATTTCGCGCACGAGGTCGATGTGAAGCAAGCCGTTGGTCAGGCTCGCGCCACGCACTTCAA
Organism: Rhodobiaceae bacterium; assembly: GCA_020441995.1. GTDB lineage: Bacteria > Pseudomonadota > Alphaproteobacteria > Rhizobiales > Tepidamorphaceae > JACKJK01. The sequence continues at coordinate 1,213 of JAGRLC010000095.1, forward strand.
CGTGGTCGGCAAGCTGGAAACGGCGCTCGAAGCTGCGCTCGGCAATGCCGCGATACAAGGTCTCGATGCCGTCGTCACTCTCGTTGACCGTCTTTTCGCCGCGCACGGCAAGGGTGTTCTCCTTGACCTGGATATCCAGGTCGTCCTCGGCAAAGCCCGCGACCGCCATGGTAATGCGGTAAGCGTTCTCGCCGGTGCGCTCGATGTTATAGGGCGGATAGCCGTTGCCGGCGCTCTCGCCATTGCTCATCGAATCGAGCAGCGAAAACATCCGGTCAAAGCCGACGGTGGAGCGGTAAAGGGGGGAAAAATCGATATGTCGCATCGCACATTCTCCTTTTGAGCAACATGCCAGATAGCCCGCCATCATGGCCGGGCCGTTCTGCTGATTTGGCGATTCCGGTCATCCGGCAACCGCCACACCGAATATGTGGTGAAGGGGGCGAAAAGCTTCAAGATGTGGCTGAACCGAAAATGAACGCGCGGTTGCAATCGCGTTCATGTGGGGTGTGCGAAAACTCCTGTCATCGGGTTGGCCATATCCCCGTCCGTGACCTCCCCGGCCCCGGCCGACCCGACCATAACCGGATTACCTTTTAAGCCCCCCTGGAGGTGTCCGGATACTCGCCGGCGGCGGAAAGCCCCCGTGCCGCCGCCGGCACCTCTCCTCAAACAATCGCGATTGAGTTCAAGCCTCAAAGCTGTGATAACCGCCTAGAATCACGCCGTTCCGTTCCGGAACGTGCGCCTGTTTGCGGTGCTGGGATTTCTCATGGACGACGAAGAAGAGCGCCGGGAAGCACCCGCAGCCCTTACCGCCATTGAGGGCAATGCTGTTCCCGACGGCGCGCTCGTCAGCTACATCACGACGCGCGATCATGTGCGGCTGCGCGCTGCTGTCTGGCCTTCGCTGACGGGGAAGCCGAAAGGAACGGTTTGCCTGTTCCAGGGACGTTCGGAATTCATCGAGAAATATTTCGAGGTCGTCCGGGAGCTGCGCGAGCGCGGGTTTGCCGTCGCGGCGGTGGACTGGCGCGGGCAGGGCGGATCGCAGCGGATGACCGGCAACCCCAAGGCGGGGCATGTGCGCGGTTTCGCCGATTACGACACCGATCTTGAGACTTTCATGCGCGATATCGTGCTGCCGGACTGCCCGGCGCCGTTCTACGGACTGGCCCATTCCATGGGCGGGCTGATTCTGTTGCGCAACGCCACCATTCGCGGGATCTGGTTCGAGCGTGTCGTTTGCACCGCGCCTCTCGTCGATATGCCGAAAGGCTCGGTTCCCTGGGGCGCGGTGTTTTCGCTGTGCCGGTGGCTGCGGCGGATCGGTCTTGGCTGGGTGATGCTGCCGCAGTTCATCTACGACCGGGTCTACAACCCGGTCCGCGCCTTTCCCGGAAATCCGCTAACCAGCGATGCAAGCCGGTTCTCGCGCATGGTCGAAATCCTTGCCGCCGAACCCGCGCTTGCCATCGGTCCGCCGACATTCGGCTGGATCGCCGCGCTGGCCGACGGGATCGAGGAAATCGAGGGAGAGAGGTTTCACAAGAGCCTTCAGATCCCCGTTCTCAATATTGCCGCGGGCATGGACAAGTTCGTTTCGACGCCTGCGATCGAGCGGCTTGGCAAGCGCATGCGCATTGGCGGCTCCATCGTGCTCGACGGCTCGAGGCATGAAATCATGATGGAAGACGACCGAATCCGCGACCGGTTCTGGGCGGCCTTCGACAGCTTTATTCCCGGTACGAAGGTTTGATTTATCCGCTCAGGCGTTGAGCACCGGCATGGCCGCCTTGTGCAGTGTCTCGTTTGCCGAGGCAAGGATGCGGCCTCCCTGGTGCGCGGGGCCGCCGGTCCAGGATGTCATCACCCCGCCGGCCGCCTGAACGATCGGCACGAGGCCGCAAACATCGAACGCCTTGAGGCCGCTTTCCACCACCAGTTCGATCTGCCCCGACGCCAGCATGCAGTAGGCGTAGCCATCGCAGCCGTAGCGGGCGAGCTGCACAGCCGCTTCCATGCGGTCGTAGGCATCCTGCTCGCCGGATTCGAAGATGCGCGGGCTTGTCGTCATCAGCGTTGCCGCCGGCAATTGCCCTATATCCGATGTGGCGATGGGCTCCGGCAGCTGCGTGCCGACGCGCATCCAGGCCTTGCCGCCGACGGCCCAGAACCGTTCCGTCGTGAAGGGCTGGTGGAAAAGGCCTGCGACCGGCTCGCCGTCCTTTTCAAGCCCGATGATCGTTCCCCAAACCGGCAGGCCGGAAATGAAGGCGCGTGTGCCGTCGATCGGATCAACCACCCAGCGGTAGCCGCTGGTGCCTTCGATGTCGTCCATCTCCTCGCCGAGGATCGCGTCTTCGGGGCGGTGCGCAGCCAAGTGCGCGCGGATCGCGGCCTCGGCTTCGCGGTCCGCCGCCGTGACCGGATCGAAGCGTTGGCTTTTGCCGGCCTTGTCCGTCACGCCGGGCCGGGCGCGGAAATGGGCCATTGCAGCCTTGCCGGACAAATCGGCGAGTTCGTGCAAAAGGATTTCTATGTATTCGGGCTGCATGGGCGGGGTTTCGTCCAATCCGGGCAGGTTGCATGCGTAAGGCGCATACCGTCAGGCCCCTTCCTTGTGGCAAGGTCCTTCGGCGGCATGACACGTAAAGCCAATAACACCGCCGCTTGGGAAACGCCATGACAGTTGAACGCGACAGTTCGGTTCGCGCCGGTGCGGCAGCCGGTGCCTCAATGACGACAGCCGTGTTGCTGGTCGGTGCGTTGGCCGCCGTCTATTTCATAAGCCAGTTCCTGAGAAACTCGATCGGCGTCATCGCCCCCAATCTTGAAGCCGAACTCGGGCTCGGTTCGGAGTCGCTCGGGCTTTTGTCGAGCGTGTTTTTCTTCAGCTTCGCACTGGCGCAAATCCCGATCGGCATTCTCATCGACCGTTTTGGCCCACGGGCGGTGATGCTCGGCTCGCTGACGCTGGCAGCTCTTGGCAGCGTGGTTTTCTCCTACGCCGGCGGAATGGGCGGATTGATTCTCGCCCGTGTTCTGATGGGGCTCGGGTGTTCCAGCTTCTTCATGTGTCCGCTGACGATTTTCACGCGCTGGTTTGCCCGCGACCGCTTCTCGACGCTTGTGGGCATTCAGCTCGGGCTTGGCAGCCTGGGTACGCTGTTTGCCACCGCGCCCATGGCCTTCAGCGTCGGGCTGGTCGGCTGGCGGGACACATTCGTGATCTTCGCGGCCATTATCGTTGCGATCGGTTTCGTGGCCGCTGCCATCATCAGGGATGATCCGCCGGGCACGCCTACGCCTGTCGTCGCGCCCGCGACGCTAGGTTCGGCGATTGCGGGCTTGCGCGATGTCTGGGTCACGCCGGGTGTTTTCCGGCTCCTGGGGATGCATTTCTTCTCGTATTCGGCTTTCGCCACCATTGCGGGGCTTTGGGGTGGGCCGTATCTGACGGATGTCTATGGCCACGATCTGCAAGAGCGCGGGTTCTATCTGTTGCTGATGGCCGCCGGACAGGTGATCGGCGTTTTGTTCTGGGGGCCGATGGACCGCTGGTTCGGCGGACCGAAGAAGCCGGCAATCGTTGCCGCGCTGCTGACGGTTGCGACGCTTGTCGGCTTTGCCATTGCAGGCCGGATGCCCGAATGGATTCTGGGGCCGGCTTTTGCGTGGTTCGGTTTCATCTGCGCTTTCACGCCGCTGGTGACCGGGCATGGCCGCCACCTGTTTCCGCCCGAACTTATCGGCAGGGGGATCACATTTCTCAATATCGGCACGATGGGCGGGGTTTTCCTGCTGCAGTTATTTACAGGGCTCGTGGTCGCATGGATTACGGGTGAAGCGGGTGTGCGACCGCTTGCCGCATACAGCGGGGTCTTCCTGTGTGTGGCGGGCGCGCTTTTTGTTGCGGTTGTTTTCTATTTGCGCGCGCCTGATGCGCGGATGGATTCAGCTTAGGTGCGCTGCAAAAAAGCAATTTTTGATGGCTCTTTGTTCAAATGCCCAAAAAGTCGCCACTAATTCTCTCGAGCTCTGCGTTTATTGCAAAACTCACATGTTTTTAGCGAATTTTACCAAGTTGTGATTCAGGCGGATTGACTTTTGTGCGGTGCAGCAGCATATTGTGGCAGTGCGTCATCGCGCTTTCGCGATGCCACAGCCCTCCTTGGGCGTTTCCTCCCTAGACTTGGGCCGTTCGCCATCGCGAACGGCCCTTTTTCTTTTCCAATCGTTTTTCGGATAACGCGCAGCGGTTTCGCTGTCGGGAACCGTGTCCGGATCAGCGGATCAACGGCGGGAAATGAAAGTGCCTATTCGGCTGCGATGGCCGGGCTTTCGAGCGCATCGGGAATGGCGGAGACCAGCGTGCGCACGAGCCGGTCCAGGTCGGCCTGAAGCCATGCAAAGCCGCCGGTACGGGTGTAGCGCAATTCGTCCATGTACAGGCCGCGGTTGATCTCGATTTGCAGCGCGTGCAGGCCCGCTGAAGGATTGCCGTAGCTTTCGGTGATGAAACCGCCCGCATAGGGCTTGTTGCGTCCGACCGTGTATCCGGCCTGTGCCAGCGTGTCGTGGACCAGGTCGGCAAGGGGCGCTGCGCAACTCGTGCCATAGCGGTCACCCAGCACGAAATCCGGCTTGCCGCGTTCATCGCGGGCGATTTTTGCCGACGGCATCGAGTGGCAGTCGATCAGCACAGCGATGCCGAAGCGGGTGTGGGCCTCTTCAAGGATGGAGCACAGCGCGGCGTGATAGGGCTTGTAGTAGGTGTCGATGCGCGCCAGCGCTTCTTCGACGGGGATGCGGGAGGCATAGATAGGCTCTGAATCCGCCACCACGCGGGCAATGGTGCCAAGCCCGCCGGCAACACGCATCGAACGCGTGTTGGCATGGCGGGGCAGGCTGCCGTCGAACATCTGCGGATCGAGTTCGTAGGGCTCGCGGTTGAGATCGACGAAGGCGCGCGGAAAATTGGCGTGCATGAGGGCCGCGCCATGCCGGGGCGCGGAGGCAAAAAGGTCCTCGACGAAGGTATCCTCGGAACAGCGCAGGCGGTCGGGCGCGAGCCGGCTCGCCTGGACGAAGCTCCGCGGATAGACGCGGCCTGAATGCGGCGAATTGAAAACCAGCGGCACATCAAGTCCGCTGGCCGGCGTGATCACGGCAAAGGCAGGGTCGAGTTCCGGTTCAAAGCCAGTCATGAGCGCTTTTCTGTCGCTTGGTGGCACAGGGAAAGAGAGTTTGCCAAAGCCGGACCCGGCTTGTCCATGCGACACCGGGCATGTTGCCGGGCAATCTGTTTTGCCAACCGTTGCAATTCTGCTCACAACCGTTTTCACTGCGCCAAGCGCATTCGAATCACTGTGCCAGGCTCCGACCGATACCAAGCTTATGAACAAGATACTGCTCGCTGAAGATGACGATTCCATGCGCCGCTTTCTGGAGAAGGCGCTCATCAACGCAGGCTACGATGTGGCGAGTTTCGCCAACGGCCGCGAAGCCTATGAAAGGCTTTGCGAAGAACCGTTTCACATGCTGCTGACGGATATCGTCATGCCGGAAATGGACGGCATCGAGCT
>JAGRLC010000096.1 GCA_020441995.1 Rhodobiaceae bacterium
CACGGTCGGCGATCCCTACAAGGATACCGCCGGCCCGGCCTTCAACCCGATGATCAAGATCACCAACATCGTGGCTCTGCTGCTGCTGGCGATCCTGGCTCACTAACAGTCAGCCTGAAACAAAGAACCCCGCGGAGCGGCAAGCTTCGCGGGGTTTTTCTATGCGCCTGACCGGCTGACTGACTGCCGGGCGTAGGGAGGGTTATGCCCCGCCGACCGGGGCTCTCATGCGGCTTGCGCGCAAGACCTGCTGAAGGAAGGTGAGTTCCTGGCCGGTCGTCGGCGTCTTGCGGCCGATGAAGTCGAACACGCGGCCATCCTGCAGGCCGTAATTAGCGATGCGCGTTACCCGGTCATCCTTATCGAAATAGACCGCCAGAACCTGCTGGTCGGTCACGCGCGGGCGCATGAACGCGGTCTGCTTCACCTGCTGAGAGATGTAGTAATAGACCTCGCCATCGAAGGTTCCGGTGGTTGAAGGCGTGCCGAGCACGAAATCGACCTGATCCTTGCTGGCGCCGATCGGAACCTGCTCAAGCTGTTGCTGCGAGAATTGATAGCCGTGCTGGCGGGTTTCCGTGATCGACAGGTTAGGAGCCTGCAGCCTGGGCGCGCGCATGTCGGACAGGTTCATGTTCGGCCGCGGCAGCGACGGCCCGTCGGAACAGGCGGTAAGCGTCAATGCGGCTGCTCCGGCAAGCAGAGTGATTGCCACACGGCGCGCGACTGGTGTTCGTGTACTCACTGAATATTCGCCCAACTGCTGATTTAAAGGTGCATGTGCGGCTGGAAACCGGTCACCATTCGCCGCTATATCTGCACCGCCCCCGTGATTGCCGTATCGCGACGATGCGATATTTGCAACATGCCCGCTGTTACCAACCTTATCGGCTGACTTCATGCTTAACGCCTTTTTCCGCCGCCTCTTTGCCCGTCCTCAAGACGAATCCCCTTATGGGGATGGCCAGAATGCAGCGTCTGCCGTCTACGCATCAATCGTGGCGCAAGCACGGCAACCGGTATTCTACAACGAACTGGGCGTGCCCGATACGCCGACCGGGCGGTTCGAGATGATCGTTGTCCATGCCACGCTTTTATTCCGGCGCTTGAAGGGATCATCCGGGCTGGAAGAGACCGGGCAGGCCGTATTCGATCTTTTCTTTGCCGACATGGACAGATCGCTGCGTGAGCTGGGGGTCGGCGATCTTTCCGTGCCAAAGCAGATCAAGCGTATGGGACAGGCTTTTTATGGCCATGCAGCGGCTTACTCGAAGGCGCTGGACGCCGGGGACGAGGATGCGCTTTGCGATGCCGTTGCGGGTAATGTGCTTGCCACGGCGGAACAGACTGGGCAACTGCTGCAGGACCAGGCGCGCCGCATCGCGCGCTACATGATGGCTTGCGATGCGCGTTTGGCCAGGGAAGATGCCGGGAAAGTCATGACCGGCAATATCGCCTGGCCGGATGTTGCGGGCGAATAGACACGGAGTTTGTCATGAGCAAAGGCGGCTCTCTTTCCAATAATGATTTTTCCATCCGTATCGACGGTCATTCCGTTCCGCGTACCGGGGAACACATCAAGTTTGCCGCCAGCCCGGAGGCTCTCGAGGGTCTCAAGCAAACGCTTGGAATTGCCGCGGCGCACTCCGTAACGGGCGATTTTGACATTCGCCCCTGGGGGCGTGACGGTTTCCGTGTGGATGGCGAGATCGTAGCCGATGTGGCTCAACTCTGCGTTGTGACGCTTGAGCCGGTCAATGAGCATATAAGCGAGACGGTTTCGCTCAAATTCGTGCCGGCAGACCGGATGCCGGGACACGAAGAAGCGGAAGAGGATCGTGAAATCGACGATTTCGAGCCGCTGGAAGACGGAAACATTCCTCTCGGCCCGGCCATTCGCGACACGGTTTCGCTTGCCCTGAACCCGTATCCGCGTGCCGAAGGCGTGGAGTTGCCCGCGCAGCAGGAACATCGCGATGAAAGCGCTTCGCCTTTTGCTGCGTTGCAAAAGCTGAAAGGGGACAATTAAGCGGTTTTCAGGGAAGACGAAAAAGCTGCTTGTGTCAGTATCGTGACTTGATATTGTCCGTCCGCTCCGGGTCACGCCTGGGCTGGGGAGAGTTGACCCGCAGGGTCATGTGGGGCATTGCTGGCAAAATGAAACAGTGTCAGCCAAGCACTTGATTTCCGGTTTGTGCGGCCTCGCTGCCAGGTGCGGGGCGGATCAACAAAAAGAAATAAGCAAACAAGACAAACGGCAGAGCCTCGCGAAGCAGACATGTCCGGTTTTCCGATGATAGCCATTGACGCGATGGGTGGGGACCACGGTCCCGAAACCATTGTTGCCGGCTGCGCTGTGGCACGCGAGCGCCGGCCCGACACGCGTTTCCTGCTGGTCGGAGACGAGGCGCTGATCCGTCCGGAACTCGACAAACACTCCAAGCTTGCCGCTGTCACCGAAGTCGAACACACAGACGTTGCCATACGCATGGACGACAAGCCGAGCCAGGCGCTGCGCAAGGGGCGCTGGCGTTCAAGCATGTGGCTGGCGCTGGATGCGGTGCGCTCGGAGCGCGCCGCGCTGGCGGTTTCCGCCGGCAACACCGGCGCGCTCATGGCGATGTCGAAGTTCTGCCTGCGCACGCTTTCAGGCATAGAGCGCCCGGCGATTGCCGCGATCTGGCCGACGCTGCGCGGCGAAAGCATCGTTCTCGATGTCGGCGCCACGATCGGTTCCGATGCCAACCAGCTTGTCGATTTCGCCGTGATGGGCGAGGCCATGGCGCGCTCGGTCTTTGGCATCGACCGCCCGACCGTGGGGCTGCTCAATATCGGCGTGGAAGAGGTCAAGGGCCTTGAGATGATCAAGGACGCGGGCCGGATCCTGCGCAATTCCGATCTTCCGATGCATTACGCCGGATTTGTCGAGGGCAACGATATCGGCAAGGGCACCGTGGATGTCGTTGTGACCGAAGGCTTTACGGGCAACATCGCCCTTAAGACCGCCGAGGGCACAGCAAAACAAATGGCCGAATATCTGCGTTCGGCCATGGGGCGCAGTCTGCTTTCGCGCATTGGCTATATCTTCGCCAAATCGGCGTTTGACACGCTGCGGTCCAAAATGGATCCGCGAAAGGTCAATGGCGGCGTCTTTCTCGGTCTTAATGGCATTGTGATCAAGAGCCATGGTGGCGCGGATGCGGAGGGTTTCGCCAGCGCGGTCACCTTGGGGCGGGACATTGCCGAGAATGACCTCTTGCAGAAAATCACCGATGATCTGGAGCAATATCGCCGGGATCAAAATCTGAATATGAAGATTGCTGGAGATATGGCTTCGTGAGTTCGGTTCGTTCAGTCGTGCGCGGCACGGGATCTTATCTGCCTGCGCGTCTTCTTACCAATGCGGACATGGAGAGCCTTGTCGCAACGAGCGATGCGTGGATTCGCCAGCGGACGGGAATTGGCGCGCGTCACATTGCGGCCGAGGGGGAGTATACCTCCGACCTGGCAACCGCGGCCGCGAAGGCAGCCCTGGAAAGCGCTGGCGTCGATGCATCCGAGATCGATCTGATTGTCCTTGCAACGGCGACACCGGATTACACGTTTCCCGCGACAGCTGTTACCGTTCAGGACAACCTGGGTATCGAGCAGGGCTTTGCCTTCGACCTGCATGCCGTATGCTCGGGTTTCGTCTATGCGTTGACCAATGCCGACGCCCTGCTGAAAGCCGGGCAGGCGAAGAAGGCCCTCGTTATCGGCGCGGAGACATTCTCACGCATCATCGATTGGAACGACCGTACAACCTGCGTTCTGTTCGGCGATGGCGCCGGCGCTGTTGTGCTTGAGGCCGTCGATGAAAGCGAAGCCGATGGCCGTGGTCTGCTGTCGTGCGACTTGCGGGCCGATGGCCGGTTCCGCGACAAGCTTTATGTCGATGGCGGTCCATCCACCACGCAAACGGCAGGACATCTGCGCATGGAGGGCCGTGAGGTCTTCAAGCAGGCCGTTGGCCTTGTTCATGGCGTTGTTGAACGCACATTGGAGAAAGCCGGCGTTACGGCGGATGATCTGGATTGGTTCGTTCCCCACCAGGCCAACCGGCGCATCATCGACGCTACCGCAAGAAAGTTCGATTGGCCGGAGGAAAAGATCGTTGTGACGGTCGAGGGCCATGGAAACACGTCGGCGGCATCGATTCCCCTCGCGCTCGATGTTGCTGTCCGCGATGGGCGCATCAAGAAGGGCGATCTGGTGCTTGTCGAGGCGCTGGGCGGCGGCTTCACCTGGGGAGCCGCGCTGTTGCGCTGGTAAACTGCGCGGCGCTTATATTCCGTTACTCCAGTTGTCAGTGCAATTTACTGTTTGTTTTTGCTTAAATTGCTGATGCCCGGCGTTTTGGTGTGCGCGCAAGACACAGTGCCTATTAAATCTGCGTTTTTTGTAAGTTGAATTACGCATGATGCGTTGACCATCGTATCGCGCCTTCATACCATGCGCCGCAATCGGGGCTGAACTGGCTGTGCGCCGAATTGGCATGCACAATCAACGATGTGGCGGAGGCTGTTGCAATGCCGGGGCGGACAATTACGCGCGCAGATCTGTGCGAGGCCGTGTACCGGAAAGTCGGGCTTTCCCGTGCGGAATCAGCCGAACTTGTCGAAATGCTCATCGACGAGATCATCGAGACCCTTGAACGCGGCGAGAACGTGAAACTTTCCGGATTCGGATCTTTCATGCTCCGCGACAAGGGGCAGCGCATCGGGCGCAATCCGAAGACGGGGGTCGAAGTGCCGATCGCGCCGCGCAGGGTTATGGTTTTCAAACCAAGCCCGGTGATGAAAGCGCGGATGAACGGCGCAGAAGATGACAGCGACGGATGATTTTTTGAACCGAATGAAAGTGCGTGCCGCAGATCATGGCCGACAAGGGTCCTGACGCATTCAGAACGATCAGCGAGGTTGCGGACGATCTTGACGTCCCGCAGCACGTGCTGCGCTTCTGGGAAACACGCTTCTCACAAATCAAGCCAATGAAACGCGGGGGCGGGCGCAGGTATTACCGCCCCGATGACGTTGATCTGCTCCGCGGTATCCGCAAGCTCCTCTATGGCGACGGCTACACCATCAAGGGTGTTCAGCGTATCCTCAAGGATCGCGGTATTCGCCACGTCATTTCGATCGGAGCGGGGCAGCCGGTGCAGGCCGAAACGGCGGAGCCGGTTGCGGCTGAGGCCGAGGGCGCTTCCCGGACGGCTTCTCCGCCACCCCCGCAAGCGGCAGCCTCTCCGGCTCCCATAGCACCTGAAGCGGCGCCGGCGCCTGCGGTTTCACGGCATCAGGAACCTGTTTCCGAATATGCGCCACCAGCGCAATCGCGGCCCGTGCCTCCCGCTCCGGCGGTCGAACCGCCCCCAAGTCCGGTGTCTTCGCCGAAAATGCCTGAACCTGCCGCAGCGCCTTCAGGGGAGGCTGCGCCGATACCGCGCCTCGATTCCCTGCGCATGTTTGCCCATGACCGCGTGACAACTTCGACGCAAGCCGATTCCGCGCCGAAAGCCGCCGTGGAACAGCCGCGCGAGCAACGGGAACCCGTTGCGCCGCCACCCGCCGCTCAAGCGCCCGTGGCCGTGCCGGCAGTCGGGCAGGTTGGCCAGGCCCTGACCGCGGAGGATATCCGCAGGCTGCAGGCGGTCCTGTTCGAGTTGGGGGAATGCAGGCAGACCCTGACCGAGGCCCTGAAGCGCTAGACGGCAAAATGCGCACAAAGCGTGCATGCCGCTCTTGCGTTGTGAGGGCCTAGCAGGTAATCCCTCCATCGCTCGGAGCGTGGCGCAGCCCGGTTAGCGCACCAGTCTGGGGGACTGGGGGTCGCAGGTTCAAATCCTGCCGCTCCGACCATTCCGCAAAAGCGATGATTGACCGGCGTCAAAGCGCCTGGACGGCTTGAAGAACCTCTTCGGCATGGCCGGCCACTTTCACTTTCCGCCACACCTTCCGGATCACGCCATTGGCGTCGATGAGGAATGTCGAGCGCTCGACGCCCATGTATTTGCGTCCATACATGCTTTTCTCGACCCACACACCGTAGGCTTCGAGCACCTGTTTCGATTCGTCGGCACCCAATGCGACCGACAGATCGTGTTTTTTCCGGAACTTCGCATGTTTTTCGACGCTGTCGGGCGAAACGCCAAGAATGGCGGCGCCGGTGTCGGCGAAAGCATCGGAAAGAGCGGAAAAATCCAACGCTTCCCGCGTGCAGCCGCTGGTGTCGTCCTTGGGGTAGAAATAGAGCACAAGCGGTGCGCCGCCGTAGCTTTCAAGGGTTGCGTTTGTGCCTTCGTCTGTGGGAATCGAGAAGCCGGGCGCCTTGCTGCCTTCCGCTACGGTTCCAGTCATGCTTTGCCTTCCTTTGGTCGGGTTTTCGGGGTCATGATTCGACCGCTTTATGTACGATCATGCCGGTATTGCAGATCATCTGCCGCGTTAAGATGTATATCGCGGATGAAACGGTCCTGAAGGGGGTGGACGGTTCACGATTTACCCTATGGACGCAAATATGCGTGCCCGCATCAATCTCGAATCGGGATTGATACGGGCGTTGAGTAGAATGAACTTTTACGTGCCGGATTGGCACTGTGCGTTCGGGAGCCGCAACCGGATTGTCTAACCAAGTGCCGCAAAAGGGCTTTGAAAAAGGCGCTGCCGCTGCCCGGTCTTTCGGGGTGCGCGTCAGGCGGTATTTGCGCGCGGGCACTGCGCGGGCCGCTTTGGCCATGCGCCATTTCCGCAAGTGGTTCCGGACACTGCCCAAGCCCGCCCGCATATCAGGCTACGCCGTTTTCGGGGTTTTTGCCGGCTGGCTGGCGATTTTCACGGTGCTGAACGTTGTTCTGCTTTTTGGTCCGATCGGCGTCAGCAAGCTTGCTCCGCGCATCGTGGCCGCCGTCGATTCCCGGATGCCGGCGGGCATGAGCATGAAGGTGAAGGGCGTTGCCCTGAAGCGTGGTCGCCGCGGAGTTGGGGTTGAGCTTGATGCCGTGCAGGTGGTGGATGCCAATGGCACACGAATTTTCTCCGCCCCAAAAGCGATGGTCGGTTTCAACCTGCTTTCCATTCTTGTTGGTGATCTGTCTCCAAAGCGCCTGACGATTACGGAGCCGCGCGTTGCTCTCATGGGGAAGCATGATGGCAGCAGTGGAACCATGAATGCCGCTGATATCGTCACGATTGCCTTCCTGATCCTGAACCAGAATGGGGGGATCGGCGAACTGGACGTTTCCCGGGCAACGGTTCTCGCTACGGGCGATGGTCTGGAGCTTGATGGTGTGGATGTGCGGTTATTCGCCGAAGCCTCCGACACAGGTGTGCCGTCCATCGCGTTGGAAGCCAGCGGCGGCAAAAGCGCCGATTCCGAATGGGCCATGAATGGGCGTTTGCAGCGCAGGCAGGATGGTGGGCTCTCCGGAGAGGTCGCCTTTGCGGATCTCGTGCCGCAACTGTTTGCCGCGAACGCCGGGTTTGACCGGTTACAGCTGGAATCGCCTGTTTCAGGCCAGATTGCTTTTGCGACCCTGAGCGATGGCAGTCTCGCCGATGGACGTTTCGATATTCTTGTCGGGGCGGGGCGGATAAAAGCAGGCGAGGACGTCGATTTTCTGCTCGACGAGGCACGTGTTTCCGGCACATGGGATGCTTCGCGGAGGACTTTGAAGATCGCTCCGTCACGCATTCTGGCAGGCCGGAGCCAGGCGATGCTCGCTGGTGAAATCGTCGTCCCGGATAACCGCTCCATGGCGTATGGAACCGTACCCATCGGCCTGGCATTCACGGATGTGAAAGCAGGCGTCGGGCAGGAGATGGAGCCTGTCGCGATCGATGCCGTGGTTTTTGATGCGGTATACGACATCACCAACCGCCAGGTTCAGATTTCCCGGTTCGATTTTCTTAAAGGCAACGCATCGCTTTCGATGCTGGGATTTGTGCGTCAGGCTCCCGGATCGCCGGGTGTTGCGCTGCGCGGCAGCATGGCGCAAATGTCGGTTGACGAGTTCAAATCCCTTTGGCCGGAGGGACTTGCGCCGCAAACGCGCGACTGGATGATGCGGCAGGTTCACAGCGGCCAGATTGCCAATACGACAATCAACGTCGACATCAAGCCGGGTGAACTCGCAGCGGTTGGCGGCCTCAAAAAGCTGCCGCCAAACGCGATCACGGTGTCATTCGAGACGAAGCAGACCGAGTTCGGATATTTCCACGATCTGCCTCCGGTTCGCGATGCCAGCCTGTCGGGGATATGGACCCCCACCAGTTTCGCGATTTCGTTTATTGGCGACGGCGCGCATATCGCTCTTCCATCGGGCGAGACCATTCGCGTGACCGGCGGCAGTTACCGGATCGACGATACAACGGTCCATCCCGTCCATGCCGACATCGAGATTTTCACCAGCGGCGCGCTTGGTGGCCATCTGGAGCTTATCGACACCGATCCGCTGAATATCGCGCGCAAGCACGATCTCGACATTGCCGCCATGGCAGGTGACGCCAAGGTTCGCATGACGATGAGCTTCGATGTGCGCGATGGCATTACCGTCGAGGACACTGGCCTGAATGTCGAAGCGACAATTGCGGGGCTGCGCTTTCCCGCCGGGCCGGGGCGCGTAATCGAGGATGGCGATGTCACGCTGACTGTCCGCAACGGGCTGATGCGTATTGCCGGCGAGGGGCGGATCGACGGTGTCGGCGCCAATATATCAGTGACGCAATCGATCTATGGCAGTTCCCATGCCTCGGAGCGGAAGATCGCGATGATTCTCGATGCCAAGGCGCGCAAGTCGCTTGGCCTTGATTTCGGCGATCTTGTTCAAGGCGCCTTTCCGGTTGACGTTCAGGAACTCGGAGGCGAACGCCGACGGGTCGAGGCGGACCTGAAGGATGCGCGGCTGTATCAACCCGCGATCGGCCTCGATAAGCCGGCGGGATCACCGGCAAGCTTCGTCGCGGTTCTCAGCCCGGATGCGGAGACCGGAGGCACGCGGCTCAGCGATATGCGCCTGTCCGGCCGGGAGCTGTTTATTGCCGGCTCAGGCCTGATCAGGAAGAATGGCGGTATCAACTGGCTTGATTTCGAATCTTTCCGCCTTCAGTCGGACGATTCCGCCAAGGCCAGTATCCAAACATCCAAGGGCGGTGATTTCAGCATCAAGATCGAGGCCGCGCGCTTTGACATGCGGCGTGTTCTCGACAATGCCAAGACCGGCGGGATTGCGGAAGGAACGGCAAAACCCGGAGACAAGCGGCGCTATCGTGTCGAAGCGGTTATCGGGTCCGGGCGCGGCTACAACGGGGAAGTTCTTCAGAGTATCGATATCGATCTCGACATGCGCGGCGATACGGTTTCCAACCTGAAGATGACCGGGGCGTTTGCCGACAATTCCACGATGAGAATGGAAATTGCGCCACGGCAGGGCAACCCCGATCCGGTGCTCAGCGTTCAATCCAACAATGCGGGCAAGCTGCTGAGGTGGCTGGATCTCTACTCGCGCGTGCGCGGCGGCCAGATCGGCATGCGTGCGCGGCTCGGCCCGGGAAGCGGCGACGCGCGCGGCCGCTGGCAGATGGTCAATTTCGCGATCGATCAGGATCCGAGCCTCTCAACGCTGATCAATCAGACCGGCAAAATGGCCGAGGACCCGTCCTGGCAGGCAGCCGCGCGGAGGGCTGCTCCGAACGCGGCGAATATCGGCTTTGACGAGCTTTATGTGGATTTCACCAGATCCGGCGGTGTGTTCGATTTCCGCAATGGCGTGCTCAGGGGGCCTGTCGTCGGCGCGACCTTTGACGGGCAGGTCGATTTCTCCGGACGCAGGATCAGCATGAACGGCACTTATGTGCCGCTTTATGCGATCAATAACTTCTTCGGTCGCGTGCCGCTGCTTGGCACCATTCTCGGCGGTCGCGTGAATGAAGGGCTGATCGGCGTCAATTTCAGCGTCAGAGGGGGGCTCAACCGCCCCAACCTGACAGTGAATCCTGTTTCCGCCGTGACGCCGGGAATTTTCCGCCTGTTGCTCGATGCTCCGGCACGGCCTCTTCCGCGCGGGGGTGCCGCACCGCGATCGAACGGCAATGATATCGATACCGACCGGCTCGATCCCCTGTCGCAGCAGCGTGGCAGGTGACGTGTTCAGGCCGGACGGATCAGGGCGTGGCGTTTCTTGCCCATCGATAGCTTGATGACACCGTCGCTGCCGAGATGGCCGCGGTTAAGCGTCATCATCGGGTCGGACACTGCGGCATCGTTGATGCGAACGGCTCCCGACTGGACCGCACGGCGCGCCTCGCTGTTGGAAGACGCAAAGCCGGCCTGAACGGTTGCCGTCAGCAGGCCTGCGCCCGCATCGAGGTCCAGGGTGATCGTCGGCAGGTCTTGTGAGATTGCACCTTGCTCGAAGGTCTTCTGCGCCGTTTGTGCGGCTTGTTCTGCAACCGCACGCCCGTGCGCCATTGCCGTTGCCTCGGTTGCCAGCACCTTCTTCGCTTCATTGATCTCGGCACCCTCCAGGGCGGCAAGGCGGGCGATCTCGTCCAGCGGCAGTTCGGTGAACAGTTTCAGGAACCGCCCGACGTCGGCGTCCTCGGTGTTGC
>JAGRLC010000097.1 GCA_020441995.1 Rhodobiaceae bacterium
GCATGCCGGGGGTGTTGGTCATGACGTAGTCGGCCTCGGCGAAATTCATCGTGCCGCAGTCGAGCGTGCAGATTTCCGGCAGGCACTGCGCCACATGTTCGACGCGCTCGGCTGCCCCGATCATGTCGGTTCCCCCGGCATTGAGCGGCAGCGGCTTTTCCGGCGAACCGAAAACCATGTCGCCACCCATGCCCGCAGTCAGGTTCAGCACCACATCGACCTTTGCGTCGCGGATGCGTTCGGTCACTTCCCGGTAGTATTCGAGCTTGCGGCTCGGCTTGCCGGTCTCGGGATCGCGCACATGACAGTGGACCACGGCGGCGCCCGCCTTTGCCGCCTCGATGGCGCTTTCGGCGATCTGCTGCGGCGAACGCGGCACATGCGGCGAACGGTCCTGCGTCCCGCCGGAACCGGTCACGGCACAGGTGATAAAGACATCCTGGTTCATCTCAAGCGGCATGGCGCGTCCTACTCCCCGTTACGGCGCATGGTGTCTATGTGTTTTTATTCTGGAGTACACCGGCGCACGGGTTACATGCTACTCCAGAATGCTTTTCCCGTGATGTGGGCCGGGACTCATATCGTTCATGCAGGAAACACGGAATGACGATTGAAAAGGTGGATACGCTTGTCGTTGGGGCCGGCCAGGCCGGCATCGCCATGAGCGAGCATCTCTCCGCACAGGGCATCGGCCACGTTGTGCTGGAAAAGAACCGCATCGCCGAAAGCTGGCGCACCGCCAGATGGGATTCGCTGGTCGCCAACGGCCCCGCCTGGCACGACCGCTTTCCCAACCTCGAATATCCCGAAAGCGGCCCCGACGACTTCCCTCCCAAGGACGAGGTGGTCGACTATTTCGTCGCCTACACGAAGAAATTCGACATGCCCGTGCGAACCGGTATCGAGGTGTTGTCGGCGGAACGGCTGCAAGGCAGACCCGGCTTTCGCGTCGAGACATCGCAAGGGGCGATCGAGGCGCAGAGCATCGTGGTGGCGACGGGAGCGTTCCAGTGCCCTGTCATCCCGCCAATCGTGCCGGAGGATGCCGGCGTCGTGCAAATGCACTCGCACGATTATCACAACCCGGATCAGCTTCCCGATGGTGCGGTCCTGATCGTCGGCGCGGGGTCGTCGGGCACACAGATTGCCGATGAACTCAACCGCGCCGGCAAGCGCGTCTATCTGTCTGTTGGTCCGCACGACCGCCCGCCGCGCAGCTATCGCGGGCGCGACAATGTCTGGTGGCTGGGTGTGCTCGGCAAATGGGACGCGGCAACGCCTCCGGCCGGCGCCGAACATGTCACCATTGCCGTCAGCGGTGCGCGTGGCGGTGAGACGATAGATTTCCGCCGCCTCGCGGAGCAGGGCATGACGCTTGTCGGGCGCACGGAACGCTTCGAGGACGGCGTGATGCATTTCGCCCCCGACCTTGCCACCAACATTGCGCGCGGTGATGCCAATTACCTCTCGGTGCTGGACGAGGCAGACGCCTATATCCTGAAGAACGGGCTCGATCTGCCTGAGGAACCGGAAGCGCGCGTCATCGGTCCAGATCCCGATTGCATGCTCGATCCGGTCCTTGAACTCGATCTCGCCAAGGCCGGCGTAACGTCAATCCTTTGGGCCACCGGCTATGGCGTAGACTTCAGCTGGCTCAAGGCCGATGTGTTCGATGAAGCGGGCAGACCCAAGCACCGCCGGGGCGCAACAGACGAGCCGGGCATCTATTTTCTCGGCCTGCCGTGGCTGTCGCGGCGCGGTTCGTCGTTCATCTGGGGCGTATGGCACGATGCGAAATACCTGGCCGATCTGATCGCCATCCAGCGCGGGTATCGCGCCTACCATCCCGTGCGGGGTGGGAGCGCAAACGCATGACGCTAGATATGATTTCATGAACATGAGCGACCGCACGGCACAGCCGCTCCGGGAACGGTTCATCTCCGCGATGAGCCAGTCGGCTTCCACCGTCAACGTCATCACGACGGACGGCGCGGCAGGGCGTGCCGGTATCACGGTTTCGGCCATGTCGTCGGTCTCCGCCGATACGCCGAGACCAACGCTGCTGGCCTGCGTCCATCACATGAGCGTGGCGGCCTCCGCCATCATCGCCAATGGCGTCTTCTGCGTGAACGTGCTGCGCAACGATCAGGCTTATATCTCCGATGCCTTCGCCGGCCGGAGCAAGGACGAACTGGGCGACAAATTCGATTGCGCCGGGTGGACCACGCTCAGCACCGGAGCTCCGCGCGTTGTCGATCCTCTGGTTACCTTCGACTGCCGTGTCGTATCGTCCGAGAAGGTCGGCACGCATCACGTCTTTATCGGCGAGGTCGAAGACCTGTTCATCGGCGAGCGTGGCTCGCCGCTCCTCTATTCCAACCGCACCTATGGCGCAGCCGCGACGCTGACGCCCGACCCGGAGTTGCCTGAAATGGCGCATACCCGCATCCGCAAGTTCAACACGAAAGAAACGTATCCCGAGCAGAAGCTCGACAACGACCTGTGTCAGGCGGTCGTGGCGCGCGGCCGCACGGTCTTCCTGCGCGGCCAGATCGCGCAGGATCTGGAAACCCGCGAGAGCGTACATATCGGCGATCCGGGCGCGCAGGCCGCCAAGGCGATGGCCAACATCAAGATGCTGATGGAGGAGGCCGGCGGCGGGATGGAGCACATCTGCCGCGTCGTTGTTTACCTCACCGACATCCGTCACCGCGAAGCCGTCTACCGCGAGATGGGAAAATGGCTGAAGGGCGTCTATCCGGTCTCGACGGGGCTTGTGGTATCGGCCTTGGCCCGGCCTGAATGGCTGGTCGAGATCGAGGCGACCGCCGTGATCCCGGATGAGGACGGCGAGAAGTAGCATGACATTCTCCCTTGTTGCCCGCTGTAGCCGGACCGGCATGTTCGGTGTCGCGATTTCGTCCTCGTCGCCCGCCGTTGCCGCGCGCTGTTCCTATGCGCGTGCCGGTGCCGGTGCCGTGGCGAGCCAGAACGTCACCGACCCGGCGCTTGGTCCGCTGGCGCTAGATCTGATGCAGGCCGGCAAGAGCGCGGTCGAGGCAATCGCCGAAGTGAAACGGCAGGGCAGGTTCATTGAATACCGGCAGGTGCTTGCGGTGGACGCAGAAGGGCGTACTGCCATCCACTCCGGCCCCAATGCGCTTGGCACATGGGCCGAGGCGCAAGGGCAGGACGTGGCGTCCGGGGGCAACCTGCTCGACAACGATCAGGTGCCGGCGGAGGTCGTGAAGGCCTTCGAGACCACTCCCGGCCATCTTGGCGACCGCTTGGTCGCGGCCATGCGTGCGGGGCTCTCGGCGGGCGGTGAGGCGGGGCCGGTGCATTCCGCCGGGATGATGATCGTTCACGAACAACCCTGGCCGCTTGCCGACCTTCGCTGCGACTGGACTGAAGACTGCCCCATTGAAGCCATTGCGGCGGCATGGGACATCTACAAGCCGCAGATGGAAGCCTATGTGCAGCGGGCGTTGGACCCGCGCGCCGCGCCGTCTTACGGCGTGCCGGGGGACGAGTGATGAACCACTCCAGCACGCGAGACATTCTGGAAAGCCTGATCGGCTTTGCCTCGGTCAGTTCTGAATCCAACCACGATATCATCGGCTGGATCGGGGACTTCCTGAGCCGCCACGGCTACGAATGTCACCGTGTGCCCGATGCGACGGGAACCAAGGCCGGCATCTTTGCGGCCATCGGTCCGAAGGGGCCGGGCGGTTTGTTGCTGTCATCGCATTCCGATGTCGTGCCGGTAACAGGTCAGAACTGGACTTGCGATGCGTTCCGTATGAGCGAAGCGGACGGCAGGCTTTACGGGCGCGGCACCACCGACATGAAGGGCTATCTCGCGTGTTCGCTGGCCGCTGCGGCGAAGGCGGGCAAGGCCGGTCTGAAGAAACCGCTGAAGCTCGCGATCTCTTATGACGAGGAGGTCGGCTGCATCGGCATCCGCGACATGATCGGCGCGCTGGAACCCTCAATAGGCCTGCCCGAGTGCTGCGTGGTTGGCGAGCCGACCTCGATGCAGGTGGCCAACGGGCACAAGGGCAAGGTCTTTCTGCGCGCGACCTGCCGTGGCACGCCGGGCCATTCGGCCATGGCGCCGGATTTCCTCAACGCGCTGCATCTGGCTGCCGATTTCATCAACGCGCTGCGCAAGGTTCAGGTGGACATCGCGGCAGGCGACATACGCGACGATGATTACGATGTGTCTTATTCGACGGTGCACGCAGGGCGCATGGAAGGCGGGTTCGCCTTGAACATCGTGCCGGAAACCGCGACCGTTGATTTCGAGATACGCCATCTCGCCGGGCATGATCCGGTAGACATATTGGCGGCAATCGAGGCCGCCGCGGAGACTATCGTTTCGCCATTGCGCGCGCGCTTCGCTTCGGCCGCTATCGAAATCGAGGAAGTGAAATCCTACCCCGGCCTCGATACGCCAGCGGGCGATCCTTTCGTCGCGCTGGCCTGCGAATGCGCCGGTGTGAGGGAGACGCTCAAGGTCGCCTACGGCACAGAAGCCGGTTACTTTTCCGCGCTGGGCATCCCCACCGTCGTCTGCGGTCCCGGCAATATGGACCAGGGCCACAAGCCGGACGAGTTCGTTGCCATCAGCCAGCTCGATGCCTGCGACGCGATGCTCGACAAACTTATCGGCAAGGTCTGTAAATGATGAGGCTGCACGAACATGACGCGACCTGAACCCGGACGGCGCGGCGACTACCGCGCATTCCACGAGATCGCCACGCGCTGGCTCGACAATGACGTCTACGGCCATATGAACAATGTGGTCCACTACGCGCTGTTCGACACGGCGGTGAACGGCTGGCTGATCGGGCAGGGTGCGCTGGACATTCACAAGGGCACACAGATCGGTCTCGTGGTCGAAACCGGCTGCCGCTACTTCGCCGAGATGGCCTATCCCGATCTTGTTACAGCCGGTATCCGCGTCGCCAGGCTCGGCAATACATCGGTTCGCTACGAGGTCGGCCTGTTCCGCAACGACAGCGACATTGCCGCCGCCGAAGGGTTCTTCATCCACGTCTATGTCGACAAGGAAACCCGCAAGCCGGCTCCCGTCAGTGGCAAGCTCAAGGCCGCGCTGGAAACCATCGCGGTTTGAGCGCGCTCACTTGCTTGTGGCGATGAAAACGCCATCCCAGTTCTTCGGCGGCGGCGCTTCGCGGAACACCGCGATGCGCTGGGCATAGATGTCGAGGAACTCCGAGAGGCCGAATGCGTCGGAACGCTTGCGCGCGGTCCGGATCGTCTTTTCCGCCTTGTCCCAGTCCTGCGCCCGGTAGGCGGCGAGCATCTCGTCGCAGTTCTTTCTGATAGACTGAAATTCCGGGTCGGCGGCGGTGTCCTTGCGCCCGGCCACGGTGAAGACGCGCTCGGGCTCCGCCTTGCCCTTCACCGCGATGAGATCGACTTCGATCATGGCGAAATCGTCTCCGGCGAGCTCGGCGGTGCGCTCGCCGAACAGGATCGCGACGCCATAGCCCTTGGTCTGCCCCTCCAGCCGCGAGGCGAGGTTCACGTTGTCGCCGAGCACCGTGTAATCGAAGCGCAGGTCCGAGCCCATGTTGCCGACAACGCTGACGCCGGTGTTGAGGCCGACGCCGATGGCAAGCGGCTTGGCGGGGGACCCGTCGGGCGCGGTCTCGGTCTTGAGCTGTTCGTTGAGCGCGTTCTGCGCCTCGATCATGCCGAGCGCGGCGCTGAGCGCCTTCTTCGCGTGGTCCTCGTATTCGAGCGGCGCATTCCAGAACGCCATGATGTTGTCGCCCATGTATTTGTCGATGGTACCGTTGTTCTCGACGACGACCTGCGACAGCGGCGTCAGCAGCCGGTTGATCAGGTGGGTCAGTTCCTGCGGATAGGCCTTGTAGGCTTCGGAGATGGACGTGAAGCCGCGCACATCCGAGAACAGGATGGTCATTTCCTTGGTCTCGCCGCCAAGGATCAGTTTTGAGGGATCGGAGGCCAGCTGCTCGACCACGTCCGGCGAGAGATATTGGCTGAACGCGCTGCGGATTTCGCGCCGCTGCGATTCCTCCTGCAGGTAGTTGAAGAACACCAGCGAGCCGAACACCACCATCGATGTGATCAGCGGGAAGGTGACATCGAGCAGCATGGATTTGCTGACGAACAGGTAGTAGGCGCCGGCAAGCAGGCTGCCGTTGATCAGCAGTCCGGAAACAAGCGTCACCACCGCCGGCATGAGCGGCACGGCGATGATGACGAAAAGCCCCGCCAGCATGGCGGCCAGCAGTTCGGCCGCGATCGAGAAGTTCGGGCGGTAGATGTGTTCGCGCGTGATGATGTTGTCGATGAGCTGAGCGTGCACCTCGACGCCCGGCATGACGGGATCGAGCGGCGTCGCCTTGATATCGTAAAGGCCGAGAGCCGATGTGCCGATCATGACGATGTGCCGGTCGACCTTGGCAAGCGCTTCGGGCTTGCCCGCCAGGATGTCCTTCGCCGAGACATAGCGTTCCGGATCGCTCTCGGAAAACCGTACCCACAGGCGGCCATTGGCGTCGGTGGGAACGTCGATGCCGGACACGCCAATACTGGAAATGCCGGCTTCATCGGTACGGATGACCAGCGGCCTGAAGCCGCCAAGCACACGGAGCATTTCAACCGAGATGGTCGCGAAGACCGTATCGCGCGCGATCACCGCAAGCGGCACCCGGCGCGTGATGCCGTCAACATCCGGGTTAACGGTCAGCATCGCGTAGCTTGCCGCGGCATTCTGCAGGACGGGGATGTTCGGCAGCAGATCGGGATAACGGTACATGTGCGGCTTGGGATCGCCGCCAAGCGTGGCAACCGGCGGTCCCTTGATCTTGTCCTTGCCGCGGCCGAGGTCGTAGTTGTAGCCGGACTGCCCGGCGACGACCATGCGCGCGCGCCCGAACGCCTCGGCCAGTACTTCGTCGTTGCTCGGCAATTGCTCAAGCTTGGTTTTGGTTTCCGCGTCGAGGCCGTGGGCGAAGTCGGCGAAGTTCTTCGGCGAGGTGCGGTCTTCCTCGGCAAAGATGATGTCCATGCCGATGGCGGCGGCCCGCCCGGCGGCGAGCTTGTCGACAAGTTCCGCAACGATCGTGCGCGGCCACGGCCACTGGCCGTACTCGGTCAGCGATGCCTCGTCGATATCTACGATGGTGACCTTGTTCGACCAGCTCTTGTTCGGTGACATCCGTTGCAGGACATCGAAGCTTTTCAGCCGCAGGATCTCGACCGGGACGGGATCCCATATCCGCAAGGCCACCATTGCGGCCAGCAGCGCCAGCCCGGCCATGCGGACAAGTTGACTGCGCCCGAACAGCGCATGGATCACGCGTCGCAGCATCAGCGGCTAGTCATGCGCATGTGACCCACGTCAGGTAACGGTGATGGTGGTCGTGCTGGATGCATCGTCATAGACGAAGGTGATGGTGTCGCCGACGGTGGAAACATTCTCAAGCACGACGACATTGACGAAGTTCGCACCGTTGGCGGCACCATCGCTATCCACGGAAATCGTGGTGTCGGTGCCGTTCGTGACTGCCTGCACATAGCTGGACGTATTCGTATTGGGGTCGAAGGCTGAGTCCAGCAGACCGGCAAGGTCGAGCAAATCTTCGGTCGGGTTGAAGTCAGTGATGGTGTCGGGGGTTGGCTGAAGATCACCATCTTGCCACACGAAGGTGTCTTTGCCGGCACCGCCGGTCATAACATCCGCGCCCGGCCCTCCAAAGAGAATGTCGTCGCCGTCGCCGCCATCCATGAGGTCGGAACCGGAAAGCCCGAACAGGATATCATTGCCGTCTCCGCCGCTGAGACTGTCGTGGCCAAGAACATCGATGATAATTTCGTCAGCCGACGTTCCGTTCAGTCCGGTTGTTTGCAGGGTCACGGTCGCCGTGTTGCTGTTCGCGGTGCCGTCATTCGCCTCGTATGTGAAATTTTCCGCGCTTCCAGTGAACGTGTAACTGACGTTCTCGCTGCCGAGCGTGCCGCCGGTCACCGAATTGACCGAAAGGGGGTCGCCATCATCATCGGTATCGTTGGCGAGCAACGCGAACAGCGGGATGTCGATCGAACCGCTGGTCTGATTGGTGAGCACGATGTCGTCGCTGGCCACCGGGGCATCGTTGACCGGAACGACAGCGATGCTGATATTCGCGCTGTCCGATTGTACGCCACCAGTTCCCGATGAGCCGCCATCGTCAACGGCGACATTCAGCGTATCCGTGCCGTCGAAATCCTGGGCCGGCGTGTAATTGATCAACCCGCTCAGGATCGCGTTGATGTCCGCTTGTGCGCCGGAAAAGCTGAACGTGTCCGTCCCCGCGCCAGTAATATTATCCAGGTTCGGCCCGGAACCGGCATCGGAGCCGTCCGTCAGGCCAAGCGTGCCGCTGGAAACCGCTTCCGCGAAGTTCGTGATCGTTACCGTGGATGACGTGCCGACAGTCGCCGATGTCAGCACGATCTGTCCGCCCGACACAGAAGCGATGTCAATGCCGGCCTGATCGTTGATGAGGTCGGCGATATCCTGCGCGCTGAGGGCAGACGCGGCCAGCGATGCGCTGAAAGCGCTATTGAAGGCTGCAACCGTGGCGGCGTCGATGGTGATCGAAACCGGGCCTGCGCCGTCGATATCCAGATCGAAGGTGATTGAATCGGCAGGGATGCCGGTGCCCGAAACATCGACCGTCGAGAACCCGGTGCCGGACAGCGTCCCGCTGAGATCTGTTCCTGAGAAATTGAGCGTGCCGTTGGTCACGCTCAGCGTGACGTTGAGTGGGTCGGTTCCGACATCGACGTCGGAAACCGAAATGCCGGAAATGTTGACGGCAGTATCTTCATTGGTGCCGAAAGCGGGCGGGCCGTCAGTCGTTATAACGTTGCCGGTGGTGACGATGTTGCCGGTGTTGTTCCCGGTCGTGTCGACGAAATTGCCGGCATCCGGGTCCCAGCTGAAATGAAGCGCCAGGTTCGTTGCGCCATCGTCGAAGAAGCCTTGCGCCAGGGACTCGATTTCCGACGCGGTCAATTGCCCGCCGAAGACGGAAACTTCAGCCAGTTCGCCGGTCAGTGTGGAGCCGGGATCGAACCCGCCACCGAGCGAATCCTGCTCCTGCCCGAAGACAAGCGTGCCGCCGGAGGCCAGTGTGTTGGGACCGACCGCGTCAGTGATGGTGACGCTGTTCGGTGCGGCGACACCGTCGACAAAAGCCGTGATCGTGATCTGGCCGCTGGTGCTGGTATCGACAGTGAAAGCAACGTGGTGCCATTCGCCATCGGCCGGAATCTCGATGCCACTATCGAAGGCCGGTAAACCGCCGGTGTTGTTGGCGTGGAACTGGAGCGTCCCGCCTGTGCGCAGCACGACGAGTTCGTTGAAAGAGCCGGTAACGGCATAGGACAGATAATTTTGAGTGCCGCCCGCAGTGTCATTCGTCCAGAACGACACCGAGTAGTCGCCGGTGGGGATGTTGTTCGCCCCGGTGATGATCGTATGGTCGTTGACGGTGCCGCCGAAAGTCGCAGCCGTCCGGGCGTCAACCTCTGACGCGTCGATCAACGGCGCGTCGTTGACCGGCGTTACCGAAATGTCGACGACGAAGACATCCTCTTCCGATGACGCGTCGCCGGTGGTTCCCGGATCGTCGCCGGAGTTGCCCTGGTCGTTGACGGTGATCGTCAGCGCCTCCGACCCGAGATCGTCGTTGAAGTCCTGATCCGGCGTGTATTCGAGCAGCGCCAGCGCGGCATTCACCTCCGCCGCGGTGCCGGAGAACTGAAGCGTTCCGTCGCTGCCGTCACTGTCGACGAACACGATTCCGGTTGTGACGCCGGAGAACGCAAGCGATCCGTGATCGACCTGCAGCGTCACCAGTTGCGGATCGGAGACGCCGTCCTCGTTCTCGTCCACGTCGGCGATGGACAGCGCATTCGTGCCGGTGAAAGCGAGCGTGGTGTCCTCGAGAGTCGTGGCATTCGCCGGTGCTGTGATTTCCGGCGCGTCGTTGACCGGCGTCACCGAAATGGTGATGACCTGCTGGTCCTGCTCCGATGTGGCATCACCGCTCAGGCCCGGATCGTCGCCGGAGTTGCCCTGGTCGTTGACGGTGATCGTCAGCGCCTCCGACCCGAGATTGTCATTGAAATCCTGATCCGGCGTGTATTCGAGCAGCGCCAGCGCGGCATTCACCTCCGCCGCGGTGCCGGAGAACTGAAGCGTTCCGTCGCTGCCGTCACTGTCGACGAACACGATTCCGGTTGTGGCGCCGGAGAACGCGAGCGATCCGTGATCGACCTGCAGCG
>JAGRLC010000098.1 GCA_020441995.1 Rhodobiaceae bacterium
ACACGTTCGCCATGACGGGCGTGCCATGGGCGCAGCGCGACTGGGCAACCTCGTTCTCGTGATGCGGGAAGGCGAGATCGATACCGCCGCCATGGATGTCGAAGGTCTCGCCCAGCAGCGCCGCAGACATTGCCGAGCACTCGATATGCCAGCCCGGACGGCCCCTGCCCCACGGGCTGTCCCAGCCCGGCTGGCCGTCTTCTGCAGGCTTCCAGAGCACGAAGTCGGTGGCGTTCTTCTTGTAGCTCGCCACCTCGACGCGGGCGCCGGCGACCATCTCGTCGAGCGAGCGCTTCGCCAGCTTGCCGTAGTCGGGCATGGAGGCGGTGTCGAACAGCACGTGCCCGTCGGCGGCATAGGCGTGGCCGCGCGCAATCAGCTTCTCGATCATCGCGACCATGTCGCCGATATGCTTCGTCGCGCGCGGCTCATGCGTCGGGGATAAGCAGCCGAGAGCTGCCACATCGGCGTGATACTGATCGGCGGTGGTCTTGGTCAGTTCGTCGATGGAGACACCATCGCGGGCCGCACGCTCGATGATCTTGTCATCAACGTCTGTGATGTTGCGGGCGTAGGTGACGTGGCTCGCGCCATAGACATGGCGCAGCAGCCGGAACAGCACGTCGAAGACGATGGCTGGGCGCGCGTTACCGATATGGGCATAGTCGTAGACCGTCGGCCCGCAGACATACATGCGCACGTTTGCGGGGTCGATGGGAACGAAGGTTTCTTTCGTCCGGGTCAGCGTGTTGTAGAATTTCAGGTCCACGTCGTCTTCCTCAAGTCAAAGCACGAACAGCGCCGCCGCTGGCCGGCGTTTCGTTCCTTGAGTTGTCGAGTAGACGAGAACGGCCGGGCCAGCGTGTCGCTAGCCGATAATGATCCCGCAAATGCAAATATTGCGTGTCGCCGTCATGGGCGGAGATTGCGCAGAGGTCGCAGCAAACGTCAAGCGGTGATTTGCCCGCCGAAGACTATCCCGCCAATTGCATCGGCAGGCGCACACCCAGCTTGACCAGGTCCATGCGCAGGGCTTCGGGCGTGGTGAAGCGGATCACCCGGAAACCGAGCGCATATGCGGCATCCACATTGTCCTGGCGGTCGTCTATGAAGATGCAGTCTTCGGCCCTTTGCCCGGTGCGTGACAACAGGATGCGGAAAATCTCCGGATCGGGCTTCAGCACGCCCTCCTCGCCCGAAACAACGGCAACACCGAACTCGGCAAGGAACGGATAGGCCGCGACTGTGACCGGCCACAGCTCGCCGGAGAAGTTTGTGATCGCGTGGACGGGGTAGCCCTGCTCCTTCAGGTCATGAAGGATGCGCACACTGCCGTCGATTGCCCCTTCCAGGGTTTCCAGCCAGCGGTCGTAGAAATCGGCGATGCGGCCGGCATAGTGCGGAAACTGCGCGACGCGTTCGGCGATGCCATCCGCGCAGGAGCGGCCGAGATCCTGCTGCTCGTGCCAGGTCAGGGGCACGACATGGGTCATGAACCAGGCACGCTCGTCCGGATCAGGGATGGTTTCACGGTAAATCCGGTCGGGCTGCCAGTCGAGCAGCACATTGCCGACATCGAAAACAATTGCGGGTGTGGGGGACATCCGGCCTCTCAGGTTGGCTTGCTGGAGCCCCTGTCTAATGGCTTTTCATGACAAAAACACCCCGGCGCAAAGAAACGCCGGGGTGAAACAGCTCTGCCAGGGGGAAATGCGCAGAGCCTTGGGAACTCAGGCCTTGTGCCCGGCGGTGCCGGAGAGCATGGGAGCCTCGCCTTCCGGCGGCAGCCGGTCGCCGCCCGGCAGGCCGGCCATATCGGCGCGCCAAGGGCGCCACTTCTCCAGCGCCACCATTGCGCCGGCGAGAGCCGCCGCGACAATCAGCGCCAGAAGCCAGAAAGGCATGCCAAGCAGGCCGTCGAACGTGATCTTGCCGAAATCGCCTTTCTTCAGCAGGCCCTCGATCGCCTCGATGTTGTAGCCATAGACCATGGCGCCGAGGATGCCGCCGGCCACGATCGCCCATGCATCCTTGTAGCCGGCGCCGATCTGGGCCAGCGCCGTGCCCGGACAGGCTCCGGCAATGACGATACCGGCGCCGAGCAGCAGGCCGCCAACGATGGTGCTGCCCATGACCGCCGCCTTTGGATGCAGGGCGGTCAGGCCGAGGCCGTTGAGCACCGCAAGCACGACGAGGCCGGTCGCGACGGCGGCGAAGAACATTTTCAGCATGGTGAAGTTGGTGAACTGGAACTGGCGCACGAGAACGCCGGGTTCGAGCACGCGGCCTTTCTCCAGCGCGACGCCGAAGACAACGCCCATGACAAGGCCGAGAATGACGAGCATCAATGTGGTCATCGTTTTATCTCCTTGGGTTCGGGGCGCTTCAGGCGCGCTTGAAGGCGAGCGCGGTGACAATCCCGCCGGCGAACATGGCGATCACGGCAACCGTCGAGCCGACCGCCAGCTGCGCCATGCCGGATACGCCGTGACCGGAAGTGCAGCCGCCGGCGATGCGCGCGCCCAGAAGCAGGATGAAGCCGCCGATAAAGCCCATGACCATGCGGCCGCCGAGCGACTTTACGCCGGTCAGTTCGCTCCAGGCCTTTGCAAAAGAGGGACGCTTCACGCCACCGAGACGGGCGGAGAGCCAGGCGCCAATTGCAATGCCGATCACCAGCGCCGACTGCCAGTAATACTTGTCGGATGTCATATGTTTGGCGAAGTAGTCGATCTGGGCCGCGGCAGGGTCGAAGATCGAGGCAATCCACGCAGCAGCGGTCACGAAGGACGACGACGCGCCAAGCGCCGTGTTTGCCAGCATGAACGCGGGAATCTGAAGCAGCCCGATGACGATGCCGGCCGCATAGGGCGACCAGGCGGAATCTGTCAGCCGGATCATTGTTGTTTCCTCCATCAGCAGTAAGACTGATGGGATAATATCATCATATTCTAATGTTAATATATGTAAGAATGCATACCTCCTTCCCGCGCCGCGCGCGGCTTAACCTTAATATCGAACTACGATTGCGCCTAAAGCCGTAAGAAGGCATAAAGGAATGGATTTCGGCGCTGCCCTACTCCTGATTTTTCAGGCATTTGCAGTGCCCGACGGCGACCTAACCAACCAATATCTCGGGCGGCGGCTCCAAATGGAACCGTCGCCTTTTCTTTATATCCGGCAACAGGTGTTAATGCCGCGACTGGCTGCTAAGCCACTGGCTTTGCATTCAAGGCCGTGGACTCACAAACGGGATGGCTTCGCGGCCTAATCGTCGAGGAAATCCTCGCAGCGCTGCGGTTCCTGTCCGCCCCACGGCATGATCGGGACGGTCGAGGTCGAGTTCTGCGGGCTGCCCTCAATCAGCTTGTCGGTATAGGCGAGATAGACCAGCACGTTGCGCTTGGTGTCGCAGCCGCGCACGATGCGCATCTTCTTGAAGAAGATCGACCGGCGCACCCGGAACATCTCGTCGCCCTGCTCGAACTTTTCCTTGAACTTCACCGGGCCGACCTGTCGGCAGGCAATCGAGGCGTTTGACAATTCCTCGGCCACACCGAACATGCCCGACAATCCACCCTTCTCAGGCACCGTGAAGTGGCAGGCCACGCCTTCCACAATCGGATCGTCGAGGCCGTAGGTCGCAAGCTTGTGGTCAGGCGTCAGCAGCTTGAACACGGTCGATTTCTTGAAGATCAGATCCGGTTCCTGCGCGTTCGCGACCAGCGGTGCGGCAAGCAAGGTGAAAAGGGCGAGGACAAGGGCTGTCAGACGCGGCATGAGCTGGGAAATCCATTGGCTTGAGGAAAGCGGCGAGCTGCATTGCCGCAGACCATCTAAGTGGCTTCCAACATGGGGAATTTCAAGGCAGAAGTACTCGTACACACCCCGCAATCCGTAACACTTGAAACGAATAACCACCCATCCCACATCAGCGGAACCGACCACCCTAACGAACCGGCCGACATGGACGCCCCACTCCTGAAACTCGCGGATTCCCTGCCCGACCGCCTGGCGGCGCTGGCAGAGGCGGCAAATCAGCCGCTGTCCAGGCTTTGCACCGGCATATACGGCCTTACGGTTGCGGAATGGCGCGTGCTGGCGACACTTGGAGAGCACGGAAACCTGACCTCGGTCGCGGTTGCCCGCAGGGCGCATATGCACAAGGTCAAGGTTTCACGGGCAATCACAGGCCTTGAAAGCAAGGACCTGGTTGAACGCATGCCCAACAGTGCGGATATGCGCGAGGCGTTCGTTGCGCTGACGGAAAAGGGCGCCGGCGCCTATCGCGACCTTGCCCTGCAAGCGCGCGACATATCCGCAAAACTGACGGCCCGGCTTTCAAAACCGGACAAGGCCGCACTTTGGCGTATCATGGCCGTACTGGAAGATTCCGCCGTCGATGAGAACAGTTGAAGCGGCCATGGAATGTTCATAAAGCATTTCTAACGTGATTCATCCGCGCGCAGTCTGCGTTCTCCCGGCGGAAGACTTGAACAAACGGGACAGGAAAGCGGCAAGAGTGTCCCACAGGACCGGATACAGATCGGCAATGACGGGCGCGGCGCGGTGGAAACCGGGCGCGAAAGCCGTTTTTCTGCGCTTGTTTCAGGTCATCGTGTTCGCAGCGCTCGCGCTTGACCTGTCTTGCGCCGCAGCCCTCGCACAGTCCAACGATGCCGTTTGCGCGCAGCTTGAAGCCGAACTCGCGCGCATGCAGGCCCCGTCGGCGCCCGCCTCGGCGGCAGCCATGCGGGATCTCGACAGGGCGCGGGATATTGCCCAGCGCGCCGAAGCGCGCGCACGCCGCGCCGGCTGCTTCCAGCGCGGGTTTCTGATCTTCCAGCCGCAAAAGCCCGCCGCCTGCCGCAAGCTTGAATCGGAATACGCGCGCGCCAACGATGCCTACCGCAGGCTTGCCGCGCAGGTCGGCGGCTCCGACCGCCCGCGCGCGAGCCGCAGCGTGCGCGACCGGGTGATCCGGGCGCTTGCGGCCAACAACTGCGGCTCGCAATACGTCCGCTACGCCAATGCCAACAGGGGCAACGTGTTCTCGTTCTTCCTCGGGCCGCAGTCCTTTGTCGAGGAGCCGATGGCGCCGCGCGGCGGTTACCGCACCCTGTGCGTGCGCACCTGCGATGGCTATTATTTCCCGATCAGCTTTTCGACGATCCCCAGCTATTTCGGGCAGGACGAGCAAACCTGCCGGCAGGCCTGCCCCGGCACGGAGACCAGACTCTACGTCTACAGGAACCCCGGCGAGACACCGGAGAACGCGCGCACGCCGGAAGGCGCGCCGATCACCGAGCTTGCCAATGCATTCCGCTACCGCAACGAGATCGTCGAGGGTTGCGGCTGCCGCGGACCGCAGATCGCGGAAGGCCCGGCCAACGCGTCAAAAATCCAGATGACCTTCTCGCCGGGCCTCGTCTCCGAGAGCAATGAGGATGCCGAGACGGTGCCGATGCCGCGGCGCAGGCCAAGCCGCTACGCCGTCAGCGACATCGAGAACCCCTCCATGCCGGTCGGGATCGAGGAAAAGCCGACGCGCACCAGCGCCAATACGGTTGCGGCGAGCGACGCCGAGCCGATGGACGCGTCTAAGCGGAATGTGCGCGTAGTCGGGCCGAAGTTCTACTATTCCCGATAAGCGGCAGCAGGGCCGCCATTTCCGGGCCGCTGGAACGCCCTGTCAGCGCAACGCGCAAAGGCATGAACAGCCCCCGGCCCTTGCGGCCGGTCTTTTCCTTCAACGCGCCGGTCCAGGCTTTCCAGGTTTCGCTGTCCCACGGCTCCGGCGGCAAAGCTTCAAGCGCGGATGCCAGATAGGCGCGGTCTTCGTCCGTCAGTTCAACGCCCCCGGCCAGTTCCGGCACATCCGTTCCCTTGACGATGGCGGCCCAGTATTGCGCGTCATCGAGCTTTTCGAGGTTCTGCGAAACCGCATCCCAAAGCGCCTCGCCGCCATCGCAACCAAGCGCGGCAAGCCGGTCCTTCACGTCCGCATAGCTGAAGCCGTGAACAGTGCGGGCGTTGAGGCCATCGAGTTCCGCCGGGTCGAAGCGCGCCGGGCTGCGCGAGATGGCCGAAAGGTCGAAGTGTCCCGCAAGATCTGAAATATCACGCACCGGCTCCACCGGCAGCGACGTGCCGATCAGCACCGCGAGCGCCGCGACCGCCTGGGGCTCGTAACCGGCTTCGCGCAAACCCTGAATGGAGAGCGAACCGAGCCGCTTCGACAAGGCCTCGCCTTTCGCGTCCACCAGAAGATTGTGGTGGGCGAAAGCCGGTGCTTCGGCGCCCATCGCATTGAAGATTTCGATCTGCACGCCTGTATTGGTGACGTGATCCTCGCCGCGAATGATGTGGGTCACGCCCATGTCGATGTCGTCGACGATGCTGGTGAAGGTATAGAGATAGGAACCGGTCTCGCGGATCAGCACGGGGTCCGACAGCGACGCCATGTCGATATGCTGGCTTCCTCGCACGCCGTCTTCCCATGCCACCGGTTCGCGTTCCAGCAGGAAGCGCCAATGCGGCGCACGGCCTTCGGCCTCCATCGCGGCCTTGTCTTCATCGCTCAGCTCCAGCGCCGCGCGGTCATAGACCGGCGGCAAGCGCCGGGCGCGCTGGCGCATGCGTTTGCGTTCAAGCTCCTCCGCCGTCTCGTAAGCGGGATAGAGCCGGCCTGCCCTTTTGAGTTTTTCGGCGGCCTCGCCGTAACGCGACAGCCGCTCCGACTGCCGGGCTTCCTCGTCCGGCTCAATGCCGAGCCACGCCAGATCTGCGCGGATCGCCTCAACATATTCCTCGCGCGAGCGCTCGGTGTCGGTATCGTCGAAACGCAGGA
>JAGRLC010000099.1 GCA_020441995.1 Rhodobiaceae bacterium
GACAGCGACAGCCCGTCGATCTTGGGCTCCGCCGTCAGCCGCAGCACCGCGTCTTCCCCCAGCCGCAGGAAACGGCGGATGCGGGCGGCGAAGTCGCGCACGTCATCATCGTTGAACGCATTGTCGAGCGACAGCATCGGCACGGCATGCCGCACCTTGGAGAACTTCTCCGATGGCGCCGCCCCGACCCGCTCGGTCGGGCTGTCGACACGCTTGAGATTGGGGAACCGCGCCTCGATGGCGCTGTTGCGCTGCCTCAGAGCGTCGTATTCGGCATCCGATACGCTCGGCGCATCCTTCTCGTAATAGCGACGGTCGTGCGCGGCAATCTCCGCTGCCAGCCGTTCGAGTTCGGCGGTGGCTTCCGCCTCGCTCAGTTGTTCGACCGGTATGCTGGAAAGCCCGGCGTTACCGCTAGCCTTGTCACTCATCGTCACGCCCCGCGCTTCAGCCGGCCGCGCCGGTGTCATGCATCAGCCGGCGTGCCGCCGCGCGTGCCTCGTCGGTCACGGTAGCGCCGGCCAGCATACGCGCAACCTCCTCGCCGCGGCTGTGATCGTCCAGCCTGGAAACATCGGTAACAACCCGTTTCCCGCCGTCGGCCTCGCTCTTGCCGATCAGGAAGTGATGCCCGGCGCGCGCCGCGACCTGCGGCGCATGGGTCACCGCGAGAACCTGCACAGCACCCGCAAGACGTTCCAGCCGCGCGCCAATGGCTTGCGAGACGGCGCCGGAAACCGCTGTATCGATTTCATCGAAAACCAATGTCGGTGCCCCGCCACGACCCGCCAGCGCCACCTTCAAAGCGAGCAGAAAGCGCGACAACTCGCCACCGGACGCGACCTTCATCAGGGCACCCGGCGTACTGCCCGGGTTGGTCTGCACGTGGAAGACGATCTGGTCGATACCGGAAGCCCCGCCCTGCGCGGCGTCAATCGATTCGATTTCGGTGAAGAAACGCGCCCGCTCGAGCTTCAGGGCGGGGAGCTCGGCATTGACCGTCTCGTCCAGCTTCGCCGCGGCGCTCTTGCGTTTCGCGCTCAGGGCTTCGGCTGCCTTGCGGTAAGCATCCGTCGCCACCAAACGCGCCTTTTCCAGCTCGACGAGACGCGCCTCGCCCGATTCCAGCGCCTCCATCTTGCCGTGCAGGCTGTCTTTCAGCGCGGGAAGATCATGCACCTGAACGCTATGCTTGCGGGCAAGACCACGCAGCGCAAACAGCCGTTCCTCGATATTTTCAAGATCCGCCGGGTCGAATGCGCTGTCGCGGATCGCGGCCTCTGTTGCCATGCGCGCGATTTCGATGGCCTCGAGCGCCTGTGACAAGCCCTGCACGACGGGCTCAAGGATTGCGCGGGTTTCCTCGCCGCGCCGCTCCAGCTTGCGCAGGACGGAAGCCATATGCGCGGTCGGCGCGTTGTTGCCGCCAACCGCGTCCATTGCTTCGTTGAGATCGTCCGCAACCTTTTCAGCCGCCATAAGCTGCTGGCGGCGTTCGGCAAGCGTCTCCTCCTCGCCCGGCTGGGGATCGAGCGCATCGATTTCGGTGCAGGCATGGGTGAGAAAATCGGCGTCGCGGCGCGCAATGGCCAGCGCTTCGGCAGCTTCGTCATATGCGTTTTGCGCCGCCTGCATCTCACCATGGGCCGCACGCACGGCAGCAACATCGCCCGCCAGCCCGCCAAAGGAATCCACAAAGCTGCGATGGGTTGCCGGATCGATCAGCGCGCGTTCGTCATGCTGACCATGGATCTCGACCAATTCGGCGCCGATCTCGCGCAATAGCTGAACGGAAACGGGCTGGTCGTTGAGGAAGGCGCGGGTCCGCCCGTCGCCGCTTTGCACGCGCCGCAGGATCAGCCCGCCGTCCGTATCGAACCCGGCTTCCGCCGCCTTGCGCATCGCCGGGTGGCCGGGCGCCAGATCGAATACGGCGCTAACCTGCCCCTGCTCGGCGCCGCTGCGCACAAGCCCCGCATCGCCGCGCGCACCAAGAGCAAGCGCGAAGGCGTCAAGCAGGATCGACTTGCCCGCTCCGGTCTCGCCGGTCAGCACGGTGAAGCCGCCACCGAAATCGAGATCGATGGCATCAATCAGAACAATGTCGCGAATCGAAAGGCGCACTAGCATGGCGCCTCCAAAATAGGCTCAAACCACGTTGCAAACCAATGGTTCACAACGCCCGGAAGCCATTGAATCAGGCCTGATCGCGCCGGATGATACGGCTGAGCCAGGAGCCCTGATTGATCTCCGGCTTGTAGCCGCCCTTCTCCAGCAGCGTGTAGGAATCCTTGTACCACGGGCTGTTGGGATAGTTGTGGCCAAGAACGGCGGCGGCGGTCTGCGCTTCGCTCACAACACCGAGCGCCATGTAGCATTCGGTCAGGCGGTGCAGCGCCTCTTCGATGTGCCGCGTGGTCTGATATTGTTCAATAACGGTGCGGAAACGGTTCACGGCAGCCAGGAAGCGCGCTTTCTTCATGTAATAGCGCCCGACTTCCATCTCCTTGCCCGCGAGCTGGTCGTAAGCAATCGTGACCTTCTGGCGGGCCTGATCGGCATATTCGCTGTCGGGATACTTCTGGACAACATCGTTGAGCGCCGACAGCGCCCGCTCCGTCGCTTTCTGGTCAAGCTCAATGGTGGGGAGCTGGCGATAGTAGGATTCGCCGATGATGTACTGGGCGTAGGCTGCATCCTCGCTGCCGGGATGCAGTGTCACATAACGCTGGGCAGCGGCCACCGCGCCATCATAGTCGCGCGCCTCGAACTTGGCATAGGCCGTCATCAGGATCGCCCGGCGGGCAAGGTCCGAATAAGGGTGCTGGCGATCGACGTCCTCGAACTTGGCAGCCGCGTTCTTGAACTCGCCCGAGTTCGCAAGCGCCACGCCTTCGTTGTAGAGGCGGTCCGCCGGCTCGGTCTCGACGATTTCCTCGACCTTCTCTCCGCTTCCAAGAAACGGCAACCGGGGCATAGAGGGGCGCGGGAAGCTGGAACAGGCCGCAACCGCGGCTGCAAGACCGAGAACAAGCCCGGCCATGGCGAGGCGTTTCATGAAGCTGTTTGTAACCTGAACCGTCATGATCCCCACCGGCTGAAACTCTACGCTTTTTGGCACATGCCTGGCGCGGGCAATAGATACCCCAACCGCACCCGTTACGGCAAATCTGCTGAGGGATGATTAGAGCTATTTTTGGGCAAGCGTTAACGCCATCGCCGATTACGCGCGAAATTATCCGTGATCGGGCACAAGTCCCGCCGGAGTGTTGCGCGAAAACGCCTTTAAATCAGGAAACTTCCGGGCCGTAAGCGGCTGCGGGAGCGAAGGTTTCGGCCTCGACCCGGCCTGCCGTCTTGGGAGCGCGCTGAACCGGGGCTTCCACAACAGTCCAGTTGGCCGGATCGGCAAACAGCGCCTTCAGCATCGCAACATTCAGGCGATGACCGCCGCGCAGGGAACGGTAGCAGCCGAGAATCGGCGCACCGGCAAGGGCCAGATCGCCAATGGCGTCGAGCGCCTTGTGGCGGACGAACTCGTCCTCGTAACGCAGCCCTTCGGGATTGACGATGCGATCGTCTCCGACAACGACCGTGTTCTCAAGCGATGCGCCGAGCGCAAAACCGGCAGACCACAGCGCCTCGACATCGCGCATGAAGCCGAATGTGCGGGCACGGGAGATGTCGTCGCGGAAAACGTCAGCGCCGAGATCGAAATTGACTTCCTGATAACCGATGGTTTCGTCGGCGAAGTCGATTGCGATGGAGAATGATGTGGTGTCCGCCGGGGTCAGTTCGCCCCATGCGGAGCCGTGCTCGACGCGAATGGGTTTCAGAACCTTGATGAACTTGCGCGGCGCGCCCTGCGGTACGATGCCGACCTGATCGATGGCATTCACGAAATCGGCGGCCGATCCGTCCATGATCGGCACTTCCTCGCCCTCGACCTCGATCACGAGGTTGTCGATCGCAAGAGCGGAGATCGCCGCCATCAGGTGCTCGACGGTGGAAACGGCGGTTCCATTGGCATCGCCAAGGCGCGTGCACAGCTCGGTGCAGCAAACGTTCTTGTGAGTGGCGGGAACTTCGACTTCGCGTCCGCGTTCGTCGGTGAGGAGGAAAACAATACCGGTATCAGGCTCTGCCGGATGCAATGTAAGGGAAGCACCAAGACCGTTATGAACGCCGATACCCGAGAGGGTTACGCTCGCCGCGACCGTGTTCTGAAGACCCGCTTGCCGTCTCATGCGCACCCAAATCCCTCGCTCATGCCGCCTACGCCCTGCACTATTGCAGAAGCAACCGGCGGCAGCCTGCCTGCGGGGAAGTCACCCTGGCTGAAGAGAAAAGTTCTTCGGACTGATGTCCTTAGAGACCGTTTCGCCCCATCCGGTACTGCATCTTTACGGTTCCGAAGCTGTCCGTGATCAGGTTGAACCTGGTTTCACCGCAGCCCCCCTCGGGACCAATTTGATGCTTTCCGCTGGCTTGCCTGACCTCTTCTACCGTTCAAACTCGATACAAATTCAGACCGGCGTTCAGTGGCCCAACCAAGGCCTTTTCAGACTTACCCAGCGGGATGACCGATTCTCATCCCCCGTAGTTACCAAACCGTAATAGCCGGAGTGCGCATTAAGGCAAAATCACGGTTTCTTACGCTCTGTTACGCGGCTCGCCTGTGGCGAGAATGGGGCATTGGCGCCGTAATGCGCTGTATGGCAAGGATTTCAGCCATTCCGGCGCCAAAGTCCACTCAATTGCTATCACCCGATGTTACAGAGCCGTGTGTCAGTTTGACTGCCGGCGCAGGAACGCGGGGATTTCATACTCGTCGTCAGCCTCGACATGAGCCTGCGGCGCGGCCGAACCGGCCACCATGCGGCGCGGCGCATGCGTGACCTGCGACTCATGCTGAACCGGACGCGGACGCTTGGCATATTCCGAAGCCGGAGCCGGAGCCGCCGCACGCGGAGCTTCCGCCTGGCCATGCGCCATATCGTCCATGCCATCGAGACCATCGTCCTCACGGCGCGTCAGGCCGCTGGTGATGCGCTCAAACAGGCCCGGGCGGCGGTGCTGGGCCGCGGGCTCGCCGCGCTGTTCGGCCTGATGGGCCCGGTACTCGGCCTGCCCCGGAGCCGGGAAGTCCTCGATGCTCGGCATGCGGGGCGTTGAAACCGGCCGCTCGGCGGCTTCCGGAATGAATGCCTCGTCAGCCTCGATCGCGGGTTCCTCAGCCACAGGCGCGGGCTCGGGGCGCGGCTGCGGCATGGCGGGCGTAGCCGCCTGCGGAGCGCGGCGCTCAAGCGTCACGCCGGCGTGCTCGACCGGAGCTGCCGGAGCCGGCGCGGGTTCAGCCGGGATTTCGGCCGTGGCCGGCTGGGCAATCGCGGCACGAAGGTCCCGCGACAGTTCGGCAAAGTCGCGCGGAGCCGGCTTGGGAGCCGCTTCCGGCGCGGGTACCGGCCTGGTTGCGATCGGTTCGGGGCGCTTTTCTTCCATCGGCTTGGGAGCTTCGGCGGCGGGCGTCTGCTTCTCGGCAATCGCCATTGCCGCGGGCTGCCGGCCGGCGACATCGATCTGCGATTCCTCCGGCTTGATGCCGGTGGCGACCACAGACACGCGGATCACGCCCTCAAGCGCCTCGTCGAAGGTCGCGCCAAGGATGATGTTGGCGTCGGGATCGACTTCGTCGCGGATGCGCGTTGCGGCAGCGTCGACTTCGTAAAGCGTCAGATCGTTGCCGCCGGTGATCGAGATCAGCAGGCCCTTGGCACCCTGCATCGACGTCTCGTCCAGAAGCGGGTTGGCGATCGCGGCTTCGGCGGCCTGCATGGCGCGCTTGTCGCCGGAGGCCTCGCCCGTGCCCATCATCGCCCGGCCCATGCCGCGCATGACGGCGCGCACATCGGCGAAGTCGAGGTTGATCAGGC
>JAGRLC010000100.1:0-4453 GCA_020441995.1 Rhodobiaceae bacterium
ATCGTCGGTGCGGTCGGCGGGCTCGCTCGACTTCTTCTTCTCCAGCGCGCCGCCGGTCTTCACCTCGGCCAGCGCGCCGCCTTCGCTTTCGCCCTCGTTGTCGTTATCGGATTCAGCCTCTTCGGCTTCCTCGTTCTCGATAACGTTGATGCCCATCTCGTTCAGAAGCGCGAGGATGTCCTCGATCTGCTCCGAACTCACCTGGTCGGAGGGCAGAACCTCGTTCAGCTCCTCATAGGTGACATAGCCGCGCTTCTTTGCGGCCTTGATCATCTTCTTGACTGCGGCATCGGAAAGATCGAGAAGCGGGCCGTCCTGGTTCTCAGGTCCGGCTTCCTTTTCGTTTTCCTTGGTCTCTTTGGCTTTCGTTGCCATCAGGCGGTCTCCTGACAAACCGGTATCAGGCGTGCAGTTTCGGGGCCTGCCCCGTATCTGCCGCCACGCGTGTTCCCGTCCTTTATCGCCTCAATGCGGTAAACCTGCTGTTAACCGTCATCGCCGGATCGTTCCACATGGGTCAAAAACCCCTGCGGACAAGAACGTTTCACCGCATTTAAAAGCTGCGCACAGGACGGCCGGATTGGGCCCCGAACCCTTCCACCTGTGCTTCCGTACCTTCCGCTTTTTCCAATTCGGCCAGAATAGCGAACACGCGCGCCTCGTTGGCTTCGCTGATGTCGCGTTCGTAGTCGGCCTGAGCGATTTCAAGGTTTCTATGTAACGTGTTGATCTTGCGGTGCAAGGCCAACATGTGCTTGAGGCCCGATTCGGCGTCCACATCGGCCGAATCAGGGCCCGCAAACCAGTCCGCGCGGGCCAGCCAGAGCGAATCAATTCGCTCCAGCACGCCCCCGAGGCCTCTTGCGCCAAGTGATTCGCGCAATGCCGTGGCGTCGATTTCAGCGCCATCTGACACCGCATCGACCAGCGCACCGCGCAAACGCTCAAGCTCGGGGTGCGAAATAACCGTGTCGCAAAGCTCTTCGGCATGATCGGCAATCAGGGCGGGATGATTGACCAGCGTCAGCAGGATCACGACCTCCCGCCGGCTCATGTCGCGCGCGCCGGTAACAAGCGCGCTGCGCTTCAGGCTATCGCTGGCGCCCGCGCTTGCCGAATAGCCCGCGCCCTGAAAACCGCCCCTGCCCTTGCGCCCCGGAGTATAACCGCCGCGCTGGAAGTTGGGCCGCTGACCCTGAGGCCTGCCGCCGCCGAAAAGTTCGCGCGAGCGCCGGGCGATCTCCTCGCCATAGTGGCGGCGCACGGTTTCATCGCCGACCGAACGAACCAGCCCGCCGAGCCGGGCTTCCAGCGCCGCGCGCCGTTCGGGCGTATCGTGCGGCTGGCTTTCAACCGCCATGGTCCAGACGATATCGACGAGACTGCGGGTCGTGCCCAGCAGTTGCGCCAGCGCGTCCCGCCCCTGGGATCGCAGCACGTCGTCGGGGTCCTGCCCTTCCGGCATCAGCGCGAAACGCAGGCTCTTGCCGGGCTTCAGGAACGGCAGCGCGATCTCCGCCGCCCGCCATGCCGCCCGCAGGCCCGCTGAATCGCCGTCGAAACACAGAACCGGTTCGTCCGCCATGCGCCACAGAAGGCCGAGCTGGCCTTCCGTCAGCGCGGTTCCGAGCGGCGCGACCGTGTTGGCAAAACCCCCGTCGCTCATGGCGATTACGTCCATATAGCCTTCGACGACATGGACGGTGCCGGTATCATGAGCAGCCTTGCGGGCGCCGGAAATGTTGAACAGCGTCTCGCCCTTGTGAAACAGCGGCGTTTCCGGGGAGTTCAGGTATTTGGCCGGCTGGTCGGCCTGAAGCGCGCGCCCGCCAAAGGCAATCATGCGTCCGCGCGCATCGGCAATCGGAAACATCACCCGGTCGCGGAACCGGTCGAAGGGAACCGCGATGTCCTCGCCGGTGATGATCAGCCCGG
This sequence comes from Rhodobiaceae bacterium, assembly GCA_020441995.1. Classification (GTDB taxonomy): domain Bacteria; phylum Pseudomonadota; class Alphaproteobacteria; order Rhizobiales; family Tepidamorphaceae; genus JACKJK01. The sequence continues at coordinate 1,936 of JAGRLC010000100.1, forward strand.
CTTCGGCCATCTGCGCGGTGGTGATGCCCCGGCCCGCCAGATGATCCTTCAGCGCATGCCGGCCGGAGGGCGCATAGCCGATGCGGAACCTGCGCCGCGTGTCGGCGGAGAGGCCGCGCCGTTCAAGATAGGCGCGCGCATTTGATCCGGCCCGGTCTGAAAGCTGGCTCTCGAAGAAAGCCGCCGCCATTTCCATGATCTCGTAGAGGCCGGCGCGCTCGCGTTCGCGTTCTTCCGCCCGGGGGTCGGCCTTAGGCATCTGCAGCCCCGCTTCCCCCGCCAGCCGCTCCACGGCCTCGGGAAAGCTGAGACCCTCCACCTCCATCAGGAATGTAAAAATGTCGCCATGCTTGCCGCTGGAAAAGCAGTGGTAGAAGCGTTTGTCGTCATTGACGAAGAAGGACGGCGTCTTTTCCTTGGTGAACGGGCTCAGGCCCGCCAGTTCGCGCCCCTGCTTCTTGAGACGCACGCGCTTTCCCACCACCGCGGATACGGGCACGCGGTTGCGTATCTCATCGAGGAACGAGGGCGGAAAGCGCATGGGACAAGTCTACTACAATACGAAGAAGGGCCGGCACATAACATGCACCGGCCGCATCTCAGGAATAACGGGGATAACCTCTACCCGAAGCGCCGCGCTCAGCTCGCCTGCGCGCTGGATTTGCCGCACAGGATATCCTTCACCACGCCACTGGCGCGGCCGAAGTCCATCTGGCCAGGATAACGCTCCTTCAGCGCGTTCATGCACTTGCCCATGTCGCGCACGCTGGAGCCGTCCATCTCGCCGACAATATTGGCGCAGGCATTGCGCATCTCGTCTTCCGACATCTGCCTGGGCAGGAACGAACGGATGATCTCCGCTTCCTGGCTCTCCTGCTCAACAAGATCGAGACGCCCGGCTTCCTCGTAGATTTTCGCCGATTCCTCGCGCTGCTTGATCATTTTCTGCAGGATTGTGCGGATTTCATTGTCACCGACAACATCATCCTTGCCCGCGGACCGCACCGCGATGTCGCGATCCTTGATGGCGGCATTGATAAGACGCAGCGTCGCCATGCGCCGGCGGTCCTGCTCACGCATTGCGCCGGTCAGCGCATTATTGATTTCCTGTCGCAGCATTTTCACACACCACTCCATAGGGGCCGAGCGCAGTAAATAACGGCTGTTTTGACGACAAGTTCCCGCAAGATACCTCCGCCATCAACAGCCATGGCGCTAAACCACTGTTTTCATTGGTTAATTACGCGGATCAACTGGCTTGACGCCACCGGCTCGCTCCCCTAGCTTCCGCCGTTAGATCACATGCCCTTCCGCACCCGCACCCCAACTCCTGCGGCATGACGGTTCAGGCAGACGCGCAAACACTCTCAAGCGGGAATATAGGCGATGACGAACGTCTCGGAAAGCACCTCCGCGCCATGGGCCGAGCCAAAAGCGACCGGTATTTTGGTACTTGCCGACGGAAGTGTTTTTCGCGCCAAAGGTTTAGGCGCGATCGGAGACGCTGTTGGCGAGGTCTGTTTCAACACCGCGATCACCGGATATCAGGAAATTCTGACCGATCCGTCCTATGCCGGACAGATCATCACCTTCACATTTCCCCATATCGGCAATGTCGGCGCCAATGACGAGGACATCGAAACCTCCAATCTGGCCTCCGAATCGGGCGTGCGCGGCTGCATCCTGCGCGCCAGCGTCACCGAGCCGTCGAACTGGCGCGCGGTGAAGCATCTCGACAAGTGGCTCTCCGCACGCGGCATTATCGCGCTGGCCGGCATCGATACACGCGCCCTGACCGCCCACATCCGCGAAAACGGCATGCCGAACGGCGTCATTGCCCATGATCCCGAGGGCAATTTCGACATCGAGGCATTGAAAAAGAAGGCCGCCGACTGGCCGGGTCTCGAGGGCATGGACCTCGTTCCCGACGTGACCACCGCCCAGCGCTACAACTGGGACGAGACATCCTGGGTGCTGGGTAAAGGCTATGGCCGCCAGGAAAACCCCGAACACCATGTCGTTGCCGTCGATTACGGCATCAAGCGCAACATCCTGCGCCTGCTCGCCGACCGCGGCTGCAAGGTCACCGTCGTATCGGCAACCACCAGCGCCGACGACATTCTCGCCATGAAGCCGGACGGTATCTTTCTGTCGAACGGTCCCGGTGATCCGGCGGCGACAGGTGAATATTCCGTACCCATTATCCGCAGCCTGATCGATAGCGGCCTGCCGGTGTTCGGCATCTGCCTAGGCCACCAGATGCTGGCGCTCGCCGTCGGCGCGAAGACGGGCAAGATGCATCAGGGCCATCACGGCGCGAATCATCCGGTTAAGGATCACACCACCGGCAAGGTGGNNTGGAGATCGTCTCCATGAACCACGGTTTCGCGGTGCAGTCCGACAGCCTGCCCGCCAATGCCGAGGAAACCCACGTGTCGCTGTTCGACGGTTCCAACTGCGGCCTGCGGTTGAAGGACAAGCCGGCGTTTTCGGTGCAGCATCACCCGGAAGCCTCGCC
>JAGRLC010000100.1:4468-13127 GCA_020441995.1 Rhodobiaceae bacterium
TCGCCCGGCCCGCAGGACAGCCATTATCTGTTCACCCGCTTCGTCAACCTGATCCGCGAGCGCAAGGGGCAGCCTCCACTGCCCGAGCGCGCCATGCGCGAAGCAAGTTAGGACAGGATCGTGACCGGCAAGACGAACGAGGACTCGACCATCGGGGCCATGTTCGGCGCAGATCAGGCGGAGACCTTCATGGGGCTTCCGCCGGCGGGAACCCACACCATCCCGAAGGGCACGGGCGCGGCCATTCTCGGTGTGCCCAGCGCAACGCCCTATCCATGGGTCGGCGCCTATTGCGCAAAAGGTCCCCGGGCAATCCGTGACGCCATGGGCGGTTACGCGGCCAATCTCGAACACCCGGACCTCGACCATGGCGAACCCATGCTCGGCTTCACAGGGTTTTCAGCGGTCGATTGCGGCGATCTCGACACCAACCCCGATGATCCGACAGCGGCCCGCGCGGCGATCCGCGCCGCAACCCGGGGCATTCTGAATGCCGGCGCCGTGCCCTTGATCCTCGGCGGCGACGATTCCGTGCCGATCCCGGTGCTGGCCGCCTATACCGGGCGCGAGCCGATAACGATTCTCCAGATCGACGCCCATATCGACTGGCGTGACAGCGTACGCGGCGAAAGCTTCGGCCTGTCCTCGACCATGCGCCGCGCTTCGGAGATGGAGCATATCGCAGGCATCGTGCAGGTCGGGCAGCGCGCCATCGGGTCGGCCCAGACCGGCGACGTTCTGGACGCGCGCCGCTGGGGCGTGAATTTCGTCTCCGCGCGCACCATCCACGAAATGGGCATCGCACCGGTTGTGGAAGCGATCGAACCCGGCAGCAACATCTTCATCTCGCTCGATGTCGATGCCTTCGACCCTTCCGTCGTGCCCGCCGTGATCGGCCGTGCGCCCGGCGGCCTGACCTATTGGCAGGTGGTCGAGATGATCGAACAAGTGGCTGCACGCGGCACCATTGCCGGCTTCGCCATGGTCGAGCTGATGCCCGAACGCGACCTCGACGGGATCGGCGCGCTCGTCGCCGCCCGCACCCTGTGCAACGTCATCGCAGCCATCCGCAGGCAGGCAGAGCGGGCGATCTAGGGCTTGCCCTTATCGACCCATCGCAACGTCCAGAACATTTTTTCGGACGGCGGCAGCGATTGAGTCGGACTGCGCCTGCGATGCCGACGCCCGCGCAAGCGTCAGCCCGCCGATCAGCGCGCTCAGGATCTGCCACGCATGCTCCAGGCGCTGCGCCCCGTCGCCCGCCGCCAGCCCTTGTGCGATCAGTCCGGCGATTTCGGACATTTTCGCCTCGTAGATTTTCTTCAGGGCCGGTGAACTACGTGCGACATCCGCCGACAATGACGTCATGACGCAGAGGCGCTGCCCGTCCTCGCGATGCCCGCGGCCAAGATAATAGTCGGTGAACGCGGCCAGCCAGTCATCACCATGAGCCTGCCTGAACTGCGGGATTGCCGCGATGACCTCGTCCAGACCGGCCACGAGGGCGGCTTCGAAGGCCCCGCTCTTTGAACCGAAATGGTCATAGAAGGCACCTGACGTAACGCCCGCGGCCTTGGCCACGCCGGCAACGCCAATTCCCGCAAAGCCGTGTTCCCTGAACTGCCGTCCGGCAGCTTCGATCATTTTCCGGTGAGTGGTTTCGCGACGGTCGTCCATATGCCCTCCGTGTCCGGATATACCGATCACTATATTTCTTTCTTGACAACATAGCGATCACTATATTATCACATAACGATCGATACATAGTGATCGTCATATTTCATCGGAGCTACCCAATGACCAACACGGATACCCCCCACCGCGAAACCGTCAACGAGACCATGCGGCGTCGCGCATTCCTCCAAACCGCAACCGCCGCGGCGGTTGCGCTCGCCGCATCCGGCGCCGGATTCCGCCCGGCTATCGCCGGCTCCACAAACAATGGAAAGGATATCGCCATGTCCCCCGGAGCATTCGTCTATACCGAGCTTCAGATTTCCGTCCCCTTCGATCAGGTTCCCTGGAAGAGGATCAACATATCGGTCCAAGAGCAGCCCGGCTTTCTCAACAAGACATGGCTCTCGGGCCTGTCGAACCAGTCTGCCGGCGGCATCTACGCATTCGACAGCATCGAAAACGCGCAGAAGTTCGTGACGGGCTACTTCCCCGCGGAAGCCGCCGCTTTCGGCGTGGCGCAAACGACGCGCGTGTTCGATGCCGCAGCCGTCCGCGAGGCCAGCATGGACATCGGCTCCCCCCATTTCGGCGTACCGATGGCCGCAAAGCCCGGGGCCTTCGTCTACACCGAAGTCCAGGTCGACGTGCCATTCGACAAAGCGCCATGGGCCGAACGCAACCCGGTCCTCAAGCAGCAGAAAGGTCTGCTCGCGAAGACCTGGCTCAGCGGTGTGAACGCCCATACGATTGGCGGCATCGATGCCTTCGACACGGTCGAGAACGCCATTGCCTTCGCAGTGCAGGATTTCCCCAACACAGCTCGCAAGATGAACGCCGCGTTCTATACGCGTGTCTTCGATGCGGACGCCACCAGTGAGGCGAGCCGGGCAATGAACTCGCCATATTACGGCTAGGTCAGGCTTCCGGATTCACACTCCCTCTGTCTGCAGGACAGGCTAGGACAAGCCTGCCCGCCAGCCTTTGCCATTGACAGTTTAGGTCAATTGTCCTAATTAGGACAAACGCCCTAACTAATGAAGAAGGCTGGCGGGCAGGAACATTGATGACCGGCAAGACAACCAGCGAAGAGATCGTCGATGTGGCCGACAGGCTCTTCTATGAGAAAGGCTACGAGCACACCTCCTTCGCCGATATCGCGGCTGAAGTCGGCATCTCGCGCGGCAACTTCTATCACCACTTCAAGACCAAGGACGCGATCCTCGACGCGGTGATTAGCCAGCGTCTGACCAACACCCGCGCCATGCTCGAGCAATGGGAAACCGACGGCCAGACGCCGGAAGAACGCATCCGCTGTTTTATCCGCATCCTGATCACCAACCAGACCAAGATCATGGACTACGGCTGCCCGGTCGGCACGCTGGTCAGCGAACTCGCCAAGCTGAACCATGCCGCCCAGAACGACGCGAACCGGCTGTTCACGCTGTTCCGCGACTGGCTCGCCATCCAGTTTTCCGCGCTCGGGCGCGAAGCGGACGCCGAAGACCTTGCCATGCACCTGCTTGCCCGCAGCCAGGGCGTCGCGACGCTCGCCAACGCCTTTCACGACGAGCGTTTCATCCGCGCCGAAGTCGACGCGATGTGCGGCTGGCTTCACGCCCGCGCACAGGAAGCCGCTTGAACTCATAAGGAGACAAACGATGTTTGCCGTGTTTCTGAGATTTGCCGAGAACAAGGCCAAGGCGGGCGCCTTCATGGACGGCCACAAGGCCTGGCTGCAAACCGGTTTCAGCGATGGCATCTTTCTCGCCGCGGGCAGCCTTCAGGACCCCGACGGCGGTGGTGCGATCCTTGCCCACAATGCCTCACGCGACGAACTTCAGACCCGCGTCAACGAAGATCCTTTCGTGGCCGAAAATGTCGTCAGCGCGGAGATCGTCGAGTTCGTTCCCTCACGTACGGACGACCGGCTGGCCTTCCTCGCAAATTGAGCGTTTCACCATGCCGATGCCCATGGAACTGCAGCGCGCCTCGCAGGAATTCGAAGCTTATTTGGCCGACACGCGCGAGACAACCGGCCTGACCACACGCAACCAGATCTACACGACGACGCAGGGCGTGCTTCACAGCTTCCGTCGCAGACTCGATCTCGATGAGGCGATCCGCTTTGCCGGCGTCCTGCCGCCGATCCTGCGCGCGATCTTCGTCGCGGATTGGGATACATCGGAACCGAAATCCGCATTCGGTGAGCGTGCAGACTGGACCAAGGACGCGCAAGCCTTGCGCAAAGATCACAATTTCTCGTCCGACACGTGCGTCCGCGATGTCGCCGCGGCTCTGCGCAAACATGTCGACAAAAAGGAATTCGAACGCACCCTTGCGACCCTGCCAGAAGCGGCAAAAGACTTCTGGCGGGCGTGACACTCAGCGGCGCAACCGGTGCAGGCCACGCATCACCTTCTGCGTGACGATGCCCGAAGCCAGACGCACATCAGCGGGTATCTCGTAGGCCTTGATCAGCGCATCGCCTCCGGGCAGCCCCATCACTTCGCGCTGCACGGCCAGCATCCAAAGGGCGCGCGCAGTCTCGGCCACGAGCCCGGCTCTGTCCGGATGATCCGGCTCCATCCGCTTCAGCTTTTCGAGTTTCGCCTCGAACTGCCTGGCGACGCGGATCAACGCGCCGGCTCGCTCCTCGAACAGTTCCTGTTCAAGCGCCGCGAAGGGCGATGGCTGCAATCCTGGGGCGAGAATTTTCGGCGGACGAACGGTCATGGCCAAGGATTATAACGCGTAAAACCGCGCGTTCCATTGCGAAGCCCGCTTCTTATCGCGCTCGTTATAGTCTTTTAGAGCGGAGACGGCATCGCGGCTCCCGGGCGTTTCTCGATCGTTGGCAAGATCCGTCAGCCGCAGCGTGTACCAGGCCGTAATGCCGCCTTCCGGCGCGTCCGCGAAACGGGGGAATGCCGGGTCGGCCCCATCACCCGCCTGCCATTTGTCGGGCAGGTCGGGATCGAGCACCAGCGCACGCGCCAACCCGACAGCATCCGTATCCCCGCTTGCGACCGCATCCACCGCCAGCTGAAACGCCTTGAACCCGCCCGTCACCATCAAGGGCTTGCCAGTCCGCCTGCGGGCCTGGCGTGCGAAGCCGGTGAAATAGGGACCCTTCCCGCCACTGCCGGATGCCGATTTCGCGCCGGGGAAATAAGTGCCGCCGCTGATGTCGATCAGGTCAATGGACGTGCCATCCAGCGCGGCCACGACTTCTAGTGCGTCTTCGTTCCCGAACCCGCCCTCGATCTGGTCTGTGGCATTGAGCTTGAGCGCGACCGGAAAATCCGGCCCCACGGCATCCCTGACCGCTCCAATCACTTCGAGCAGCAGCCGCATCCGATTCTCGCCCGAACCGCCGTAGGCATCCTCGCGGCGGTTGAACAGCGGCGAGAGGAACTGGCTCAGCAAAAACCCGTGCGCGGCATGGACCTGCACACCGCCGAAACCGAGATCGCGCGCCAGCTTCGCCGTCGCGGCGAATTCGCCGGGAACGGCCGCGATTTCTTCCCGCGACATCGCTTCGCATTGAAGGCCCGGAATATCGATGGCACTCGGCCCTTTCGGCGTGCCGATCGGCGGATGCGCCATGGCGCCGGCCTGCCCGAGCTGCAGCCAAAGCTGTGTGCCGTTCGCCTGCCCGCGCCGCGCAAGTTCCCGCAAGGCGTCGAGATCGCTGTCCGGGCGCAACACGAGATTGCCCGGCTTCTCGGCAAACTCCGGACGGCCCTGCACTTCGCCGATGATGCACACTGCGGCACCACCCCCGGCCCAGCGTTCATAGAGCCGGATCTGCTCCGCCGTCGGGTTGCCACGTCCATCGCCCAGCGAATCCGACATCGCCGATTTGACGATGCGATTTTTCAGGACCGCGCCACAGGGCAATTCCAGCGGCTGGAACAGAAGGTCGCCAGCAGGCATCAACTCAAAGATTGGACGTGCTGAACGTGTCGCAGGCGTTGACATCACCCTCGGTCAGCCCGACCCGGAACCACCGTGCGCGCTGCTTCGACGTGCCGTGGTTGAAGCTTTCGGGAACAACGTAGCCCTGTGTGCGCCGCTGGATCGCATCGTCGCCGATCTGCGTTGCCGCGTTGAGCGCCTCCTCGATATCGCCTTCCTCCAGAATGCCCTTCTGCGCGGTGTTGCGCGCCCAGATGCCGGCAAAGCAATCCGCCTGAAGCTCGACGCGGATCGACATCTCGTTGGCGTCCTGCTTGGACATGCGCTGCCGCATCTCGTTGAACTTCGGCAGAATGCCGACAAGGTTCTGGACGTGATGACCGACCTCATGCGCAATCACATAGGCCTGGGCGAAGTCGCCCGGCGCCTTGAACTGGCGGCGAAGCTGATCGTAGAAGGCAAGGTCGATATAGACCTTCTGATCGTTGGGACAGTAGAACGGCCCGGATGCCGATTGCGCAAACCCGCAGGCCGACTGTGTCGCCCCTGAGAACATCACAAGGCTCGGTTCCTTGTAGCGCTCGCCCATATCCTTGAAAATCTTGTTCCAGGTGTCCTCGGTGTCGGCGAGGACCACGGCGACGAATTTCGACATCTCGTCATTTGCCTGGCTGCTGCCGCCAGCGGGCCTGTCGACCACCTGCCCGCCACCGCCCGGCGCGCCGCCGAGAAAGGTCAGCGGATTGATGCCGAAAATCGCCGAAACGACAACAATGAAAAGAATGAACCCAATGCCGCCGAACCCGGCGCGGCGGCCGCCGCCACGACCGATCGGAATGCGCAAACCGCCACCGCGGCCAAATCCGCCGCCGCTTCCACGGCGGTCCTCGATGTTGGAACTTTCCCTGCGGCCACGCCAGCGCATGTTTCACGTCTCCATGTCGGTACCCGGTAACGCCTGAATGCGCTCCGGGTTGCGGTCTGGCGGCAACTTTATCCAGCCAATCGGAGCCGGACAATGATCTTCCCGCCCGCACGCAGGCAAAAAGAAAGGCGCCCTCCGGAATGAAGAGCGCCTCTCTTTTAACTCTGTGTCCGGCTGGAAACCGGACTATGTCTTAGCGGTCGGTTCCGAAAAATTTCGAAATCCGGCGCGACCACGCGCTAAGCATGCACGAAAACGATGCGGAGCGGTGCATATCCGCACGATCCGCCCGCAATGCGGAGCGGCCGATGATCATGTCTGTCAGCATACGACAACCCTTTCCTTGTGCGCCTCCCGTCGGGAAGACTGTTTTGGAACCAACCCTACGCGGCAGAGAAGGTTCCGGTTGCGGGCTTGACACTGAACCCTGTTGTCACTCAATTGCGCACCATGTGCGCTTGAGCTGAAGATATACGCACCATGTGCGTCTTTTTCAAGAGGTAAAACGCACTCAGTGCGCAAAATTTGTTTCGACCGGGAAATGAAAGTGCCATCGAAAAGCAACACGAAGATGACGATGACGCCCGAGGCGTTCCGTGCCTGGCGCAAGCGGCTTGGCCTGAAGCAGAAGGATGCCGCCGACCTTCTCGGTCTGAAGAAGCGGGTTATCCAGTATTACGAGAAAGGCAGCCGCGACGGAAAAAAGGTCGAAATCCCGATGACCGTGCGCCTCGCCTGCTACGCGCTTTGCAGTGGTGTCGTGGACTTCGACGGCACCACCGGCCTGCCCGCACCGGCACCCTTCACCGACCAGGGGCAAGAATTTCAGGATGACACGGCCCATCCGCAGGACTAACAGATAAGGCGTGCAAGCCCGGCTGCACATCGGCAAACGTCGGAATGCAGCATTGCCATGACCGCCACCGTTTCTCCGCCCCTGCCATCTCAGCCCCGCCTCGGCGGCGCATACGCGCAAGGCGTCATGCTTTGCCTGGCTGCCGGCATTTGCTGGTCGGTCATGGGGCTTTTTATCCGCATGATCGAGGTCGCGGACGCCTGGCAGATTCTCTTTTATCGCTCGGTCGCTCTGATCGCTTTTCTCGCGGTGATTCTCTCGTGGCGGTCGCGCGGGCGGTTGTGGACCGCGGTTGCGGCTGCGGGAACTTCCGGCGTGATCGGCGGGTTTTGTCTCGTCGCCGCATTTGCCGGCGGCATTTATTCGATACAAGCGACATCGGTTGCCAACGCAGTCTTCCTGTTCGCTGCCTCACCGCTGATCGCAGCTCTGCTCGGCCGCTTGCTGCTGGGCGAATCCGTGCGCCGGGCGACGTGGATCGCCATGGCCGTCGCCCTTGTCGGAATGGGCATCATGGTCGCGGAGGGGATTTCGCTGGGCCGCGGCGACGGCAATGTCGCCGCCCTGATGTCGGCGCTAGGATTTGCCGGATTCGCGGTCGCGCTGCGCCGTGGCCGCCAATCGGACATGATGCCCGCTGTTTTCCTCGGGGGCGTCTTTGCCGCTGTCTTCGCATTCCTCGTCTGCATGGCGACGGGCAAGGGCATTGTGCTGCCCGTCCGCGACATGACCATTTCCCTGTCGCTCGGCATATTCTCGCTCGGCTTCGGCATGATACTGTTCACGATCGGGTCGAAAACCATACCTGCCGCGGAGACAGCGCTCCTGTCGATGACGGAGGTTATCCTCGCCCCCATCTGGGTCTGGCTTTTCCTGAGCGAAACCGCCAACGCGAATGTCCTTGTCGGCGGCGTGATTCTGCTGGGCGCATTGATCGGAAACGCGCTTTCCGGCGTGCGAAAGAAGCCGGTTCCCCTGCTGCAATAGGAATAATTCCGCGAGCGCTTTCAATGTATCCTGCAGGACAAATCCGCGCAGGTGGAAAACTCGCGCATTTTCGCCCCATGCGGGGTTACATCGGCGCACGCCTTCGCCTATAAGGCCGCTTCAGCCAGCACGATTACGCGACTCTCCTGAGGTGGCAAAGCCACCCCGGTCTTTGCGCGTGCGTGAACAACGAACGGGATCCGCTGAAGCCCTCATGCCAAAACGCACAGACATCGAAACCATCCTCATCATCGGCGCCGGCCCGATCGTTATCGGTCAGGCCTGCGAGTTCGACT
>JAGRLC010000015.1:0-217 GCA_020441995.1 Rhodobiaceae bacterium
CATCGGGTCGTTGGTCACGCGCTTCTCGCCCATCTTGGCTTTCCATGCGGCGATGAATTCCTTGTTTGCGGGATCATCGACCGACTGGAAGTAGTTCCATGCGGCGAGGTGGCCGACGAGCGGGCCGGTGTCGAGGCCGGCGAGCTCTTCTTCACCCACCGAGAAGGCGACGACAGGAATGTCCGATGCCGCGATGCCCTGGTTGCCGAGTTCCTTG
>JAGRLC010000015.1:361-21420 GCA_020441995.1 Rhodobiaceae bacterium
GATGTCTTCTTCGGCAACGCCCTTGTCCTTGAGGTATTGCTCGAGGATCTTGTTGGTCGTGCGCGGATAAACGTAGTCGGTACCGGCCAGAACCCAGCGCTCGACGCCTTCCTCGTTCATGAGGTAGTCGACGGCGGGGATCGCCTGCTGGTTCGGGGCGGCGCCGGTGTAGAAGACGTTGCGCTGGCTTTCCTCACCCTCGTACTGCACGGGATAGAAGAGGATCGAGTTCAGCTCCTCGAAGACCGGCAGAACCGACTTGCGCGAAACCGACGTCCAGCAACCGAAGACGGCTGCGACCTTGTTGACCTCGATGAGCTCGCGCGCCTTTTCGGCGAACAGCGGCCAGTCGGACGCCGGGTCGACCACGACGGCCTCCAGCTTCTTGCCCAGAAGGCCACCCTTTGCGTTCTGCTGCTCGATGAGCATCAGCATGACGTCTTTGAGGGTGGTTTCGGAAATTGCCATCGTGCCCGACAGCGAATGCAGGATACCGACCTTGATGGTATCTTCCGCCTTCGTGGGAACGGTGGTTGCCGAGACGGCGGCGAGAGCCGCAAGTCCGGCGAGCGCTGATTTTCCAGCTTTCCAGATCATGACCTATTACCTCCGGCAGGTCTGTTTGCACCGGGGTTCATTCGAGCAATCGCCGTGCCAGACTCGTCCGATCGGTTCCGGAAAAGGTCGGATTCATGATTCATTTAGGTTTTACGGGAGCTTGCGAGGCAATTCCGTTGCGGAAAGTTTTTTGCGGGCAAAGCGGCTGCAACGGGTTTGAGCAGGGCCGTTTGCGCGATGCCTGTTTTTTAGGCGTTTATATTTTTTAATCACGAAATAGCTGAGTCGCCTCAATGACCTGCCTGATCTCGCGCAAACTCGCGCAAGCCCGGATCGTGCTATGAAAGCGTGTCGCATTTTGCGGCAGGTTGTTTGCACCAACATACAACCGGGCGCTTCCCGCCAGCCGGCGGGAAGCGCTTCATGCCTGACAGGCAATGTCATATCGACCATTCGTCCGAGCGCCTCGACGCAGGCGCAATTCCGCTTTAATTGAATGCGGTCTTTTGGTTCGACGTGAAGTTAGGGGCTGCGCCAGATGCACCGTCAAATCGTCATTCTCGGCGGCAGCCATGCGGGTTCACAAGCCGCAGCCTCCCTGCGCGATGAAGGCTATGACGGCAAGCTCGTGCTCGTGAGCGCCGAACCGCATATTCCCTATCATCGCCCCCCGCTGTCCAAGGCGTATCTGAAAAGCGATGTTCCGCCACAGGATCTCAGGCCGGAAAGTTTTTACACGGACCGGAATGTCGACCTGGAACTTGGCGTGGAAGCCGGGCGAATCGATCTGAAGGATGGCCGGATCGAGGTTGCGGGCGGACGAACGATTGATTTCGACGGACTGGTTTATGCGGCGGGCTCAAGCGTCCGGCGGCTTGATATTCCCGGCAGCAACCTTTCTGGAATCCATTACCTGAAGACGCTGGATGACGCCGTCGCGCTGAAGGCCGCGCTTTCCAATGCGGAACATGTCGTTGTCGTCGGTGGCGGGTTCATCGGTCTAGAGGTCGCGGCGACCGCCTGCCTGCTGGGCTGCAAGGTCACGGTTCTCGAGCTTTCCGACCGGCTCATGGGCCGGGCCGTGGCGCCGGAGATTTCCGGGCACTTCCTTGACGCGCACCGGGGTCGCGGCGCGGACATCCGTCTCAATACCGGCATTGCCGCTTTCAACGGACCGTCCGGCAAACTTGAAAGCGTCGAGACGGTCGGGGGCGAGACCGTGGCCGCCGATCTTGCCGTGGTCGGTGTCGGGGTGCTGGCCAACGATGCGCTTGCGGGCGATGCCGGGCTGGATATCGCGAACGGTGTTGTCGTGTCGGCCGAACTTGCCACCAGCGATCCAAGGATCGTGGCGGCGGGGGATTGCGTGCGTTTTGTTCATGCCGCGTCCGGCCACAGCGTGCGGCTTGAGTCCGTGCAGAACGCCAACGACCAGGCGCGCGTGAGCGCGAAGACCCTGCTGGGGAAGGGCGCACCCTACACCGACACCCCCTGGTTCTGGTCCGACCAGGGCGACGACAAGCTGCAAATGGCGGGGCTTGCCTTCGACGTGGACAGGCGCATTCTGCGCGGCAATCCCGATGAAGGGCGGTTCTCGGTGTTTCAGTATGCGGGAGAAAAGCTTGTTGCCGTCGATTCGGTGAACGCGCCCGGCGATCATATGCTGGCGCGGCGGATGCTGGCGGCGGGCATCTCGCCACGTCCCGCGGATGCCGCCGATCTTTCGATTGACCTCAAGCCGCTGGTGATGGCTAAAGCGAGATAACCGCATCGTCTCCAAACCTGTTATGCCGGGACCGGGGCAGTTTGCAGAAAGGCTGGGACGCAGATGATTTCAGCTGCGATCATTACGCTTAATGAGGAATCGAATATCGGCGATTGCATCGAATCGGTGCGGGCGCTCTGCGACGATATTGTTGTTCTCGATTCCGGCAGCAGCGACCGGACCCGCGAGATCGCCGAGGAAAAAGGCGCCCGCGTCTTCACCCAGAGCTATCTGGGGGATGGTCCGCAGAAAAACCGCGCAGTCGAGCTTGCGGCCAGCGATTGGGTTTTGAGCATCGATGCCGATGAGCGGGCCACTCCGGAATTATGCGCGCAGATCCGGGCGCTCGACGTCACCAATGCGGAGCCTGATGCGTATCGCTTGAGGCGCAAGACATATATCGGCAATCGCTGGATCGCTCATAACGGATGGTACCCCGACCGCATCGTGCGGCTGTTCGACCGGCGCAAGGCGGCTTTCACCAACCGCTACGGACACGCGCGCGTCGAAGGCGGAAAGGTCACCGATCTGGACGGGGATCTCCTGCACTACAGCTTCGATGACATTGCCCAACTGATATACGGGCAGAAATTCGCCATTCGCGACGCGCTGGCTTTTTATGAGCAAGGCAAGACCAGCGGACCGGTCAAGCCGGTTCTGCATGGCATCTGGGGGACTTTCCGTTCCCTGGTCCTGCGCGGTGGCTGCCTCCAGGGCATCGACGGGTTCACAGTGGCCATGTCGTCCGGTCTCAAGTCCTACATGAAATACGCCATACTCAACGAGATGCACCGCGACCCTGAAGCCCTTGCCAGCTATCGCAAGAAATACGGACGGCTGATCGGCGAAAAGAAATGAGGGCCCGACCCTGAAAGCGATACCCCTTTGTTCGGCTATCGTAATGGCCGCCGTTTCGGCGGCCGGGGTTCGTGCTGCCGGCGCGCAGCAGCCAGCATGCAGCGCTCCCGAGCCTGTCTGCGCGGCGCGTGAAAGCGTGTTCGCGATCTCGGCGTTCGATCCGCTGGGCAGCGCGGTGCGCATCGATGCCGACATGCTGGTGACGGTTCGTCACGTGGTTGCCGACGAGGTGGAGATCACGGTTCTGCTGGAGGACGGAACAAGGCGCAAGGCCCAGATTGTTCCGACCGGTTTCAAGGGCGACTTGGCGCTGCTCAAGGTTGAGGGGCTTCCCGAGGGGCCTGTTGCGTCCATCGATGCCGCGCGGGATGGCGAAGCGGTCTTTACTGTCGGTGCCGATGCTTCGAAGCGTACGATTGTCGCTTATGACGAAGGGCAGGTGACCGCACTGCCTGCTAAAGGTTTTTCGCGGGCACGGTTGCATTCCACCGCCTACAGCCAGCCGGGCAATTCCGGCGGGGCGCTGGTCGATGCGGACGGGCGCCTGGTCGGTATCGTGGCATCCGGCGGCGAAGGGCGTTTCGAAGCGATCCCGGCTTCGGCGATTGCTGTCCTCCAGGCTGAAAGCGGCCCTGCTTACGCCGATGAAAACGCCGAAACCGGCGCTGCGTCGCGCATCTGCATTCTCAAGCTTGAAGGTGTGCGTTCCGGTCAGCGGCGCATCGCGGACGAGGATGCGCAGGCGCTGGAAACCGCTTGCCGGCGCAGCAACAACAGGCAGAACCTCGATCTCGCCGCGCAAGCGCTTGGCCAGTCCGGCCGGCTTGAGGATTCCATCCATCTCTACGAGGAAGCGCTGGCGCTCGACCCGAACGCGGTCAATACCCGGCTCGGTCTTGCCATCTCGCTTCATATCGCCGGGCGTTACGAGGAGGAGGTCATCCATCTCAGGCACCTGATGGAAGCGGCGGGCGAGGACCCACAGGTGTTACGGCTGGCGATCCAGGCCGGCATCTGGGGCGGCGACAGGGCATTGTCCGAAAAGGCCTTCGCAATGCTTGAGCTGACCAATCCGCAAATGGCGAAAGCCGCCAGGCGCTTCCTAGACGACCCGCCGCCGCGTCCAAAGCCCAGACAGTAGTTACGGCAGATTTGCCGGATCGGGAATCCAACCGAATTTCACCCGTGCGGGCCCACGGTCCATGCCCGGCGCGGCATAGGCGGCGATGGCCGCAATCAGGTCAGCCGCTTTCCAGTCCGGGTTCTTCTCCAGCAGGCGTGCGGCAAGGGCTGCGACGCGCGGCACCGCATAGCTGGAACCGGATGCGGAGACGGTGGCGCCGCGATGATCGGTGACCTCGACGCGTTCTGCCGGGACCATCAGATCGACGCTTTCAGCGCCCCAGTTGGAGCCTTGCGCGATGCGGCCGAAATCATCCGCCGAGGTAATGACCAGCATGTTGGGCAGATCGAGTACGGCGGGGTAGAGCGGCTCGCCGCCGATGTCGCGGCCGTCATTTCCGGCAGAGACCACGAACAGCATATCGGGATGGGCGCGGGCGGCTTGAGCGAAGGCGGTCCAGTCGCCGGGATCGCGCGAGCCCATAGGCATGGCGACGATGCGTGCTCCGGCTTTCGCGGCCGCATCGACGGCGTCACCCATCAGGCTCATGTCCGGGCGCGGATACCGCATCGGAATAAGGCGGATGGCCGGCGCCTCCTTCAGCAGAAGGCTGGCAACCGTGGTGCCGTGATGCAGCGGAAAGAACGGGGAGCGTGACAGGTCGATGTCGAAGGGCCTGTCATCGCCATCCCAATAATCATGTCCGAGGATTTTCCCGGCATCGTCGCGTGCGAGCGCCGCGCTTATTCGCGGAAGCAGATAGTTCACGCCGCTGTCGATATGCGCCACCGTCACGCCGCCGGGATCGGTGCCTTCCGGTACGGGCGGGTTGAGGGGAATGCGCTCGCCGGTATCGGTAAGCGCGGAGTCGAGCAAGACGATCTCTTGCCGCATGCCGCCGGTATCGCTTTCTATCCGGCGGGCATCCTGTGTAAAGCACGCACTGCCGCTGCCAGTGCTTTCGGCCCGGGCGCGAATTTGCATCGCGGGCGCTTTATCCTCGTTCAGCGTGATGACGATGCGCCGGACAGGGCCGCCAAGCCCGTCGACGGCAATCTCCGCTTCGCGTCCGTTCTCTCCGGACAGGACCAGGCGGGCCCGCGCGGGGCGGCCGGGGATGTCCGATATTTTGCTGCCGGAAAGGCTGAACCCCAGCGGAATCGATGGCTCATCGGCATCCTGAAGCGTGCAGGCGAAGCCGAGAACCGTACGCGCGGCGCTTGTCAGGTCATCCGTTGCATTTGCGGCCTGTACCGCCGCCGCCGCAGTCAGCAGGAGCGGCAGGGCAAGTCTCACCCCTTGATGACCAGCTCGCGCGGCACGTTTGCCAGACATTCCGCACCGTTCTCCGTGATCAGGAAGGTTTCGGAGGTTTCCAGACCCCAGTCCTGCATCCACAGGCCTGTCATGAAGTGGAAGGTCATTCCGGCCTTGAGCTCGGTCTTGTCGCCCATGCGCAGGCTCATGGTCCGCTCGCCCCAATCGGGCGGATAGGAAACGCCGATCGGGTAACCGGTGCGGTTGTCCTTCTCGATACCGTTCTTGCGCAGAACGCCGAAGAAGGCGCCTGCGATATCCTCGCAGGTATTGCCGGGTTTCGCGGCTTCAAGCCCTGCGTACATGCCCTCCACAACGGCTTTCTGCGCGTTGTCGATATGGGCTGGCGGCTTGCCGAACCAGACCGTGCGCGACAGCGGGCAGTGATAGCGCTTGTAGCAGCCGGCGATCTCGAAGAACGTGCCTTCGCCATCGCGCATCGGTTGATCGTCCCAGGTCAGGTGGGGCGCCGCCGCATCTGTACCTGACGGAAGCAACGGCACGATGGCCGGATAATCGCCGCCATGCCCGTTCACGTGGCGCAGGCCGGCGTCGTAGATCTCGGCGACGAGATCGCATTTGTGCAGACCGGGCTCCGCCTTCTCGCGGATGCGCTCGTGCATGCGTTCGACGATGCGCGCCGCGATGCGCATGTACTGGATTTCCTGCTCGCTCTTCACCGCGCGCTGCCAGTTCACCAGGCCGGTTGCATCGGCGAAGCGTGCTTCGGGCAGGCCGTGCATCAGCACGGCGAGGGCCTTGGCCGAGAACCAGTAATTGTCCATCTCGGCGCCGATGATGCCCTTGTCCCAGCCGCGCTCGGTGATGATGCGGGCGAGCTCCTGCATCGGGTGGCGCTCGGTCGATTGCACGTAATGGTCGGCGTAGCCGAAGATATCGGCTTCCTCCATGTAGACGGTGCGCAGGGCGCCATTGGCGTCCTGGCTGCGGCCGAACCAGACCGGATCGCCATCGGGACCGATGACCACACCCTGATGGACATAGAACGACCAGCCGTCATAACCGGTCAGCCAGTTCATGTTGGAGGGGTCCGACACGATAAGCGTATCGAGGCCGGCGCGCTGCATCGCCGCTCGGGTCTTGGCGAGACGCCCGGCAAATTCCTCACGAGTGAAGTTCAGGGCAACGTTGGGCATCGGGGCTCCTTTGTGTCAGGACTTCCGCGTGCAGGTTAGTCCGGTAATGATACTGCACAAAGGCGTTTGCGCCCGCAGGTCATGCGATAATGATTTCCTGCCCCTGACGGGCGAAGAACGTGCCGGGACGGCGCGCCCCGGCTTCCGCATTGAGCGCATCGAGCTCGGAGTCAGTGCGGAGCGGCCTATGATGGATCAGGGCGAGCTTGCCCGCCTTGAACGCATCGCAAAGCCTGGCGCCTTCCTCCCATGTCGAATGGCCGAAGCCGACATAGGAGGGCAGTTCGAGGTCGGTAAACATTGCGTCGTAGACGACGAGATCGGCACCGGCGATGAACTTGCCCAGAGCTTCGTCGGTCTTGCCGATCACGTGCTCGTTGTCGGTAACGATGGCAATGGAACGCCCGCCATAGCCGATGCGGTAGCCGGTTGCGCAGCCGGGGTGGTTGAGGGCGAAGGTGTTGATGGTGATGCCGTCGCCGATGTCATGCTGCGCGCCGACCTTCATGTCGTGGCAGGTCCAGTCGGCGCGGAACATGTCCGGACAGATCGGGAAATAGGGTGGGGCAATAAATCCGCGAACAAGCGAGCAGGTCGTCGTCTTGTCCGTACCGTGGCCGGAGTGGATGCGAATCTTGCATTCTTCTCTGTAGAGCGGGTGGAAGAACGGCAGGCCCTCCACGTGGTCGTAATGGTAGTGGCTTATAAAGACATCGACGTCGCTGATGCCGCGCGCCGTCAGGTCGTTGCCCAGTCTGCGCCCGCCGCTGCCGACATCGAAGACCAGCGTACGTTTGCCGCAGGTCACTTCCATGGAAATGGTCTCGCCGCCATAGCGGCATATGTCGGCTGAGCATGTCGCGATGCTGCCACGCACGCCCCAGAAGCGGATACGGAACTCTCCCGTCGTCATTCGGCTGCGGACCCCCACCTTTCCGCCCGGTGGCACTGTGGACATGCCGCCGAACCGCCGTGCCGGCCGCCTCAGGTCATGAACCGCGTCTCATTGAGCTATGAGTCCGTGACCGTGGCAGCGATTATTGGGCCGTCTTTTCAGACGGCCTTAATGTCACATGGCGATTGATAGCGCCAACGTCAATGCGTACACGCGCTCCCGCGCGCCGGCCAAGCGAATCGATGACAACGATGGTGGAAAAGCCCTCGCTGCCGGTCTGCCATGACAGGTTCCGGCGGCTGCCGCGCTGAAGCGGCCGGTTGTCCGCCATCACCACGAAAGGCGGCACTCCGCCGGCGATCCGGATCGGCACCGTTATGCCGCCGCCATTCATGGTCCCGTCGGCCTTTTCTATGCGCGCGCCATCGGGCGGATAAGCGATCTGCGGCGGCGCGGTTTCTGAAAACAGGGTTTCCTCTTCGCCGAGTCGGACGAAATGGCGCATCGGCAGCGGCAGCTCATCCGGGGTTTGTTCCTTTTCGCCTGCCGCGACGGGTTCAAGCGGCCTGTCGAGGCGGGCGAAGGCATCGAACAGGATCGGTGCCGCCGCCTCGCGTCCGATCAGTCCGGGGACAGGAGCGCCATCCGCGCGGCCGATCCAGACCGCAATCGTCGTGCGCTTGTCGAAACCGATCGCCCAGGCGTCACGGTAACCGTAAGAGGTTCCGGTCTTGAAGCTGATGCGGCCGCTGGCGGCGTGATCGGGCGCGGGTGCCTCGCGCAGGATATTGGCGATCATCCATGACACGGCCCGTGTCGTGACCGGCTTTTCGCCGGACGCGCCGGCTTCGCCGAAACGCAGTTTCAGAACCGGAACGTCGCCGCCGCGCGCCAGCCCGGCATAAAGGCTTGCCAGGTCCTCCAATGTGGTTCCCGCGCCGCCGAGGATGACCGGCAGGCCGGGCCGCGTTCCCTCGGGCAGTTGCAGGGGATGACCCGTGTCGTTCAGCCGGGCTGCGAATCGTGCCGGGCCGACACGCTCCATCATCAGCACCGCCGGCACGTTGAGGGAGTGCTGCAACGCTTCACGCACGCTGACGGTGCCGCGCCAGGTGTCGGAAAAATTCTCCGGTGTCCAGGCGCCGAAGCGGGTGGGTTTGTCGTCGATGAGCGTTGCGGGCCGCGCGTGGCCCGCCTCGAATGCCATGGCATAGACGAAAGGTTTCAGCGTCGACCCGGGCGAACGGATTGCGCTTGCCATGTCGACCGCGCCTCTGCGCTCGGTGCTGCCATAGGCGGCATTGGCAATGCGGGCGATCACGTCGCCTGTTGCGTTGTCGACGGCGACGATGGCCGCCGTGGTCTTGCCGCCCCAGCCGCGCGCAGCCGATAGCGCCAGTTCCTCGAGGCGCGTCTGGAGATTCGCATCAAGCGTCAACCGTATCCCGCTGCCCTGAGGCTGGTCCGCAATGGCGGCAAGCGATGTCAGAGGCGCATGGTTCGGCATGGGGCGGCGTCTGTCGGGAACGGCTTGCGACTTTGCGTATTCAATCTCGGCGGCGGAAAAGGTTCCCGCTTCAAGCGCCCGGTCCAGGACGCGGTTGCGGGCGGCAAGCGCCGCTTCAGGGTCACGGTCCGGGCGGCGGGCTTCCGGCGACTGCGGCAGGGCGACGAGAAGGGCCGATTCCGCCAGTGTCAGATGGCGGGGCTCCTTGCCGAACCAGGCCAGGCTTGCCGCGCGCACGCCCTCGATGTTGCCGCCGAAAGGCGCGCGCAAAAGATAGCGCTGAAGAATTTCATCCTTCGACAGGCGCTTTTCCAGGCGCATTGCCTGAACCGCCTGACGGAACTTGCCGGAGAGGCTGCGGCTGTTTTCCTCGCCTGTCAGGCGGACGACCTGCATTGTCAGCGTCGAGGCGCCGGAGACGATGCGCCCGTGGGTCGCCATCTGCCATGCGGCGCGAATTCCCGCGCGCCAGTCGATACCCTTGTGCGCGCGGAACCGTTTGTCCTCGTAGGCCAGCAGCAGGCGGATGTAGTCGGGATCGACATCCGCTGCCGTCACCGGCAAGCGCCAGTGCCCGCTTTGCGTCAGGAACGGACTGAGCAAGGTTCCCCTGCGGTCGAGCACGAGCGATGAGGTCACCGGAGCGGCAACGACCGGGTCGGGTACCGAGCGGAAAGCGTAATAACCGCTGACGCCGGCAGGAACCGCCGCCAGCGTCATCAAGCCGGCGGCGGCAATTGCGGTGGTTTTTCGCGTGCGGACCATGGCGGGCGGCTTACTCGGCCACCGTCATGGTGGCGAAGGCGGTGCGGCCATAGCGGTCGGGCCGGTACATGTCCTCCACGGTTGCGGCGGGATAGGCGTACTGGCCCGGCCTGACGGCGCGCACGATGTAGGCGACGTCGAAATAGGCCGACTGCCCCGAAGAACGGTCGAAGGCGGCAACGACCTTGGAATCGCCGAAAGCCACGTGGGTGGACTGAACGCCCAGTTCGAGCCACGGCAGACCTTCCAGGGAGGCACCCTCCACCAGCTTCGGATTTTCCGCCTCGAAACCGGCAGGCAGGTGATCGACCACAAGCACGCGGGCGGCCTGGGCCTCTTCTTCCGTGACACGGATGACAACCACGAGGCGGTCATTGCGTTTCACGTCGGCGGGATCGACAGCCTCGCCGCCGAGCGTGTAGAGGCCGCGTTCGATCTTGTAGCCGTTGAAGCTTTCGGGAAGCGGCTCGACCGGATGACCGGCGACCGTCAGGGCGAGATTGGCCGGCTTGTCGCCGGTGTTGCCGATCTCGCTTGCGCGTGCGGCAAGGTCTTCCGCCGTCACCTGCAAGGCAAGCTGGCCGGTTGCAGGTGCGCCATCGACGCTGAAGCGCCAGCTGTCGGCTTCCCGGCGCAAGCCGTCGGCTGCGGCTAGAAGCCAGGCCTTCTCCTGCGTGCTGGTGTAGGTGCGGCCCTGCCAGGCGCTGGAAAGCTCGATGCGGGCACGCTCGATCGCGGCCTGGTCGCTCTTGCTCTCGATCAGCAGGGCGAGGATCGCCGCGCTGTCGCGAAGCTTTGTTCCGAAGTCGTCGCGCGCGGTGTCCTGTCCCTCCCGCTCAAGCTGATCAAGCGCGGCGTTGAAGACGGTTGCGGCACGGGCATTGTCGCCGAACATGGTCAGCGCAGCGGCGATGTGACCGCGTGCCAGCGGTTCCTTGAACTCCGAGATCTTCGTGTCGGCGACATAGCGCACGTCATTGCCGACCGGCCTGCCGTTGCGGGCCAGAACATAAGCCGCATAGGCAAGGCCGGCGCCGCTGTCGCTTTCGTAGCGGATGGCGTTTACGAGGCCGTTGCGCAGGCGGTCGAGAGCAGCGGTCAGAACCGGAACCGGCACATCGTGGCCGCGTTCGCGGGCCCGCGTCAGGAAGTCGGTGACGAAGGCGTTCAGCCACAGCGTGTCGTCGCCGGCGCTCCACAGGCCGAAGCCGCCGGACGAGGACTGGCGCGACAGGACGCGGCGAATTGTGCGTGCGATGCGGTCGCCGATTTCCTTGTCCGTGCCCAGTGCGTAGCCCGATGACAGCGCATCGAGCGACAGCAGGGGAAGGGCTCGGCTGACAAGCTGTTCCGAACAGGCATACGGGTAGACATCCAGCGCCTTGACGAGGCCGACCGGATCGAAGCCGCGCAGCGTTGAGGCAAGCGGACTTGCCGATACGCTGACGGAGGCGGTTTCGGGAATCAGGCCGTCAACCAGGTCCTTGCTCAGGGTGAGCGTCGCGCCGGGCTGGAGTTTCTCGACCACGTATTTTTCGACCAGCGGGCTTGCCGGCGAGACCGGGAAGGCAACGCTGCGGGCAATCTCGCCGGCAGGGCCGGTCAATGTCAGGCTGACCTCGCCGCGCCCGACACCGGTTGCGGTCACGGGGATGACGCGTTCGATCCGGTCGCCTTGCGACAGTGCAAGCGCCTGCGTTGTCTCGCCGGAGGTCTGGAGCGGTCCGCTCGTGCTGAGGCTGAGCTCGTAAGCGCCGCCGGGGCCGTCGACATTGTCGATCGAAACCGCGATGGAAGAGCGGTCATTGATGGCAAGGAAGCGCGGCGCCGTCAGAGAGACGACAACGGGATCGCGGACGATCACGTCGGCGCTCGCGGACCCGAGCCGGTTCGCGGTCCAGGCCACGGCCATCAGCCGCACCGTGCCGTCAAAGGCCGGCAGGTCGAAGCGCACGGTTGCGCGCCCGCCCTCGTCGGCGGTGACAATGCCGGAGAACAGGGCCAGCGGCTCCTGTTCGGGCGGCGAGGCTCCAAGCAGGGGCGGGGCTTCGTCACCGCCGCTACGCAGCCGTCCCGCGTCGGCCTGCATGCCGTCGATCAGGTTTCCGTAGAGATCGCGGATGTCGGCGGAAAGCCGGGTCTGACCAAGAATAGCCTCTACGGGATCGGGGCTTTCAAAGCGGGTCAGGTTGAGAATGCCGACATCGACAGCGGCAAGCGTCAGATAGACTTTCTCGCCGGCGGACATCCCCGCAATGCGAACCGGCACATTGAAATTCTGCGCGGGCCTCGTCTGCGCCGGGACATCCAGCGCCACGTTCAGGGTCTTGGCGGCGCGTCCGACCGAGAACCATTTCAGGCCGATGGCGCGTCCGGGCATGCGCTTGGCGTTGGCGTCGAGCGGGCGGTGGGCCAGCGCCACGGCATAGGCGCCCGTGCCCCAGGTCTCCTCGACGGTGAAGCCGACGCTGGCGCCATCTGGCCCCGCATCGACGGTGCGCATGGTCGGCACGCCATTGCCGATGATGGCCACGGTCACCTTGCTTTCGAAGCGCGGCGCCACGCGGACGTTGAGCGTGTCGCCGGGTTCGACCGCTTCGTGATCGAGCGTCACGGCCATGGTGTCGGGCGCATCGGGTGTTCCCGCGCCATAGCCGACCGCGAACGTATAGGCGGTTTCCAGCGCGCCGTCGGCGCTTTTGAGGATCAGGCGGTGCGTGCCCCATTCAACAGCGGCTGCAATTTGCGCAGGGCCGGATGCTGTCGCATCGAGGCTGCCGCTTGCGATGCGGCGGGTGCGCTCGACCGGTTCGTAGCTCCACCTGCCGTCGAAGTGATACCACTGCCAGTCGCGTTCGATGGCGAGCAGCTCCCAGGTCAGGCCCTTGGCGTCCTGCAGCGAGCCGCTGGTGTCCGCGACGACCACATCGAAGCCCGCCTTGCTGCCGGGAGACAGCGTGTTAGGCGTTTGAGCCGGCTTGACCGCGATGACGGTGCCTTCGGGCTGAAGCGGCACCGACACCTGCCGGGTTATGGCGCGTCCGCCGGATTCCGTCACGCGCAGCGTTACCTTTGCCGCGAGCGGCTTGGCGATATAGGCGGCGGGAAGCTGCACATCGACATTCGCGGCGCCGTCGGCGCCGGTCAGCGTCGCGGTGCTGATCTGCGCGCTCACCGGTTCGCCGGGTTCGTCGTCGAGGCCGTAGGTGTAGCCATCGAGACCGGGCAGGGCGGCTTCCGCCGGCCCGACAACCACTTCGCCGCCGATCTCGAGGCCGGCGGCGGGTGCGCCATAGAGATATTGCGCGTCAACGCCGATGGTCGCGATGCCGCCGCGTTCGGGCTGCGTGTCCGGCGCCGTCAAAGCCAGGGCGATGCGCTCGGGCACGTAATTCTCGACAAGGAAGCGGGCTTCGCCAACAGCATCGCCCTTGGGATCGACATAGGCGCGTACGGTCCATGTGCCGGACTGGATGTCGCTGAGCAGGTTGATGTCATGGGCGCGGCCGCCGGCGGAGCCCTCATCGAGCTGGGTGCGGGCATATTCGACCCCGTCCGGGCGGTCGGTAACGATCGTCAGCGGCAGGTTGGTGACGGCATTGCCGGTCGCATCGCGCAGCAGCGCGCCGACATGGACCGTCTCGCCGGGGCGGTAGACACCGCGCTCGGTATAGACAAAAGCATCGAGCGGACCGGGCGCCTCGCGGCCCGCCACGCCCCGGTCGGTCAGGTCGAAGGCCTGTGATGTCATGTCGAGGAAGCCGAAGTCGCCGGCTTGCGTTCGGGCAACCACGATACCGGGCGCAAGCGCACCCTCGCCACGGGCGAGGCCGGCCTCGAATTTTACTGCACCCGTCACGTCGCTGATGGTGCGCGCCAGAACCTCGTTGTTGCGGGCAATGAGATCGAGTGTGACGCCGGGCATGGGCTCAGCGGTTTCCAGCGAACGCACCAGCACATGCACGCCATCCCCGGCGCTGAGCGCGGTCAGGCCGATGTCGGATACGACGAACCATTGCGTTGCCCGGTCGGTCCATGGCTCGGGTTCGCTGCCGGTTGCCACGGCGGCCATGACATAGACGCCGGCTTCGAGCTTGCCGACGGCTTCGAGAACAGGAACGGATGTCGTCACGTCGCGGTTGAGCTGGTTGTCGACTTCCATCGTGCCCGACCAGACCTTGGTGGCGGATTCATCGGCCAGGGATTCGAGCGCGTAACCGCCCATCTGTTCGAGGAACTTGTCGCCGCGAATGCTCTCCATAAGCGAGCGTTCGGCGATACGGAAAATCTCGATGTCGATTTCCGGCGTATTGACCGATACGACGGGAATGCCGGTCTGACCGGTCTTCGGCAGCACATAGTTGCGGCCCGTGAAGCGGACGGTGGGGCTGCGGTCCTTGATGTAGATCTGATAGTCGGCGGCGGTTTCGAGCGGCTCGTCGATGTCGGACGGCAGGCCGGCGCGCAGCACGAAGTCATAGGATTTGCCGTGTTCCAGACCGCTGACGCAGATTTCGCGCTCGGTGGAGGTGACGGCGGTGTTGCTTGCGCCGCCGGCGACGACATAGGGCGTGAAGTCGCGCACTTTGCGGTCCAGCGGTTCGGAGAACTGGAAGCAGACGCGGGGGTCGGCCGCGTCGGCATCGACGCTGTAATCGGCGGCGCGGAAGCCGTATTGCGTGCGCAGGTCCGCGTAGATGGTGCGAATGCCATCATCCTCGCGGTGGGCGAGACTGTCGCGGTAGGCGTCTATGGCCTGGCGCCATCGCTCGGACAAGGCAAAGGCCCCGCCCATGCGAGCAAGGGCTGCCGCGCGGGCATCGTCATCGCCGGCAAGGCCGAGCGCCTTTACCGCCGCGCCGCGCGCTTCGCGTTGAAGCTCGTTGCGTTCGCGCCAGTCCTGACCTTCGCTGCGGCGGGCTGCGTCCGACAGGCCAATCCAGGCGGAGAAGCTCTTCGCGTCGGCGGCGATTGCGCTCTTGTAGAGATTGCGGGCAGCCGGCATGTCGCCGCTGCGCAGCGCCTGGAGCGCAAGCTGGCGCAGACGCTCGGGGCGTTCTTCCGGCCTGGGCGTATTTTGCAGGATATCGGCCTCAAGGCGGATCGCCTCGCTGGCGTAATAGGGATCGAGATGCGTTTTCGATGGTTCGCCCGCTGCCGCGGGCTGCGCGGCAAAAAAAGCAAGGGCTGCGGCAATCAGCGTGAATAACATGAAAGCGAGCGTGTTCTGCTTGCATTCGGTCTGGTGACAGGCGAGTTGGGAGCGCATCGCAACCTCTGTTGTTGGTCTGCTGGTCTGATGCCAGCTACGGGCAGGGGACACCTCAAGCGAAGTTGACGCAAGTGTCGTTTCAAGGTTCGGGCGTTTTCAAGGCAATGGGCGAAGAAAAAAACCTTTTACGCGGAGTCACTTCGCTCGATCTGCCGGTCGTTCAGGTGCTGAACGAGGTGCGGGGAGCGGTCGCCGGGGCTCCTGCAGCCATCCTTGTCGCGCCGCCTGGCGCGGGCAAGACCACCGTCGTTCCACTGGTGCTGGCGGATGAGCCGTGGGCGCAGCCCAAGGCCAAGATCATCGTACTGGAGCCACGGCGGATCGCGACGCGCGCTGCGGCCAGCCGGATGGCGGCGCTGACGGGGACGAAGCTTGGCGGCATCGTTGGCTTGCGCGCGCGGCTCGACACGCGCGTCAGCGCGCAAACCCGTATCGAGGTGGTCACCGAGGGCGTTTTCACCGGCATGATCCTCGACGATCCCTCTCTCGAAGGCATCGCGGCGGTGGTGTTCGATGAATTCCACGAGCGCTCTCTCGATGCCGATCTGGCGCTGGCGCTGGTGCGCGACAGTCAGGCGGCGTTGCGGCCAGACCTGAAGATCATCGTGATGTCGGCGACCCTGGAGACGGAAAAGCTCAGCGCCGCTCTCGACGACCCTCCCGTCATTCGCGCCGAGGGGCGGATGTTTCCCGTCGAGACCATTCATCTCGGGCGTCCGCAACAGGGTAGCGATATTGCCCGCGCTGTTGCCGGCACGGTGCTGACGGCGCTGGACCGGCATGACGGATCGGTGCTGGCGTTTCTGCCCGGCGCCGGTGAAATCCGCCGCGCGGCCATGTTCATCGAAGAAAAGCTCAAGCCGGGTGCGGGCGTTACCGTGCACCAGCTCTTCGGAGCGATGGACCGGGCAGCGCAGGATGCCGCAATCGCGCCCGCGCCGTCCGGGCAGCGCAAGGTGGTGCTGGCGACGCCGATTGCCGAGACGAGCATTACCATCGATGGCGTCAGCGTGGTCGTCGACAGCGGGTTGATGCGGGTGCCGCGGTTCGATCCGCGCCGTGGGCTGACGCGGCTGGAGACGGTGCGCATCACGCGGGCCAATGCCGAGCAGCGGCGCGGGCGCGCCGGACGCACCGCTCCCGGTGTCTGTTACCGGCTGTGGGCGGATGCGGAAAACCTCGGGATGGCGGCGCATCCGGCTCCTGAAATCACCAATGCCGATCTGGCCGGTTTGCGTCTGTCGCTCGGTGTGTGGGGTGCGCGGAGGGTTGGCGACCTGGAATGGATCGATGCCCCGCCCGAGGCCGCATGGCGCTTGGCGGAGGAAACGCTGACCGCTATCGGCGCACTGGACGATGATGGACAACTGACGCCGCTTGGCCGCCGCATGTCGGGTTTCGGCCTGCCGCCGCGTCTGGCGGCGATGCTGTGCGGCGCCTCGGATGAACGCGATGTCCGGCTGGCGGCGCAGATCGCAGCCGTATTGAGCGAGGATGCGGGCGGGCGCGATACCGATCTCAGAACACGGTTTGCGCAGGCAAAGCGCACAAAAGCGACGATGGAGCTTGCCGGACGGTTTGCGGGTCTTGCCGGCGTGAAAAGTGATGGCCCCGTTGCATCCGCCGATCATGCCGGGCGTCTGTTGGCTTTGGCCTATCCGGAACGTGTCGCGCGGCGCAGGGCGGGCCGCGACGGGGTCTATCAGACCGTTGCCGGGCAGGGCGCGAAATTGCCTGAGCACGACGGGCTGGCGAAGGCCGACTGGCTGGTGATCGCCGACGCGCAAGGGTCAGGCGCAGACCTGACGATCCGGCTGGCAGCCGGGATTGCTGAAGCCGATGTACGGGACCTGTTCGAAGACCGGATTGTTTCCGAGACGCAGGTGCGCTTCGATGCGGAACGCGGCAGCGTGCGCGGCGAGACCGTTGCGCGGTTGGGCGCGATTGCCCTGTCCCGGAAGACCGATGCCGGCGTGGATCCGGATGCGATCACCGCGGCGCTGATCGAGGGCATCCGGCAAGAGGGGCTCACCTGCCTGCCGTTCAGCGAAGCGGCGCATTCCCTGCGCCAGCGCGTTGCCTATGCCCGTACGCAGGATGCCGGAGGCGGCTGGCCGGATCTGTCCGATGGTGCCTTGATCGCAAGTCTCGATGAATGGCTGGGGCCGTTCATGGCGGGCAAGACGGCGTTGCCGCAGATTACCGCAAGCGATGTGTCCAACGGGCTTGCCCTGCTCCTGCCCGGCGATCTCAAGCGGCGGATCGAGGATCTGCTGCCTGAACGGTTCGAGACGCCGGCAGGCAGCAGCGCGGCCATCGATTACTCAGCCGAGGGCGGTCCTGTCGCCGAGGTGCGGGTGCAGGCGCTGTTCGGGCTCGACCGGCATCCCGCGATCCTCAATGGGCGCGTGCCGTTGCGGCTGAGCCTGCTCTCTCCGGCCGGGCGTCCGATCCAGGTTACGGCGGATCTGCCTGCGTTCTGGTACGGGTCATGGGCCGATGTCAGGGCTGAGATGCGCGGGCGTTATCCCAAACACCCTTGGCCGGAAGATCCGGCAAACGCCGAAGCCACCTTGCGCGCCAAACCACGCAAATAGCCTGTTACTGACAATAAGGATTTCGCCGCTCGGCGGTGTCCAGATGAAAATGGTCGTCGTGATATTTGTTCGTTCCGGGGCCGAGCACGGTTGTGAACGGACCGCAGGCAGCGGCACGGATTTCGGCCATGAATTCGGCCTGTGGCGTGCCGTCCTCATAGGCTGCGACATTGATGTGCTTGCCGTCGGCCAGCTTAAAACCGGACAGGTCGTAAGCGTTGGCGAAGGCATGTTCCGAGAGCTTGGCGTCGGCCTGATTGTTGCGGTTGCGGCAGGCGTATGAGGTGCCCGCCGGAATTTCCGCGATGTCGGTTCCAAGATGTTTCCTCGCCGCCGGGATGACCGCCTCGCCGATCCATTTCGCCATGCTGATGGCCATGTTGCAGGAGAGCGTTGCGGGGGCTGCGAACGGGACCGCTGTGTCGGTGCCGACGGCGGTGACGGACAGCACTTCCTCGCGTCCGCATTCGCCATCCTCGATCGGGGCCAAGCGTTCGGCAACGATGGTGAAATCCTTCAATGCACCGCCGCAAGGTTCGTTCAGCGGCTGAGCGGGGATGGCCGTCTCGGGCGGATCTCGCTCGGGTTTGCTGCGGGGTAGGGGGGGAAGCTTTTCTGCGTCAGCATCCGCTTCCGCCCCGTTCTCATGCTCGGGCTTTCTGCGTGGCATGGGCGGCAGAGATTCGGCTTCCTGCGCCGCATCCTGGCGAAGCGGGTTGTGTGGCGGCAGTGGCGGGTTGGACTGTGCGGCAGACAGCGACACCATCATGATTGCCCCCGCCAGGACAATTTGTTTCACGAGAAAGCCTCGCGCAGGTCGAGCGTCTGACGGTTGCCGATATGCTTGTAGTTGGCGTCCAGCCATTCCTCGGCGCTTTCGCGGCCGATCTGGTGCAGCTTCTCGAAGAACGTCCAGCGGGTGTCCAGTTTCGTGGAGGCCGAATAGCCATTCAGCGCCGCATCTGCGTCGATGCGATGCATCCGCACCGGCTGGTACTTGGTGCCGCTCAGGCGGTTGTCTTCGATCAGCCGGTTGACGAAATCGATGGCGCGGAATTCGCGCAGGAGCGAGGCGTTGAAGGTGATCTCGCTGACGCGTTCCATGATTTCATGGGGGTTGGTGGGCACCTCATCGCGCAAGATCGGGTTGATCTGGACGAGCAGTATGTCCTCGCACCCGGTTTCCGAGAAGAAAGGGAAAAGGGCCGGATTGCCCATGTAGCCACCATCCCAATAAGCCTCGCCATCGACTTCGACAGCCTGGAACAGCATCGGCAGGCAGGCGCTGGCCGCCAGTGCGTCGGGTGTGATTTCGCCATCGCGGAAAACACGGATCTTGCCGGTGCGCACATTGGTCGCGGAAATGAACAGGCGGATATCGTCGCAGGCATGAACCCGCTCGAAATCGACGAGTCGCTCAAGCAGATCGCGCAGCGGATTGATGGTCAGCGGGCTGAAGTCATAGGGCGTGGAGAACTGGCTCCAGATGTTGAACATGCCAGTGCCGGAAATGCGCGGCACCTGCCAGAAGCTCATCATGGCGTCGAACACGTTCTGGGGCGGGCCCGAGACGCCGCCCTTGCGGCTGACGCCGCGCCAGAACTTCTGCAATTGCTCGCGTGCGCCGTCGCGCCCGCCACGCACCCAGCCATCGACGAGGACGACGGCATTCATGGCGCCCGCGCTGGTGCCGGAAATGCCCTCGATCTCGATGCGCCCGTCTTCAAGGATGCGGTCGAGCACGCCCCAGGTATAGGCGCCGTGCGCCCCGCCGCCCTGCAGCGCCAGATTGATCTTCTTGGCGTTGGTCCTGCGTTTGGGCGCAGGTTTGCCGGCGGGAGCCCGCTTGCCGACGACACGCTTGAGGCGTTCGCTCATCGTTGCTGCCATGGGTACAATTCCCTTGTCGGGTATCCCGCTACTGCGCGGTCCAGCCGCCATCCATGACGATGTTGGCGCCGGTGATATTGGCGGCGGCATCGGAACAAAGGAACAGCGCCGTTTCGGCCACTTGTTCCACCGTCACGAACTGCTTCGTCGGCTGGGCGGAGAGCAGCACATCGTTAATCACTTCATCGCGGGTCAGCCCGCGCGCCTTCATTGTGTCCGGTATCTGCTTTTCGACCAGCGGTGTCCAGACATAGCCCGGCGAGATGCAATTCACCGTAACGCCGGCCTCGGCGCATTCCAGCGCCACCGTTTTTGTCAGTCCGGCGATGCCGTGTTTGGCCGAAACATAGGCCGACTTGAAGGGCGAAGCGACCAGCGAATGGGCGGAAGCGGTGGAAATGATGCGGCCCCATTTCTGCTTTTTCATGCCCGCAACCGCTGCCGACATGGCGTGAAAGGCGGCGGACAGGTTGATCGCTATGATGGCGTTCCATTTCTCGGCCGCGAATTCCTCAACCGGCGCGACATGCTGGATGCCGGCGTTGTTGACCAGAATGTCGACGGTGCCGAACGTGGCTTGAGCCGTGGTGATCATGCCGGCGATTTCGTCCGGTTTGAGCATGTTTGCCGGAGAAAAAATGCACTTTGTCCCGTAATCGGTCTCGATTTTTGCGCGAATCGGTTCGTTTTCTTCAGGTGTGCCGAGCCCGTTGATGACGATATTGGCGCCCGCGCCAGCCAGTGTTTCCGCGATGGCGAGGCCTATGCCGCTGGTCGATCCGGTGACGACTGCCGTGCGGCCTTTCAGGTCCGGTGTCATGCATGCTCTCCTGACATGTTTTCTTTGTGCATCGCAGCATATATGTGTGCGTTGCAATATGGCTATAGATAGGCGCTCAACTTCGCAATTCCCACTCTGGCAATGTCACGAGTGGGCGCTATAGTCCGCCGCGCATGGCAATGATGCGCCTCAAGGCAGGGTTTTCATGACCGTACACAGCGAATTCGATTCTCTCGGTGGCCCGCGTCCGCGCCGCAAGTCGGTACAGGTGGATATCGGCGGCGTGGCGGTTGGCGGAAATGCGCCCGTCGTCGTGCAGTCGATGACCAACACCGATACCGCCGACATCGATTCAACCGTTCAGCAGGTCGCGGCGCTTGCGCGGGCAGGCTCGGAACTGGTGCGGATCACCGTCGATCGCGACGAGGCTGCAGCCGCCGTCCCGCATATCCATGAAAAACTGCTGAAGCGTGGCGTGAATGTGCCACTGGTCGGCGATTTCCACTATATCGGCCACAAGCTGCTGGCCGATCATCCGGCCTGTGCCGTGGCGCTGGCGAAATACCGCATCAAT
>JAGRLC010000016.1 GCA_020441995.1 Rhodobiaceae bacterium
CTGGGACATCACCGGCAAGGGCAACGACGTCGACATTGTCTTCGAACACCCCGGAGAGGCAACCTTCCCGGTTTCATGCCTTGTGGTGAAGCGCGGCGGCATGGTGGTGTTCTGCGCCGGCACCACGGGTTTCAACATCACCTTCGACGCACGTTACGTCTGGATGCGCCAGAAACGCATTCAGGGATCGCATTTCGCCCACCTGAAACAGGCCAGCGAGGCCAACAGCTTCGTCATGGACCGCCGCGTCGACCCATGCATGTCCGAAGTGTTTCCATGGGAGCAAATCCCCAAGGCGCACACGATGATGTGGAAAAACCAGCACGCGCCGGGAAACATGGCCGTTCTCGTCAATGCCCCGGTAACGGGCTTGAAAACCCTCGATGACGTGATCGAGGCGACCAAGAGCTGACGCTGCCGGGCTTTCCGCGTTAACCACAATTGCGCGCGGTGAACCGTTTACCTTGGCGAGGGCGCGTGCCTTCGCTAAGGTAAAGGAACGGTTAATATGATCGTGCGGATTTTGCTGAAAATCCGGCTCCGGCAAAAATGCGGCCTGGAGTCATACCCCTGCGTCTGGATCCCCTGCTTCGGGACCGGCAGGAACCATATTTTCGGCAAGATTGGCCGGTCGGGTCGCGGATGCATGCGCCGGAAAAGCTCTCATGAGCGAGAAGGCGCCACCCGGCGGACAACCGATCACAGGTCACGCGCGTTGCGTATTTGGCGTACCGCGAAAACGAGGAGACGCGGATCATGAGCGAACTGATTGACCAGCTGCGCAACCTGCGGGCGGCGGCCTACCGCAAGCTGACGCAGAACTCGGATTTCAAGGTTCTTCTGGAACTCGACGAGATGCTCGGGCGGCTTGACG
This sequence comes from Rhodobiaceae bacterium, assembly GCA_020441995.1. Lineage (GTDB taxonomy): Bacteria > Pseudomonadota > Alphaproteobacteria > Rhizobiales > Tepidamorphaceae > JACKJK01. The sequence goes on from JAGRLC010000016.1 coordinate 875, forward strand.
CGAGCGACACGCCCATGGCGCCTCCGGCCAGCCCCCAGGCAAAGAGCGACGACGAGGACGCCGAGGCTGACGAAGATATCGAGGCCGCCCCTCCCGAGCCGGCGGCTGAACCGCCGCCGGCAGAAGAGCCGGCCCGCGAGGAAATCCAGCTTGCCGATGAATCCGTCGTCGAAACGGAAACGGACGCTGACGATGCTGAACCCGATGTGCTGGTGATGGCCAGCGCCGGCGCGGAAAAACCGGCCGCCGTTGAACCGGCCTCGGCGGAAGAACCCGTCAGCGAACCCGAAACCGCCGAAGCGGAACCGGTTGCGGCACAGGATGGGGAGCCGGAAGCGGCTGAAGCCGCCGAGGAGACCCCGGTGGCCGCCATGGTTGAGGAAACACCTGCTGCGGACACACCTTCTGCGGAAGACATGCCGGACGAGGTTCTGGCGGACGAAGAGGCTTTTCTGGCCGAAGCGCTGGCCGATGACATCGGTGCAGGCGGGGATTCGCAAACCGATGAGCCCGCCGGTAAACCCGAAGCTGATGTTTTCTCCAGCGATGAGACCGCTGTTGAAGCCGTTGCGGCGGCCCTGTCGGAAGCCTCCGCGCCCAAACCGGCCGCGGCCAGGAAACCGGCGCCGGTCAATCTGGCACCGGAAGAGGACTACGACGCGGCCGCACCATCGGGAACGGCGGAGACGAGCGATGATGCATATGAGTCGGCATTGAACCGGCTGAATGCTCTCATCGAGCGCGCCTCGACCCGGCTGAAGCGCGAAGACGGCGAATCGAACGGCGCATCCGTCGCCTGACGCGGCATCACCGGCAAAAGGTACAAGGGCGCGTTCGCATCGGACGCGCCCTTTTCACGTTCGTGTCCTCCCGCCCGGCATCATGTCCATGCGCGATTTTGGGGTACTCCCGCACCTGCCTTCCATATAGGTTCGCGCAGACTTCGGGCGCGCCCACGACCGGGACGGCAGAGTCCGGCAGGAGATGGAAATGGCTTCACAAGCCGGAAAACACGAACAGCCGACCGCCGCGCCGCCGGCAGCACTTTCCGTGCTCTTCATCCTGCTTTGGTCGACCGGCTTCATCACGGCGCGCGCCCAGGCCCCGTTCGACGAACCGCTGACATTCGTCTTCGCGCGCTTTGCCCTCACGGCCGTGCTGTTCGCAGGGGCCGTGGCGTGGAAACGAGGCACGATTCTCATTGGGTGGCGCGCGGTCGGGCACAACCTCGTCGCGGGCATGCTGCTGCACGGTATCTATCTCGGGTGCGTCTTCTTCGCCGTCACGTCGGGAATGCCGGCGGGGATCGCCGCGCTGATTCAATCAACGGCGCCGATCTTCACCGCCGTCCTCGCCGGCCCCCTGCTCGGAGAGCGTGTCGCCATACGCCAGTGGATGGGCCTAGCCATCAGCCTTTTCGGCGTCACCCTGACGCTTTCGCCAAAACTTGGCGCCGCCGGCTTCACGCTTGTTCCAATCACCGTGTCGCTGGTCGGTCTCACCGCACTGATCGCCGGCGGCTTCTACCAGCGCATGTTCGTTGCCAAAGACCGCATGACGGTCGCCAACTTCTACCAGTATATCGGCGGCGCGCTGATCGTCATGCCGTTCATGCTGGTGCTTGAGCCGCTGCGCCTTGTCACGCATCCCGTCTATCTCGCCTCGCTCGCCTGGGCGGTCGTCGTATTGTCGTTCGGCGCCTTCTCGCTATACATCTATTTCCTGCGTACGGGAGCCGTCACAAAGGCCGCTTCGCTCATGTTCCTTGTACCTGCGGTCACAAGCGTAATCGCATGGGCTCTTTTCGGCGAGGTCCTGACCCCGGTGCAAATTCTCGGCGGCGTCGTCACCCTTGCCGGCGTGGCCTTTGCCCAGCGCAGCTGACTTCGCAAATGCGATATTGAGCCAAAGGTGCATTGCGCAGTGCAGCATTGCGGGTAAAGTCAGGGACAGGGCAATTCCGGCAAAAGTGGATACCGGTTTTGCGTCCGGAATTACGGCACCAACAAAAATTTCGGGAACCGGCGAAAGCCGGAAATGTCCCGGAACCCTGAAAACCTGTAGCGGACATAAGCCATGAGCCTCGCCGAAGACACACGCAACACCGGCAAAACAACGCCGGACCTGATCCGCAGCGCCGCCGAAAGCGCGCGCGATCTGGTCGCGCTGGCGCGTGAAGCGGTCCGCGCCCGCGTACTCAGCGAAGGCAAGATCGACAACGCCAAACTGGAGGCCGAACAGCGCGCCGCCCACGGCTTTGCCTGGTATGCGACCTACGCTCATGCCCTGACGCAGCTTGGCGAATATGCCGCGCGCATGACAGGGGAAGGCCGCTTTGGTGTAGCCGAAGACCTCGTCACGGGCATTGCGGCTGCCGAATATGCAAGCCAGATCGCCGGCGGCATCCCGATGAGCCAGGTGGAAATCGTCCGCCTGTCCGACATGGGTTTGGGCGAAGATGCCCGCTCGGCCTTCCTGACCGCCGATGTCGAGGAGCTGATCGCCACCCGCAACACGCCCGAGACACGCGCAAGCCTTGCCGAACGCATGTGCCAGCAGGACGGCGCGGTGACCATCGGCGATGCCGGTCTCGACGAGACCATGGAAGCCATCCGCGATGAAATGCGCCGCTTCGGCCAGGCCGAAGTGGTGCCGCACGCGCACGAATGGCACCTCGCCAATGCCTATATCCCGATGGAGATCATCGAGAGCATGGCCGAACTCGGCGTGTTCGGCCTGACGATCCCGGAAGAATTCGGCGGGCTGGGACTGGGCAAGGAATCCATGTGCGTCGTTTCCGAGGAACTGTCACGCGCCTATATCGGCGTCGGCTCGCTCGGCACCCGTTCGGAGATCGCGGCGGAACTGATCCTCGGCGGCGGCACAGACGAACAGAAAGCCGAGTGGCTGCCGAAAATCGCCTCGGGCGAGATCGTCCCGACAGCCGTCTTCACCGAACCCAACACGGGCTCCGACCTTGCCTCGCTGAAGACCCGCGCCGTGCGCGACGGCGACACTTACAAGATCACCGGCCAGAAGACATGGATCACCCATCCGGTCCGCGCCGACCTGATGACCGTGCTGGCGCGCACCAACCCGGACGAGAAGGGCTATCGCGGCTTGTCCATGTTTCTGGCAACCAAGCCGCGCGGCGACGACGCCAACCCCTTCCCCGCCGAGGGCATGACCGGCGGTGAGATCGAGGTTCTCGGCTATCGCGGCATGAAGGAATTCGATATTTCCTTCGATGGCTTCGAGGTGCCGGCGGCCAACCTGCTCGGGCTTGAGGAAGGTCAGGGCTTCAAGCAGCTCATGCAGACCTTCGAGAGCGCCCGCATCCAGACGGCGGCGCGCGCCGTCGGCGTTGCCCAGGCAGCTCTCGACCTTGGCCTGCGCTACGCCATGGAACGCATCCAGTTCGGGAAAGCCATTGTTGCCTTCCCCCGCATTTCCGACAAGCTGGCGATGATGGCGGCCGAAATCATGGCCGCCCGGCAGCTGACCTATTTCTCCGCCCGCGAGAAGGATCTCGGCCACCGCTGCGATCTGGAAGCCGGCATGGCGAAGCTGCTCGGCGCCCGTGTCGCATGGGCCAACGCCGACAACGCGCTGCAGATCCACGGCGGCAACGGCTTCGCGCTGGAATATCCGGTCAGCCGCGTTCTGTGCGACGCACGCATCCTCAACATCTTTGAAGGCGCTGCTGAAATTCAGGCGCAGGTCATTGCGCGCAGACTGCTCGACTAAGCAGGCAATTCCGGGAAAAGTGTAAGCGGTTTTCCGTCCGGAATTGCGTTGGAATTAGAGATTACCCGCCGAGCTGAACGATCATCGCGCCGGTGGCGATCAGCACGATCAGGATCAGCTTTGGCCGGTCGAGCCGTTCGCGGAAAAACACCATGCCGAAGATGGCGGCGAAGATGATCGACGTCTCGCGCAGGGAAACAATCTCGCCGAGCTTGGCAAGCCGCGTGGCAACCATCATCGCACCGAACGTCGTCAGCGCCACAACCGCGCCGATGACGGCGCGCATGGCAAGCCTTTTCGGGTCCGGCAGCGGCAGGCCTTTGCGCTCCCGGTAGCGCCAGCGCATCACGGAAAAGAACGGCGTGCCGAAAGCCCCCAGAACGAAGAACCACGCGATGAAGGTCAGGGGGTTTTCCGCCATCCGGGTGCCCTTGGCGTCAACGATCATGAAAACCGCCAGCATGAGCCCCGTTCCGAGCGCGGCCAGGATGGCCGCCGAAAACCCCTGGCTGGCGATGATGTCATGCCGGAAGCCACGGTAGTTGACCAGCGCAAGGCCGAAGATCGCACCCGACAGGATCAGCAGGCCAAGCCACTGCATGGGGTAGAGGTGTTCGGAAAACACCACGAACGCCAGCAGTGAGGTCGCGAGCGGCCCGGTGCCCCGAGCGACCGGATAGACCAGCGTGAACGCGCCCTTCGAAAAAGCGCGCGCCTGGAAAAGTTCGTAAGCCAGATGGACGAGGAAACTCAGGCCAAGGACCGCCCACATCTCAGGCGTCGGCATCGGCAGCACGAACAGCGCGAACGGCAGCGTCATCAGGGAATAGGCGATGTTGATTGCGCCGCGGTTGATGTAGGGATCGACGCCGCCCTTGGATATGACGCCGAACAGGGCATGCGAAACAGCCGAAATCAGAACCAGGACCAGCGCCATGGTTCCGCCGGCCGGCGTTCCTTCAAGAGAGACGATCCATGATCCCATAAACGGCTTCCGCGCTTGCCGCCTTGCAAGCGGCGGGTCATGCCGGAAAGCGCATTTTATACGCGCAAGTCAAGCGCATGGCCGCAACGCGGCCATGCGCCAGAAGCAACCGGGGCTCAGCTGCCCCGCTGCCGCAATTCCGTCAGGGCCTTGTCCAGCGCGGCATCGCGGCCATACACATCGCGGCGGAAATGCACGGTGCCATCCTTGTTCACCCAGGCAGTGAGGTAGTTGATATGCACCGGGATCGGCTCCTTCAGCCGCACGATCCGTTCCGAGCCGGTATCCTTGATCTGCTGGATTTCCTTGTGGCTCATGCCCTGCCGGCCGAGGATGACATCGGCCAGATCGAAGGGATTCTGGACACGGATGCAGCCGTGCGAGAACACCCGCGAGGCTTGCGAGAACAGACCCTTGGACGGGGTGTCATGGATGTAGACGTTGAAGCGGTTGGGAAACATGAACTTGACCTCGCCAAGTGCATTGTTCTTTCCCGGGCGTTGCTGCAGCTGCCAGCGGAACGTGCGCGGCGTCACCGATGCCCAGTTGATCGAATAGGGATCGACATCGCGGCCATCCGCCAGTAGGCGGATATTCTGCGCGGCCAGAACGCCGGGATTCTGCTTGAGCTTGGGCAGATATTCCTTGGTGGCGATCGAGAACGGCACGTTCCAGCTCGGATTGATGACGATGTATTTCATCGTTTCGGAAAACACCGGCGTCCGGTGGAACTGCTTGCCGACAACGGTCAGGGCCGTGTGGATCGTGTGCTCACGGTCCGGACGGCGTTCAACGACTTTCAGGAACTGGTCGGCGAGATTGACGAAGATGTAGAAGTCGCCGGGCTTGTCCTCCATCCAGCGCCGCCGCTCCATGTTGATCTCGATCTGGCGCACGCGCTGTTCGGCGGTGACATTCAGCTCCGCCAGCGTGTTGGGCCCGACGGCCCCGTCGATTTCAAGGCCGTGACGCTCCTGGAACACCTTCAGGCCTTCGACAAGGGCGCCATCGAAGACATCGCCGCTATGGGCTCCCTGACGCATGAAACCGGCGACTTCCAGCCGCTTGCGCAGAACCGGCACACGCTGTGGATCGGTCATGCCTTCCTTGAGCGTCGGCCCGCCGGGAACCTGCGGCCAGCCACCGACCGCCGCAAGCTGCCGGAAAACGGCAAGCGCGGTGCGCAGGCGCTGATATTGCGGCGTCGACGGTTCGTATCCGAGCGTTGCGTAGGCAACCATGTCGGTTGCGCCCTGAACGCCCAGAAGCACGAGCATCGGATCGGGCACACTCGGAAAGATCGCCAGTTCCGCGTTGACTTTCGAGGGTTCGACGCGCCCTGCCGCAAGATGCCTTGTATAGTCGAGCAGCGACAGCGACAGTCCCACCTCCAGCTGAGCCAGATCGGGAACGAGCGAAGCGCCAAGCTGGCTTGCCAGCGTATCCGCGTTGTAGTCGTCTGGATCGAGAACATCGAGATACGCCGTCTTCAGAATCTCGACCATGGTGCGCGCCTTGTCGTTGACCGCACCGTTTTCCACCCACAAGGCCGGGTTGGACGGATCGGAATAGTAATCCGCGATGGTGGACAGGTGTCTGTCCTCGCCGCCGCCCCCGGTCCGCTGCGCGATGATCGTCAGGATTTCCTCGCGGAAAGGATCGATCTCCTCGCTGGCGGCAGGCTGATCAGCGGCTGTGTCTGTCTGGGCCAGCACCGGGGCCGGCAGGCCGGCAGCAAGCATGAGCATCAGTATTGCGAGAAAAGCGCGGACAGCACGGGGCATCGCAAAGCTATGAGCGAACGCACGAAAAAGGGATATCATTCGTATCCTCCGGACGGCAGTTGACGCGTCGTCAAGAGTACCAGCACCGGCGCGGCTGGCAAAGGACTTCACGTCTTGCGCCCCGATTCTTCGCCTGCGCCGGCTCAATTCTTCACTTGTATCCGCCTGCAAGGGACTTTAGGGCGATGGCATGGACACATCATCCCGTCACGCATCCGCCCCGCGCACGATTTTGATCACAGGCTGTTCAACCGGCATCGGCTACACCTGTGCGCACGCAATGAAGCAGCGCGGCTGGCGCGTCTTCGCCGCGGCCCGTAAACCCGGAGACGTCGAGCGGCTGTCAGCCGAAGGCCTGGAGGCTGTCCGCCTCGATTACAGCGACCCCGCAAGCATCGAACAGGCCATCGGCCACGTCCTGAAGGCGACCGGAAACAAGCTCGACGTGCTGTTCAACAACGGCGCCTATGGCCAGCCCGGCGCAATCGAAGACATCACGCCGGAAGTCATGCGGGCGCAGCTTGAGGCGAATTTCCTCGGCTGGCACGATCTGACGCGGCGGGTCATCCCGGTCATGCGCAAACAAGGCGCCGGACGCATCGTCAATTGCGGCTCGGTGCTCGGCTTCATCGCCATGAAATACCGGGGACCCTACACGGCATCGAAGTATGCGCTTGAGGGCTACAGCGAAACGCTCAGCCACGAGCTCTGGGATTCGGGCATCCGCGTCAGCCTGATCGATCCGGGACCGATCGCCACGAATTTCGCGAAGAACGCAACAGCCGCTTTCGCTCAAAACGTCGACATCGAAAATTCCGCCCATGCGGACGTCTATCGCCGCCGTCTCGAGTTCCTGAAGCGCGGCGGCAGCCAGTCGCGCCTCAAGCTCGGTCCTGAGGCCGTGCTGGAAAAACTCGTTCACGCGATCGAATCGCCAAACCCCAGGATGCGCTACAACGTCACCGTTCCGACCCATGCCCTCAGCTTTCTCAAGCGCATCCTGCCGACCGGCATGATGCTGGCATTGCTGCGGTGGCTTTCGGACAAGGAAACCTGACAGCATGAACATACGAAACGTGATCGCGCTGGCGGTTTCCCTGGCCCTCGCCTTTGCTGCGGCGAGCCTTGGGTCGCTGGCGACGGCGCCGAACATAGACGGCTGGTACGCGACCCTGCACAAGCCTGAATGGACACCGCCAAACGCGGCTTTCCCGATCGTCTGGACGATCCTCTACGCCATGATGGCAATTGCCGCCTGGCGCATCTGGATATCGGACGCCTCCGCGCGGCGGATAAGAACGGCACTGCTGATTTACGCCGCCCACCTCGCCGTCAACGTGGCGTGGTCATTCGCGTTCTTCGCAATGCAAAGTCCACGGCTGGGACTCGCCGTTATCGCCGTACTGGTGATCATGATCGTCTGGACCATCGCGGCATTCTGGCGCATCGACCGCGCCGCGGGTCTGCTGCTCGTGCCCTATATGTTATGGGCGTCCTTCGCCAGCGCGCTCAATCTGGCGATTGTCGGCCTCAATTCGCCGGTATGACCCGCTGAAAGGCAAAACGATGCCCCTGCTTTCCAATTACATCCTCCCAATCGCACTCGCCGCGGTATCCGTCGTTCTGCTGGCCGGCCTGTGGAACATGATGCGCGGCGGCAGCTCCAACACCTCGCAGAAACTCATGCGCTGGCGGGTGATCCTGCAGTTCATCGCCATTGTCATCGCCATGACGGCGGTCTATTTCGCTCGGGGGTAACCTGCCGGCAAACGCGGGGCACAAAGCCATGGTCCGTCTCAACAAGATCTACACGCGCACCGGCGACGACGGCACGACCGGTCTCGGTGACGGCCAGCGGCGCAAGAAATACGATCTGCGTGTCGCCGCTTATGGAACGGTCGATGAGGCCAACGCGGCGATCGGCATGGCAAGGCTATCCACCGCGCAGGACGCGGAGCTGGCCCGCCTCGATGAAATCCTCGCCCGCATCCAGAACGACCTGTTCGACCTTGGCGCCGACCTTTGCACACCCGACACCGGCAAGGACCTCGGCTACGAACCGCTGCGCATCGTATCGAGCCAGGTGGAGCGGGTAGAAAGCGAGATCGACGGGCTCAACGCCGATCTTCAGCCCCTGAAATCCTTCATCCTGCCCGGTGGAACGGCCGCTGCCGCCAACCTGCACCTGGCCCGCACCATCGCGCGCCGGGCCGAGCGGCTGATGACCGAGCTGGCGGTTGCCCAGGGCGAACACGTCAGCGATGCGGCCATGCGCTACATCAACCGGCTGTCCGACCTGCTGTTCGTCGCCGCGCGCTGGGCCAATGGCAAGGGCCGGGGCGATGTGCTGTGGGTGCCCGGCGCAAACCGGTAAGGCGTTTCGGAAACCGGCAAAGGTTTTTCCGGTGACAATGTGACGCATCGCGCCTAAAAGGGCTGATATTCGACCCTCTAGGATAAGAGCGCCAAGTCCGTTACCGGGTGCTCAAAGCAATTCCGGCCGGCGCATGTTCATTCCGCTTCACGATGCCAACACGCTTCGTCATGTCCCGTTCCAGTATGTGACGGTCAGCCTGATCGTATTGAACACGCTCATCCATTTCGTCTTCATGTCCGGCGCTGTCCTGCAAGGCATGGAGGCAACGGCTTACGGCTTCGGCATGACGCCGGCGCTGTTCAATGACTATGTCGAGCTGCCGCCGGACATCTTCGGCGCGCCCGATATCATGACGCTGTTCACATACCAGTTCCTGCATGGAAGCTGGATGCATTTGATATCCAACATGCTGTTTCTCTGGGTTTTCGGCGATAACGTCGAGGACGCGCTCGGGCACATGCGGTTTCTCGCCTTCTACCTGCTGTGCGGAGCGGCGGCGGGCATCGCCCATCTGCTCATCGCGCCACAGTCGCAATCTCCCCTGATCGGCGCCAGCGGTGCGGTCGCCGGTGTCATCGGCGCCTACCTCGTTCTGCATCCGCGCGTGCGCGTCTGGATCCTCCTTCTGGGACGCCTGCCGCTGCGCATTCCAGCCCTCTACGTTCTGGGCGGATGGATCATCATGCAGTTCGTCTCGATCGCCTTTGCGCTCGACGAGCAGGTGGCTTGGTGGGCCCATGTGGGCGGCGCACTGGCTGGGGCCATTCTCATCGTTGTGATGCGGCGCCCCGGAGTGCCGCTGTTCGATCGCGGGCTTGGCTGACGATTCTGCCGTTTGTCGGCGTTGACAACGCTTCGGGCGGACGACTACGGTCCCGCCTCACGTTTCGTCGCAGCGCACAATGCGGGCGGACGATATGCGAATGCGGCATTGGGCCGTGAACTCATAAAGGTGACGGATTTGGCGATTGAAATGGCAAAATGAGACAAGTAGCCGTGCAAAGAGCGGGTTATCTGCTCTCTCAAGCGCGCTGACACAGTCGCTTGCCGCCAATTCGCCGTCTCAAGGATACAAGCGAATTCCATCTCTTTTATGAGCCCATGACTTTCTGAGTTAATGACTCAGGTGCTATCTCGAGGGAGCTGAGCGCAGCAGATGAAAGTACTCGTCCCGGTGAAACGGGTCGTCGATTACAACGTGAAAATCCGCGTCAAGGCGGATGGTTCCGGTGTCGACCTGGCCAACGTGAAGATGTCCATGAATCCCTTCGACGAAATCGCTGTCGAAGAAGCCATTCGCCTGAAGGAAAAAGGCGTCGCGAGCGAGATCATCGCCGTCTCCGTCGGGCCGCAGCAGGCTCAGGAAACGATCCGCACAGCGCTTGCCATGGGCGCCGACCGCGGCATCCTGGTCAAGACCGATGTGACGACCGAACCGCTGGCCGTCGCCAAGATCCTCAAAGGGATCGTGGGCGAGGAAGAGCCGGGTCTGGTTATCCTCGGCAAGCAGGCGATCGACGATGACGCCAATCAAACCGGCCAGATGCTGGCGGCACTGCTCGGCTGGGCGCAGGGCACTTTCGCCTCCAAGATCGAGGTCAGCGGCGACAAGCTGAATGTGACGCGCGAGATCGACGGCGGCCTTCAGAGCCTGGAATTGAAGATGCCGGCAATCGTCACCACGGACCTGCGCCTCAACGAGCCGCGCTATGCCTCGCT
>JAGRLC010000101.1:0-24531 GCA_020441995.1 Rhodobiaceae bacterium
GCATGTAGATGGTGACGCGGTCACCTTTGGTCACGCCGTTCGATTTGAACACGTTGGCGAGCTTGCAGACGTGTTCATGAAGCTGGCGGTAGGTGATCTTCGCATCGTCCTTGGGGTCGTCGCCCTCCCAGATGATGGCGACCTGATCGCCGCGCTTGTCGAGATGCCGGTCGATGCAGTTGGCCGACAGGTTCAGCGTGCCGTCCTCAAACCATTTGATCGAGACATCGGGATAGCCGTAATTGGTGTTCTTCACCTTGGTGTAGGGCTTGATCCAGTCAAGGCGCTTGCCGTGCTCGGCCCAGAATGCTTCCGGATCGGCTACGGACGCCTTGTACATTTCCAGATATTTGTCGTTGTCGACCCAGGCTTTTTTCGCCCAGTCGTCCGAGACCGGATAAACATGCTGCTCCATGTGACTTTACCTCCCGACGCCGTCTGATGCGGCTTACACGCCCATGATTGTTGGTTTTCCGCCGGTTGTCCCGACCTGACGCGCATCAGGGCAACATACAAGCACAACCAAAACCACCCCTTCGCACTGATTTTGAAGAACGAAGGCGTTGTTTGTTATTGATTATGCGCAACAAATGCCCCTTACGGCAACGGCGGACGGGTACGACTTTGGCGTTAAGTCCTTACACTTAAGCGTGCTCAAACCCCGAACGCGCCAATGACGAGCCCCATGACAAGCAGAACCGCAAGCCAGTGCCCGGCATCGATCAGCGGCAGCGACCAGGGCGTGCCCTGATAGGCGTTGTTGACGACAACCGTCGTGGCGACGAAGCCGGCCCAGACGAACAGCGCCGACATGATGCCGATGTGGATTGTGACTTCGCCCATATGGCCGATGATCCCGGCGAGAACGAAGGCCATGATCAGCTCGGCGACAAAGGCGATGACGAAGGGAAGCGGTGTCGGCTTCATCTCGTCCCTGGTCTTGCCGAGGGCCGCAAGCCAGCGGTTTCCCAGGATGCCGTACCAGACCGCGCCGGTGGCGAATGCGGTGATCGCCGCGACGAGTATTGCAAGGTAGTTCAAGCCGGCGAACGCCATGTTCCCCTCCACAAACGGCTGCTGCGCGCAAGGCTAGCACTGCCGCCGGCAGGACAGAAATCGCAATTACGCGATCAGCATATGAAGCGGAATACCCGGGTTCGCCGTATTTCGGCATCTTCAAGCGCGCGGGTGACGGGGACTTCGTAGCAGGCGATTTCCTTCAGTTCGCCAGTGCCGGGCAGATAGGCGCGGGAGGGATCGCCAACCAGAACCGTATGGCCGTCATTTGTTGCCTGAAAGGCAAGCTCTCTCATGTCGGCGGCGAGCCCGCGTTCATAGAAAAGGTCGCCAATCAGGATCAGCGAGGGGGTGGCAAACCCCGCAACCAGGTTTGCGGGCGGCATGGCCGGGTCCGCGAGGCGCACGTCTAGCTCAGCCCCGTTCAGGGAAGCGTTCATCTTCGCGGCAATCACGGCGAACGGGTCGATGTCATATGCAATCACGGACCCGGCTCCGCATATGGCCGCCGCAATCGCGGCAATGCCGCAGCCGGTGCCGATCTCGATCACCGGTTTTGCGTGCGCGGTGTCCGGGTTGTCGAGCAGGTAACGCGCAAGCGCCTGTCCGCCGGCCCAGGCGAAAGCCCAATAGGGCGGCGGCAGACCGATTCGCTGCAGCTCCTCTTCGGTCCTGTGCCACAGGCCGAAAGCCTCGCTGGCGAGATGCAGGCGCAATTCGGGCACGTGCGGGGGAACGAGGACTGCGGTATTGGCGTGGATGAAGTCCTGCCGGGACGCCGCATCGGGGCCGATTGCCTCCGGTACATCCGATGGCGGCGCCGCGTTGCGGCTCATGCGTCGTCCAGTCCGCCCATCCTGCAGACGAATTTCCACTCGTCTTCGGTGACAGGCTGGACCGACAGGCGCATCGAGGTGACCAGCGACATGTCCTGAAGTTCCGGTGTCGCCTTGATTTCCTTGAGGCTTACCGGACGGGGCATATCGCGGACCGCCTTGATGTCGACGCACTCCCAGCGCGGATCGTCGGTGGTCGAGTCCGGGTGGGCTTCCTTGCAGACCTCGACAATGCCGACGATCTCGAGGCCTTCATTGGAGTGATAGAAGAAACCACGGTCGCCCAGCTTCATGGCGCGCATGTTGTTGCGCGCCTGATAGTTGCGCACGCCGTCCCATTCCTCGCCCTTTTCACCGCGGGCCTTCTGCATCTCCCACGACCACTTGAAAGGCTCCGATTTGAAAAGCCAGTAATTCATCTGCGTATCTCTATGCGTGTGCGTTCAGGCATCCGGATTGCCGATGACCCATTTCCACGGGGAAATCGTCACCGAAGAGAACAATCCGGCCTTTGCGTAGGGGTCTGCGTCGACGATGGCCTGGGCCGCCTCGATGGTACCGGCCTCGATGATCAGGAGGCTTCCTTTTGGCGTCTCGCCATCGTCTTTCAACAAGGGACCGGCGACGCGAATCTGCTTTGCATGGGCCTTGAGATGTTCAAGGTGGGCCGGGCGGGTTTCCATGCGGATCGGAAGTCCATCCGGCTTGTCGAGGCACAGGGCTGCAAAAAACATCTGGTTATCTCCTCGGTGTCAGCTGCGCTGTATTCAATCAGCCGCGTTCGGAACGGAACGGCCGGGCAAGCAGCGAGCGTATCGCATCCTCTACAGACATGCGTTCGGAAAGCACATCGTCAACGGCGCGCGCAATCGGCATTTCGACGCCAAGCCCGTCCGCCATCGCGACAAGCGCCCTGGCCGTCCAGATACCTTCGCTGACCGCGCTCGATGCATCGGTTGCCTCGCGCACGCTCTTGCCGGCGCCAAGCGCATGGCCGAACGCCATGTTGCGCGATTGCAGGTTGCCACATGTCAGGATGAGGTCGCCGAGCCCTGAAAGCCCTGAAAGCGTTTCAGGCCGCGCGCCCAGCGCAAGGCCGAGACGGGCGAGTTCGGCAAAGCCGCGCGTTGTCAGCGCCGCACCGGCGCTTGCGCCCAATCCCTTTCCGGAAACGATGCCGCTGGCGATCGCCAGAACGTTCTTGGCCGCGCCGCCGATCTCCGTACCGATGACATCGTCGGTGAAATAGGGACGGAAGCTGGTGGTTCCGATGGTCTCCACAAGTTCCGTGCCGAGAACCTCGTCTTCGCATGCCAGGGTAACCGCGGTGGGCAGACCACGCGCCACATCGGCTGCGAAGCTTGGCCCCGACAACGCGGCGATGCGGGCCTGCGGCAGGGCTTGCGCAACGACCGCGCTCATCATCATGCCGGTCTCGCGCTCAATGCCCTTGGCGCAGATGAGCGCAGGGGTGCCGTTGCGGACGTGCATGACAAAGAACCCGCAGACATTGCGCAGATGCTGTGCGGGGGCCGCCAGCAACAGCATCGAACAGTCGGCAAGGTCGGCCGGGTTGGCTGTTGCGCGTATTGCGGGATCGAGTGCGATGTCCGGTAGGCGCGCCGTGTTGCAGTGCTGCGTATTGATGGCGTCTATGGTTCGCGTATTGCGGCCCCAGATTATCACGTCCGCGCCGGTCCGCCGCGCTATTGTCGCGAGAGCTGTTCCCCACGCACCCGCGCCTATGATCCCGATCCTGTTCATGCCAGGGCCTGCGGCGGCGCGAGTGTGTCGAGCGGCCAGCGCGCCAGTGCCGGGTGCCCGGTATCGCCGCTCCAGCCTGTAGCCGATGGCGCAAGGCTCATGCGCTCGGCCGCGGCCCAGGCGATCATCGCCGCGTTGTCACCGCACAATGCCAGCGGCGGCAGAACGAGGGGCAGGCCGTTTTCACCGGCAATGCGTTGCAGCGCGTTTGCGACGGCCCTGTTGGCGGCGACGCCTCCGGCGGCGACCAGGGCGGTGAACCTTGTTACGGTGGAACCGACCAGCGCGTTGCGGGTGCGGTCGGCGAGACAATCGACAGCCGCCTGCTGGAAACCGGCGGCAAGGTCGTCGACATCCTTTTCGGTGAGCGGGCTTGCGGCCTCGGCCGCGAGACGAACGGCCGTTTTCAGGCCTGCGAAAGAGAAATCGGCACCCTTGCGCCCTTTCAACGGGCGCGGAAGGTCGAAGCGGGATGGGTCACCATTGCCGGCGCGCTGTTCAACGCGGGGGCCGCCGGGATAGCCCAACCCCAGCAGCTTGGCGGTCTTGTCGAAGGCTTCGCCCGCCGCATCGTCTATCGTGGTGCCGAGGCGTTCATAACGCCCGACACCATGAACGGCGACGAGCTGTGTATGTCCGCCGGACACCAGCAGCAGCAGGTAGGGAAAGGCGATATTATGGGTCAGCCGCGCAGTTAGCGCGTGGCCTTCCAGATGATTGATCGCGAATAGCGGCTTGCCGCTGGCCCATGCGAGCGCCTTGGCACTGGTCAGGCCGACAATCAGCCCGCCGATCAGGCCCGGGCCGGCCGTCGCCGCGACCGCATCGACGTCCTTCAGCTCCAGTCCGGCGTCATGCAGCGCCGCTGCAATAATCCGGTCCAGCGCCTCGACATGGGCGCGGGCGGCGATTTCCGGCACGACCCCGCCGAAGGCGGAATGCTCCTCGATCTGCGACAAGACGACGCTGGAACGGATTTCGCCGCGCCCATCCGCATCGCGCCGCACCACCGCGGCGGCGGTTTCATCGCAGCTTGTCTCGATTCCAAGAACATTCATTCTGGCTTAACCGGTTCTGCCGCAATCAGCGGCTTACGTTCAACAAAGCGCCGTCACAGGGTTCGCGGTGGCGGCCGCGTCTTCTATAGTCATCCGGGACTGTGTGTGCCAACCAGCAATAAAAAGAGTTTTAGGGCCCTGGTGCGAAAGCCTCTATTCCTGCGAATCGGAACCCGCGGCAGCGCGCTTGCCCTGTGGCAGGCCGAACATACGCGCGATGAACTGTGCCGTGTTCACGGCGTTTCCCGCGAAGATATCAGCATCGACATCATCCGCACCTCCGGCGACCGGATCACGGACCGTCCACTGTCCGAAGTGGGCGGCAAGGGCCTGTTCACGAAGGAAATCGAAGACGCGCTGCTCGCCGGCGCGATCGATATCGCGGTACACTCGGCCAAGGACATGCCGACCGAACTGCCCGAAGGGCTGGAGCTGTCAGCCTTTCTGACGCGCGAGGACGTGCGCGATGCTTTCCTGTCACCGCGCGCCGACCGGCTGATGGAATTGCCGAAAGGTGCCGTGGTCGGTTCGGCTTCATTGCGGCGGCAGGCGTTGATCCGTCGGATACGGCCCGACCTGAGGGTGATCAATTTCCGCGGCAATGTCGGCACCCGCCTCTACAAGCTCGCCAGCGGCGAGGTCGATGCGACGCTGCTGGCCTATGCCGGCCTGAAGCGGCTCCAGCTTGAGGCAAACGTCACTGAATTGCTCGACGTCAAAACCTTCCCTCCCGCGCTCGGCCAGGGCTGCGTCTGTGTGGAAAGCCGCGTCGGCGATGAGCGCACCGCCATGCTTATGTCGGCCATCGACAATGCATCCGCGCGAGCCGAACTGACGGCTGAACGCGCTTTTCTCGGTCTGCTCGACGGGTCTTGCCGTACGCCGATAGCGGGGCTCGCGCGCGCGGGCGACGGGGCGCTCAGCCTGCACGGGCTGGTGGCCATGCCGGACGGAAGCCGTGTTGTTGAAACCCGGCTCGACGGCGCATGCGCCGACGCGGAAAAGCTCGGCAGGGAAGCCGGCCGCATTGTCCTTGGTGAAGCCGGCGAGGATTTCATGGCCGCCGTTAGGGCGTATGGATAGGTCCGCTGTGCGCATTGTTCTCACACGGCCAGAAGCGGACGCTGGAGAAACGGCGGGAAAGCTCGCTTCGCTTGGTCATGAGGTTCTGCTGGCCCCGGCGCTGGAGATCAGGATGCTGCCGTTCGCTCTTCCGGATGAGGATTTTCAGGCCGTTGCCGTGACCAGCGTGAATGGTGCGCGGGCTCTATCCGCCGCGCTTTGCGGCCATCGCGAAGAAGAGACATGGCGGCAGCGCCGCATCTATGCTGTCGGCGAACGTACGGCGCAGGCCGCGCGCGAGGCGGGCTTTGGCGATGTTGTGACGCCGCCGGACGCGGCAGGCGTGGAGGCGCTTGCCGGTTTCATCGCCAAGGATGCGGATCCGCATGCGGGGCCGCTGCTCTATATCAGCGGGCGCGAGACAGCGGGCGACCTTGCGGGCGCATTGTCGGGGCAAGGTCTTTCCGTGACGCAGGTGACGGCATATGCCGCAAATGCGGTTGCGGGCCTGCCTTCACAGGTCAGCGCGGCTTTGACAGATGGCACGGCCGATGCGGTGCTGTTTTATTCGGCGCGTTCGGCATCGGCATTTTTCGCGGCCGCGGCGCAAATTCAGGACGCAATCATGGATTCAAAGGTCCGTTTCCTTTGTCTTTCGCAAAGCGTCGCCGCTATGATACCGGAAACGGTCACGCCGACGCGCGTGTCTGTCGCGAAATTGCCTGAAGAATCGGCTCTCTTTGATCTTCTCGACACAGCCGGCGGACACGGATCGCGGGCTTGAGGATAAAACATGCGCGGTATCATCCGCGCGAAAGCTGACGAGGAACCCATGGCGGATAACAAGCCCGGAGGCCGGCGCGGCAGCAATCCCGTCAAGCCGCCGACCATCGACCTGAAAGCGGAAAAGGTGAAAGAGGCCGTGGTGTCAGACGCGCCGAAGCTCGATGAAACTTCCGCCAAGACCGGGAAGGCGGAGAAACCCGCCGCGCCGCAAGACGCGAAGCCGGCAAGTGCTGATTCGCAGGAAAAGCCGAAGCCTTCCGCGGAGCGCGAGCGGGCGAAACCGGCGGCGGCAAGCCCTGATTCCGGGCAGGCGGTCAAGTTCGCGGGCTATGCCGGGGCAGGCGCGCTTGGCGCCGTTGTCGCGCTGGCGGTTGGCTATGGCGCTTCGCTTTTCGGGTCCTCACCGCCCGCCGCGACTGTGCCGCCGGAACTGACCGCACGGCTCGACGCGCTTGAGCAGCAGCTTGCGCTCAACGCCGGCAAGGACGATCCGGCAGCACTTGAAGAGTTGCGCAGCACGCTGGACGCCGCGCAAAAGGCAGCCGCCGCGGAGCGCGAATCACTGCGCCAGGATGTGGCCGGCATGAAAGCCGCCGCAGGCGACCTCAAGACGCGTCTGGACGCCATGGCGGCCAGCGGCGTTGACGGTGCGTCCGTGGAAGCCATTGCCGGCATCGAAGCCGCCATTGCGGCGCTGAAAGACGATGTTGCCGCATTGAAGGCGGCGCAGCCCGATGGATCCGCCGAACGGCTCGACGGGCTCGACGCAAAGGTCACCGATCTTGAAAGCCGCATGAGCGCATTGTCTGAACGTGTTGCCTCCGCCGCATCCGGTTCGGGCGGCGGTGCGGGCAGCGCGGAAGCCGCGCAGGTTCTGGCGCTGACTGATTTACGCGACGCCATTTCCCGTGGCGGCGCCTTTGCCGATGAGCTGGATGCGCTGCGCGCGCTCGTTCCCGGTGAGCCGGTGCTGGGCGAACTTGATGGCGCGGCGGCCACGGGCGTTGCGACGCGGCGCGGGCTCGAGATGGAATTCTCTCAGAAACTGCCGGAGATTCTGTCGGCTGTAAACATGCGCAGCGATGCGGGCATTCTGGCGCGGCTGTTCGACAATGCCCGCGGCATCATCACGGTGCGCCCTGTCGGCGCGATCGACGGGGATAGCCCCGAAGCAATCGTCGCGCGGATCGAGGCCAAGCTTGCCGATGGCGATCTTGCCGGGGCGCTTGCCGACTGGCAGGCGCTGCCGCAACCGGCCCAGGAAGCCGCCGGCGATTGGGGCACGGCCCTGGCCGGCAAGGTTCGTGTCGATGCTGCCATTAATGAATTCAGCCGTTCGGTCATTTCCGATCTGAAGAATGCATCGTAACGTCGATTTGAGAACAGCATCAGCGAAGGGGGCTGGTCCGGTTACATGGTTCGCGTACTGACATACCTGATCGGCGTACTGGCGCTTGGCGCCGGCGTTGCATGGCTGGCCGACAGGCCCGGCCGCGTGGTGATGACCTGGCAGGGTTACGAGATCCAGACCAGCCTTATGGCGATGATGCTGGGGCTGATCGTGCTCACCGGCATCCTGATCCTGATCTGGACCATTTACCGCTGGATCGTCGAAGGACCGCGCGCGCTTTCGGACTATTTCCGCAGCCGCCGTCAGGTGCGCGGTTACGAAGCCCTGTCGCGCGGCATGATTGCGATTGGCGCCGGCGACCCCGCTCTTGCCGCGGCCCAGGCGCGTCAGGCCCGCAAGTTGCTGGCGGAAGAGCCGCTGGTCGGTCTTCTGACAGCCCAGTCGGCGCAGCTGTCGGGCGACAAGACAAGCGCCCGCGCGGCGTTCGAATCGATGCTGGAAGACCCGCAGACCGCGCTGCTCGGCCTGCACGGCCTCTATGTGGAAGCCGAGCGGCAGGGCGACATGGCGGCGGCGGCGGGCTTTGCCGACGAAGCCGTGAAACGCGCCCCGGCGCTGCGATGGGCGGCCGAGGCCGCGCTCGCGGCGCGGGTTGCGGAAGAGAATTGGGATGGCGCGATCGAGCGGCTTGAACGCAATCACTCGAACGGCCTGATCGACAAGTCGCAGAACAAACGCCTGAAGGCGGTGCTGCTGACAGCGAAGGCGCTGACCCTTGAGGAAGAAGACCCCGAAACGGCGCTTGCCGCCGCGCAGGAAGCCGTGAAGCTCAGCCCCGGCTTCGTTCCCGCCGCCGCCGCCGCCGGGCGGCTTCTAGCGGGCGATGGCCGCACGGGCCCGGCCAGCAGCCTGCTGGAAAAGGCCTGGCGCGCCAATCCTCACCCCGACATTGCCGCCGTCTATGCGCATGCGCGTTCCGGCGATTCGGTGCGCGATCGTCTGAAGCGCGTAAAGGCGCTTGCGGCGAAAACGCCCGACAACGAGGAAGCGCGTGTTGCCGTCGCCAATGCGGCGATCGAGGCGCTCGACTGGGCCGAAGCCCGCAAGGCGCTTGAGCCGCTGGTGGAAATGCGGCCCGACCGCCGCGTCTGCCTGCTGATGGCGGAGATCGAGGAAGGCGAGCACGGCGACAAGGGCCGCGTGCGCGAATGGTTTGCCCGCGCGCTGCGGGCGCCGCGCGACCCGGCCTGGGTGGCCGATGGCCATGTCAGCGATGCGTGGGCGCCGGTGTCTCCTGTCACCGGCAGGCTCGACGCTTACGAATGGCAGGTTCCGGAGGAGGATATCGCGCCGCCAAGCGCCGCGGTTCTGGAAGCCGCGCAGCATATGGCCAGTGAAGACGAGGCCCCGCTGCTCATCGATGTGACGGCGCGCAGCGCCGAAGCGCCCGAGAAACCGGCGCCGGCGCCGGAGCCGAAGCCGGAACCGGCCAAGGTCAAAAGCGCAGATGTGCCGGCCGAAAAGCCATCCGAGACGATTGAGGCGAAACCGGCGGCCAGAGAGATGGAAGCGGGCGGCAAGGCTGAAACGCCGCCTCAGGAGAGCCCGGAGCTTGCGGCGGCCTCCGCGTTTGTCCGCGCGCCGGACGATCCCGGTCCGGTGGATGACGAGGAGGACGGGCAGCGCAAGTGGTTCGGTATGTTCAACAACGGCGATACACGGGGCTGAATAAACTCAAACCCGCTTGCATTCGCTGCCGTCCGGCGCTATGTGCCGGGCACTTCCGGCGCAGCTTTGCGTTTGCCGGACAGGCTTATGGCCACGGGCCGCCATAGCTCAGTTGGTAGAGCGGCGCATTCGTAATGCGTAGGTCGGGTGTTCGAGTCACCCTGGCGGCACCATTATTCTTTTTCGGGCAGTCACCACGCCAAACCTGCCCGCACTTTCGCTTAACTCAACGCCTCCCAGAGTGCGGCTAAAAGGTTGACCGGCCGCGCCGTCGCGCCCGTGGAACGGCGCGCCATACTTGTTTTTGCCTTGCCGGCCGCCAACCCAAGGCGCGTGCTCCGCTTCGAGGAAGCACCTCTCACCCGTTTGGTCTGCGGCTTTAACGCCACTGCGCCCGATAAAATCGGGGGCCCTGCTCACGATCCGCTTTGAGCCTATTTCCCAGATCAAGCGCCTTGTGCAAAGCTCGGTTCGTTCGGCGGAGCGCAACCAGACTCAAGGTTGGGCGTTCGAACGTTTAACTGGAATAATTCAGCGGGCCGTGCCGGCTCGCTGTCTGAATGTTTCTACAGGGCTGCTAATCCATGTCGATCTTCAAATCCATTTCCCGTTTCATCGACGATCTCGCCGGCGGCGAGGAGGCAGAGCCCCAGGGTTACGCCGCCGATGACGAGCGGCTGGCCGCCGCCGCGCTGGCGTTTCACGTGATTGCCGTCGACGGCATTGTCGTGGATACCGAAAAGGCGCAATTGCGCCAGACACTGGCGGAGCGGTTCGAGCTTGATGCCGAGCAAACACAGCAGCTTGTGGACGCCGCGCGCCAGCGCAGCATGGAATCGGTCGATCTCTACGCCTTCACCAGCGTGCTCAACCGCAAGCTCGACAACGAGGGCCGCGCCCGCATCATCGAGATGCTGTGGGAGATGGTCTATGCCGATGGCAGTGTGCATGAGTTCGAGGATAATGCGCTGTGGCGCATAGCGGAATTGCTCAATGTCCCCTCGCGCGAACGCATCCGCCTGCGCAAAATGGTCGAACGTGACCACGGCGAGGACTGAATGCCGCCGTTTGCTAGGTTTTTTAGGAAGGCGTGAGAATGGGTGCGGGCGGCAGGCTTGCAGGAAAAAAGGCGCTGATCACAGGTGGCGCAGGGGGAATAGGCCGGACGATAGCGGCGCATTTCCTTAAGGAAGGCGCAGCGGTGATGCTGTCGGATCTCGATGGGTCGCGGGCGGCTGAAGCCGCGGATGGGCTCGCGGGTGCGGGCGCGGTTCACGCCTGCCAGCATGACGTCACGGACGAATCGTCCTGGTCCGGGGCGCTGGCACAGACTGTTTCCGCGCTTGGCGGGCTGAATGTGCTGGTCAACAACGCGGGTATCTGGGTTGCCGGGTCGGTTGAGGACGTGACGCCTGAAACATGGCGCAAGGGCATGTCGGTCAACCTGGATTCGGTCTATCTGGGGACGCGGCTTGCGCTTCCTTACCTGCGTGAAAGCCAGCCGGCCTCGATCATCAACATCTCGTCGATCGCCGGGCTCATCGCCGGGCCGAACCTTGCCGCGTATAACGCGGCCAAGGCTGGCGTTTGGATGCTGACGAAGTCAACGGCGCTGCATGCCGCGCGCGGGGGCAACAACATCCGCTGCAATTCGATCCATCCCTATTTTATCGACACGCCGCTGTTGCAGGATGTTTTTGCCCGCGGCGGCGAACGCAAGGAGCTCAATGACGACCAGCGCGGCAAGCTTGCAAGTCATGCGCCGCTCGGCCGTTTGTGCACGGTGGATGACGTGGCCCATGCCGCGCTCTATCTGGCCAGCGATGAGTCGGGATACATGACGGGATCGGAGATCAAGCTGGATGGCGGCTTCAGTGCCCAGTAGACCTGATGCTGTGAAACCGGGGGACGCCGGAAAGGTTCTGATTGTCGTGCATCAGGCCCATTCGACGCCGGGCCGCGTCGGGCTGAAACTGACGGCGCGGGGGCATGAGCTTGATATCCGCCGGCCGTGCCTTGGTCACCCGCTGCCGAAGAACCTCGATGAATATGCCGGTGTGGTGGTGTTCGGAGGCCCGCAGAGTGCCAACGACTGCGAGCCGTACCTGGCCGAGGAAATGAACCTCATCGAATGCGCACTGAAGGAAGATGCGCCCTTTCTGGGTATCTGCCTTGGCGCGCAGATGCTGGTGCGGCAGCTTGGCGGCAAGGTTACGCCGCATCGCGAGGGCCGCGCGGAGATCGGCTATTACCCGATAAAGCCGACACGAGCCGGCGAACAGCTCATGGCCGGCTGGCCGGATCACGTCTATCAGTGGCACCGGGAAGGATTCGATGTGCCGACGGGCGCCGAGATGCTGGCCAGAAGCGACGGTGACTTCGAAGTACAGGCCATCCGGGCGGGCCGGAGCGCGTTTGGCATCCAGTTCCATCCCGAGGTCACGCGCCTGATGATCCACCGCTGGACGACGAAAGCGGCGCAACGGCTGGAACTGCCCGGTGCGCAGCCGCGTGAAGCCCATATTGCCGGGCGGTTCCTCTATGACGACGCCGTCGACAAATGGCTGGAGGCTTTTCTCGATCTCTGGCTGGCATCCGACCGGCGCGCGGAAGCGCTCGCTGCCGAGTAAGCGCAGCCTGATTCCCATTCTGCGAAAGACTTTTTGCAATTTGCGATTCGTTCTGCGGAGACTGCACGCAGAAATTCCATATTTTGTGGCCCGATACCCGAAACCCCCTTCATCTGGGAAAATTCATGTTGGCCGGCGCTTTGCACAGAAAGCGTCAAGGCTGGCATCAGGTTGTGCGTAGCCAGCTTGTCTTGTCGGGGGGAGAACCGGAACCGCGTACCCCTGGAGTACCGGTTCTCCCTCACCCGACCTTCTCCCAAAATTTCATGAATGCGTGCGGGGGCAGCCGCGGCCATGCGTGCGGCATGGCCAAGTGTATTTTTTGACCTATATCAACAAAAAATTGTTGTGAAATCGAAATACTACTAAACCGTGCATGCTTTACTCAGGTACCGCCTAGAATAGTTAAATAAAAAATTAATGCCCCATGCGTAAGTTTAGATAGAAAATAACCATTTACGTAAAACCACGTATCTGCGTTGTCGTATAAACTTACAAGAGGTGACGTCTATGTTTGGTTTGTCGGGAAGTAATTCAGCAGGCGCGGCCGCTGTATTGGAAGCATTCAGTCGTTCGCAGGCCATGATTGAATTCAAACCGGATGGTACAATCATCACGGCAAACGAAAACTTTCTCAAAGCCCTGGGCTATGAGCTTTCCGATATTGCCGGCAAACATCACAGTATGTTCATCTCGGCAGAGGACCGCGACACGCCACAGTATAAAGCTTTCTGGAGTGATCTTGCGTCTGGCAAATACCAGGCCGGCGAATTCCTCCGGATCGGCAAAGGCGGCAAGGAAGTCTGGATCCAAGCATCGTACAACCCGGTCTACACCGGGTCCGGCAAGACGACGAAGGTCGTGAAGATCGCAACCGATGTTACGGTGCAGAAGCAGCATACGGCGGACATCGAAGGCCAGATTGCCGCGATCGACAAGTCACAGGCCGTCATCCACTTCAATCTCGATGGCACGATCATCGAGGCCAACGAGAACTTTCTCAATGCGCTCGGCTACCGGCAGGAAGAGATCAAGGGCAAGCATCACAGCATGTTCGTTGATCCGGCGGAGGTTTCCGGCCCCGAATACAAGGCGTTCTGGGCGAAGCTCGCAGCCGGAGAATTCCAGTCGGCTGAATACCGCCGTATCGGCAAGGGCGGCAAGGAAGTCTGGATCCAGGCGACTTACAACCCGATCTTCGATGCCAAGGGGCGCCCGTTCAAGGTGGTGAAGTTCGCCACCGACCGGACGGAGCAGGTTGCGGCGCGCAAGAATCGCGAGCGTGTCCAAAGACAGATCGATATCGATCTCGGAGAAGTTGCGGCCTCGGTGGCTGAAGCGGCTGAACGCGCGCGCAGCGCCGCGACGGCGTCGGTCGATGCGTCCTCCAATGTCCAGACCGTCGCGGCCGCCGCAGAGGAACTGGTTGCCTCTGTTGAGGAAATCAGCCGCCAGGTGGCGCATGCCATGGAGATCGCCAATGCGGCGGTCGAGGAAGCGGTAACGTCGGGTGAGATCATGGCCGGGCTTTCGGAAAACGCCCAGAGCATCGGCAATGTCATCGAGCTGATCGACAATATCGCGAACCAGACCAACCTGCTTGCGCTCAACGCCACCATCGAGGCGGCGCGCGCGGGCGAGGCCGGCAAGGGCTTTGCGGTCGTTGCCTCGGAAGTGAAAAACCTTGCTTCGCAGACCAGCAAGGCGACCGAAGAGATCGGCGGGCAGATCACAGCCGTTCAGACGTCTTCCTCAAGCGCGGTCGACGCGATCGAAAAGATCAAGAACACGATCAAGAAGATCAGCGAGATTTCCGAGAGCATCACGGCCGCGGTGACCGAGCAGTCCGCCGTTACCAAGGACATCTCGGAGAACATGCAGACGGCCTCCAACGGGGTCGGCACCATCTCCAACGATGTTCAGGCGATCTCGGCTTCGACGCTTCAGATCGAGGCCAGCACGCAGAAGGTGCGCGAGGCCTCGGCTTCCATCGCCTGATCTGATTAAGGAATCAAAGTTGCCGAGCAGGCATCCGTGGCGGCACGGATGCCTGTTTTGCGTTTCAGTGTGACTCGGGCAGGAACAGCAGGCGGATGTAGGAACGAAACAGCAGGATCTGCTGCGACAGAACCTTGGGGTCGCCGACAGCCTTGGACATGACGATGCCGCCTTCGGCGGTACTCGACATCATGTCGGCAACGGCCTTCAGGTCGACGTCATCGCGCGGGGGATAGCGTTCGGCGATTTCCTCCAGCATGGCCAGGAAGCGCGTCCGCCACGCCAGCACCGCCTTCCGGTTCAGGTCCCGGACCTCGTTGTCGAACATGCGCTCCGAATAGCAGACGGTCGCAACCATGCAGCCGGGATGGCCGTTCGGCAGGTCGGCCATGGTCTCCGAGAGCAGTTTCAGACCGATCATGAATGCGTGCAGCGGATCGTCGTGCAATTCCCGCGCGCGGCTGAAGATATCGTCGAACAGCTGCTCCTCGAGCGCGATGTACCGCTCAAGAAGCGCGCGGGCGAGCTCGTTCTTGTCCTTGAAGTGGTAGAAAAACCCGCTTTTGGTGATCCCGGCCTCTGCGATGATCTCATCAATCGAGGTTGCCCAGAAGCCTTTCGAGAGAATGCCGGCCTGCGCGATGTCCATCAACCGCTCGCGCGTGTTTTCGCCCTTGCTCATCCCGGACACTCCATTTTCCGTACCGTAAGTACAGTTTTTATGCCCATACCGGCCGGAAAACCAAGTCGTTCGCAATAACCAATTGAAATATTGAGGGTTTTTCTTCAGGCCAGACTGTACCGTAAACTCGCTACCGCTTTTGCCGGGCAATCGCCATTTAACGTCCTCACCAAACGAAGGATGTTCAAATGACACAAGACACGAATGCAAAATACCGCCATAACCTGCCGCAGCTGGGCGATGCCGTGCTGCTTACCGATGGCGGCCTTGAAACGACGCTGGTCTTCCATGACGGGCTTCAGCTGCCCTACTTCGCGGCGTTCGACCTGATGCGGACGCAAGGCGGGCGCAAGCGCCTTGAGGACTATTATTCGCTCTATGCGGGCATTGCCGCGGAGAAGGGCGTCGGTTTCGTGCTCGACACACCGACATGGCGGGCGCACGGCGACTGGGGCCCCTTGCTCGGCTACAGTCCGGAAGCGCTGGAAAAGGTCAACCGGGATGCGATCGCGATGCTGATGAGCTTGCGCGAGCGCTTCGAGGAACCGGGACGCCCGCATGTCGTCAGCGGAAACATTGGTCCGCGCGGCGACGGCTATGACCCAGAAACGCTGATGGAGGCTGACGAGGCCCGCGAGTACCACAGCGCGCAGGTGCGAACCTTTGCAGATGCGGGCGCGGACATGATCACGGTAATGACCATGACGCATGCCGGAGAGGCGGCGGGCATCGCCTCGGCGGCCGCGGACGCGCATATCCCCGTGGCCATCTCATTCACGCTCGAGACCGACGGGCGTTTGCCGACGGGCCAGCCTCTGGGCGATGCGATTGCCGAGACGGATTCGCTCAGCGCCGCGCCCCCCACCTATTACATGATCAACTGCGCCCACCCCGACCACTTCCGTGACGCGGTTTCGAAAGGTGAGAGCTGGACGAGGCGCATTCGTGGCGTCCGCGCCAATGCGTCCCGCATGAGCCACGCCGAACTCGATGCGTCGGAGACGCTCGACGATGGTAATCCGGCGGAGTTCGGCAGGGAGCATGGCGAACTGCTGGCGCTGCTGCCGAACCTGCGGGTTTTCGGCGGCTGCTGCGGCACCGACCACAGGCATGTTCATGCGGTTGCGGAAACCTGCTGCCATCGCAAGGCCGCGTAAGGCGCTTCAAGAAACGAGGTTCAGGGCGTTTAGCCCTGAACCGGAGCGCGATTGCGCGACCGGTCAGCTCTGAGGAAATTCATCGGCTATTGGAGTCGCCTGAAACAAGAAATGAGAGGCCAGGCCGCTTATCGGTTGTTGTCGGCAAGTGAAGCGATAACATTACTTCTTACATCCGTGTATGGACGGTCTTCAAATTCGAGGAATACAGCTATTTTCCGGAATTTATCAGGATCATCGAGTTTGAGAACAAGCACGCGATCGGGTTGTTTCGAGGCAAGCGACGCAATCCAGTTTTGGTGCTCCTCAAGCTTTTCCATATAGAACTCACGTTGACCTTCCAGATCGAAGCCGTTTGTGAGCGGAATGTCTACACCGTTGGTGAGCAACGCAGTAAATTCAGCTTCCCTCCCATAGATTCTGGCATGAATATCAGTGTAGCCAGGCGACTTTCCATGTGAGTGTGATAGCAATGATCGAAACCAGGCCTCCGGTTCACGGCGAAACATCACGAGTTTTGCTTGGGGAAAGCGATTCAGAACGATTGAGGCTACGCCCGGGCACCACCAAGGATCATCATCGAATACTTCTCCAGTGCGAAAATATGGATCGCGAAAAACATCGTCTAAATGTCCATTGTACCAAGCACGTGTCCAGCCGCGTTTGTGGGAAATAGAATAACCACGACGCGATAGACCTAGCTGAGTCTCGCAAAAATCTCCGAAAGACGTTGTGCCGGTCCGCTGCATACCGACGCAGAAGACCTTTCTCTCTAAACTGGATTCGAATCCCAATTTTGCGGCAAGAATCTTGAAAAAATCTTTTGCGCTTGAGAGTGTTAGATCGCGAAGCCTCACGGTTGTTCTTTCCCTTTTAGCCTTTGAATTGATCATGTAGAAAACGCATGCCCAATTCTTTAGCCTCTTTGCGCCGCGGTTTTAATGGCCGAGCAGGAACTCCGCCGTAAATCGTCCACGGGTTAAGTTGCCCTTCAACGAGACTGAGCGCTCCGACAGCGCTTCCTTCAGCGAGTTCTGTCCCTGGCAGGATCACGGTGTTGGCTCCGACGATAGTGTGATCACCAAGTGCGACGGGTGCATGCGTGACATCGGTCAAGCCTGCTGGAACCGTTGGATTTGTCATTTTAGCGCCTGAGTAATCGTCGTTTGAAGAGAAAATCCGACATCCCACTGACAGGGTCGAAAAATTACCCATTTCGATCGAGCTGCGCCCTATAAGGGTAGACGCGGTCGAAATATGAACATGGCGGCCAAGCCGAAGCCCGGGCACACTAATAACCACGTATGGATCAATGCGTATATTATCTATTAAAACCAAGCCTTGCGGCCATACGATTACAGCAGTTTTGTGAATTTTTATATTTCGAGCAGTACCATTATTTATCCCTAAAAGAATCATTTCCTCATCATTGAGAAAATCTGCATTCAATTGCTCCATCGCGATCGGTTTACCTCCGCCCGATTGGACGTAATCCACGTTGGAAAATCTTAGCAATGCGGTTGTATCGTCCGGCTGGTGTGTCGTCAGCATTCATTGCCACGAAGAAAGCCTTGCGCTTTTCAGCGTATATTTCGTCATTGAGATCGTATGCGTTCAGTAGCGACAAGTGGCGATGCTGAAATGTTGTGCAGACCTTTGTTGTCAGGCCTACCGCGCGCATTCTACGGCCAAGCTCACGATCAGCACAATAACCCACACGATCAATTGCTTCTGTTGATAGCCGCACCAATCGGCCAGGGGGATGCTGGTCCGGGTTTGGCCATACCCGCATGCCTGGCTGCAATATGAATGATCTTTCCGGGCTGTTCGACTTGGCCAGAAAGGCGATCTCTTTTGAACTGGAATTGGGATGCAATGCGCGAACTTTTTCGGGATCGGGAAAATCTGCAGGATCGCAAAAAGAGCCGATCATGCCTGCTTTCGGGTCCTCCGCTGCGATGGCTTCATACTCGGATGCCCAGCAGACCGTATCCGGCACTATTACGTCGTTCTCCACGAAAAAAAACCGCTCTCCTAAATCTCCGCGCCGCGCCGCAATTGCTTTCTGCGTTCTTAAAGGATCATTCGTTGTTCCCCATTCGATTTCATCGAACATGCCCCTGCTATCGAAGCCTTCAATAACCTGGCGAACAGCAGGATCCTGCGAGGCATTATCTAAAAGAACAAAGCGAACGCCAAGCTTCGTATTTCGCCATAGAGAATCTAGAGTAGCCCAAAGGAAAATTGGCCGCTCATAGCTGAGAACGAAGGCAGTAGGTTGTGTTGTCATCAGCTTTCCACCTATGACTTATTGCAGATTTGACCCTGCTTCACATGCCGGAAAACCTGACGAAGACTTTGATTATCCAATGAAGCGACGTCTGGATGGCTAGGCACGTTCACAATATGCGCGAATATTTCCATCGTGCGTGTTTTTGGAGCTAGCGGCTTATAGTATTTGCCTAAGGTCAATTCCGAACCCTTGAGCGCAGAAAAAGGAAGCGGGTCACTTGCCAAAAATGGCAGGGATGTTGCAACCGGCGTACCCGTGAAGAACGGAGTAAACCCTTCGGAGACAGCTGCTTCGCACAGCCGCTCAGCTTGTCGTTTGAAAGCGGCGCGCCAGTTCGGAGCGCTTTCTAAACGCGCGAGATGCAATGCGATTGCGAAATCCGATATCTTCCCATTGTTGACCCAAAACCGGGCTTCCGTATCAGATAACGGAGTGTACTCCAGCAGCCGTAGAACCGCTTCAGCTTCCGCGCTCGGAACGAGTACAAGCCCGCCTTCTCCCATTCCGTAAGGTTTCGTCTGGTGAAGGCTGAAGCTCTGGTAATCGATCTCCGGAATCGTGGGGCCAATACCAGCCGCGTTATCAAGAAGTAAGACCTTGTCATGGTCTGCGGCCCAGGATACAACTTGCTCAAACCGATCTCTGATCCCGAACGGGTTTGTAACGACTATGCCATCAACACTGTCCGGATTGATGGACTCCACATCCAATAGTCCGTCCTTTGTACAATCTACCACCAATGAATCAGTGAATGCACCGCGTGTTGTATTCGGGAATCCAAATGCGCTTACAGCCCAACGAAGGGGATGTCCGCGCCGGGATGCATGCAGGCTCGCTAGGGCCTCTAGCGCCATTCCGCCGTTTGCAACCGGCAACACTGTGCGATCAGCAGGAAGGCCCATGTGCCTTGCGAAAGCTGCACTGGCAGCATGCCATGCAGGGCCTCGGTTGGTCCACATCTCATGGTGCGCAGAAGGCTCTAAAAATCGTTGGACCCGGTCCCAAGGGATATCTTTCGTGTCAACGAAAGCCACCCGACCACGATCCGTTGTGATCTTTGGAATGAAGTCCGCGTCAGCTTTATCGATTTCGCGCTGAACAATATCCAAATATTTAATGTCTTTCATATGCGCTCCGGAATATATTGTTCGTATTGTGTGTCAGTCAGGCATATTTGAGTATACGCGGTATTTAAAAATAGCTCTCAGTTATTTTTTAAGCACAATTTCTCTAAAAATTTAAGATGAAATTACGCCAGCAAAACACTCGACGATGTTAAATGAAAGAATAAAATATTAGAACCTTGGTCTTCAGGAAATGGTGGAGCCGAGGGGAATCGAACCCCTGACCTCGTCATTGCGAACGACGCGCTCTCCCAACTGAGCTACGGCCCCTCACCGTATGGAGCAAAGCTCCACATGAGTGCGCGCATTTACGTCGCAGCCATGCGGGCTGTCAAGCGAGGCATGGGTGCCTTGCGCGTAACGCCTGCTGCGGATAACAGTTTGGGCCAGATACGGAACCGGTCAGCGGTATCCGTCAGCTCCGTTTCGCGAACACCGGACATGATATGAGCGCCATTTTTGCTTCCCTCGCCAATGTTATCCTCATTGCCATCCAGCTTTACATCTGGCTGCTGATCGCTTCGGCCATCCTGAGCTGGCTGATCGCCTTCAATGTCGTCAATACCGGGAACCAGTTCGTTGCCGCCATTGCGGATTTCCTGTGGCGAATCACGGAGCCCGCACTGCGCCCGATCCGTAACTTCATGCCCAACCTGGGCGGGATCGACATCTCGCCGGTCATTCTGATCCTGATCCTGATCTTCATCCAGGGTGTGATCGCGCGGCTGGCTTTCTGAGGCGGCCTGACGGTCGGCATGGCGCATGAGCGCGCAGCGCTGGATTTCCTTTCCGTCACAAGTGATGGTCTGAGCTTGCGGCTGCGGGTAACGCCAAAGGCTGGTAAAGACTGCGTGGATGGTTCCCTTGCCTTGTCGGACGGTTCCCACGTGCTCGGCGTTCGCGTGCGTGCGGTTGCCGACAAGGGCGCGGCCAACAAGGCGGTCGAGCGCACGCTGGCCAAATGGCTCGGTGTCGCGGTTTCGACGGTGTCGGTCGTAAGGGGAAACACGTCACGCCTGAAGACGGTTCACGTCTCGGGTGAAGGTGACGATCTGAAAAAGGCAGTCTCAAGGGCGCTTAACACGGCGACCTGATTTCAGGGGAAACGGCATGAGTGCAAGCATCATCGACGGCAAGACAGTTGCCACCAATCTGCGCGCCGACATCGCGAAGGCGGTCAAGGCGTTCGAAAAGCAGGCCGGGCGCGTTCCGGGTCTTGCCGTCGTTCTGGTCGGCGAAGATCCGGCGAGCAAGGTTTATGTGCGCAACAAGGGCGAGCAGACGGTGGAAGTCGGCATGCGCTCCATCGAGCACAAGCTCGACGCCAGCACCCCCGAAGCCGATCTGCTGGATCTCGTGCGCACGCTCAACAAGGACCCGGACGTCGATGGCATCCTTGTGCAGTTTCCGGTGCCGGACCAGATCAGCCAGCAGACGGTGATCGACACGATCGACCCGGCCAAGGATGTCGACGGCCTGCATCCGCTCAACGCAGGCAAGCTGTCGTCGGGCATGCCGGCTCTGGTTTCCTGCACGCCTCTGGGCAGCCTGCTGCTGGCCAAGAGCGTACATTCCAATCTGTCGGGCCTGGAAGCCGTTGTGGTCGGCCGGTCCAATCTGGTCGGCAAGCCGGTGGCGCAGCTGCTGCTGGGTGAAAACTGTACCGTGACGATTGCCCATTCGCGCACCGCCGATCTTCCCGCGACATGCCGCCGCGCCGATATCCTCGTTGCAGCCGTCGGCCGCCCGGAGATGATCAAGGGCGATTGGGTGAAGCCCGGCGCGACCGTCATCGACGTCGGCATCAACCGCGTGCCGGCGCCGGAACGCGGCGAGGGCAAGAGCAAGCTCGTCGGCGATGTCGCTTTTGACGAGGCGGTGAAGGTTGCGGGCGCCATCACGCCGGTTCCCGGCGGTGTCGGGCCGATGACGATCGCCTGCCTGCTGCGCAACACGCTGCAGGCCGCATGCCTGCGCGCGGGCGTCGATTTCGAGAGCGTTATCTCGGGATAAAGCCCGGTAGCAAGACAAGGTTCGGGGGCGAGGCAAGGATGCCGCCGCCCCCGGATATTGCTTGAATGCGCGCTATGGCCTGGCCGGAAAAGCCGGTTCTGAACCTATTTCTTCTTCTTTTTGTTGGCGCGCTCGATCGCTTCCACGATCAGCTTGCGTGCGCGCGCCGCATTGTCCCAGCCTTTGATCTTGACCCATTTGCCGGGCTCCAGATCCTTGTAGCGGCCGAAGAAATGTTCGATCTGCTGCAGGGTGATGTCGGGCAGGTTGTCGTAGGAATGGATGCCGTCGTAGCGTTGCGTAAGGTGCGCCGACGGCACGGCGACGAGTTTCTCGTCGAGGCCGCTCTCGTCTTCCATCATCAGCACGCCGATGGGGCGGCAGTTCATAACCGCGCCGGGGATGATCGGGCGTTCGTTGGGCACCAGCACGTCGATCGGGTCACCGTCATCCGACAGCGTATGCGGCACGAAGCCGTAGTTTCCGGGATAGCGCATCGGTGTGTAGAGGAAGCGGTCGACGAACATCGTGCCGGCTTCCTTGTCCATTTCGTATTTGACCGGCTCACCGCCGACGGGAACCTCGATGATGACGTTCACGTCCTCGGGCGGATTGATACCGATAGAAATTGCGTCTATGCGCATGCGTTATTCTCCTCGCACTGGAGTCTCGGGATTGATGCGCCGGGATTACGGGCATAACCCGGCTAAGGATCTGGTGGACCAGGACCCGGTATTCCGGTCCTTATGCAGTCACTGCCACAGGTAGGCTATCCGACGATAGTTACGACCGAAGAAACGGATATTGTCCTCGCCGGCAACATGTCCGCCGCAGCGGCGGTAGAAATTGTCGGCACGGTCGTTTCCAGCCAGTGCCCAGATGACGAGACCCTTGCGCCGCTGTTCGGCAAGCTTGCGGCGCGCGGCATCAAGCAGCCGCCGGCCAAGTCCCGCACCCTGGCAGACCGGATCGACGTAAAGTTCGTAGATTTCGCCTTGCGCGGGAATTCTGTTGTGGCGGTTGTGTCCGAAAGTGACATAACCGCGCGCCGTATTGTCCAGCGACAGGACGAGCACCTGTCGGGCCGCGTTCTGCGCAACATGGGTCCAGTAGTCCGGACCGCGGCGCGAGGCGATCCTGCGCAGGTCGACATCGGGGACAATGCCGCGATAGGCCTCATCCCATGCAGACGCGAAAACCTCGGAAAGCGAGCCCGCGTCCGCCGTCTCAAGATGCCTGATGTCGATTTCCAGCGTGGACATGAAGGAAAGCCTATCCTTCGCATCCGCCAACTGGAAGGGAAATTCGGGATTCATGCAGGTAACAACCCGATCACATTTTTTCTCAGAGCGAGAGAGCATGATTCAGAACCTTTCGGTACGGGTGCCTGAAAGGTTCTGCCTCTCTGCTTTTCGCAATTGCGGACGGAAAACCCGGCAGCCACTTTTCCCGGAGTTGCCTTCTAGGCCGCGTCCGCTTCCTTCTTGCGGCTGGCGCGCTTGCGCTCATGCGGATCGAGATGGGCCTTGCGCAGCCGGATCGATTTCGGCGTCACCTCGACCAGTTCGTCCTCGTCGATATAGGCAAGGGCGGCTTCCAGAGACAGCAGCTTGGGCGGGGTGAGGCGGACGGCCTCGTCCTTGCCGGCGGCGCGGATATTGGTGAGCTGCTTGCCCTTGAGAACGTTGACCTCGAGATCGTTGTCGCGGCTGTGCTCGCCGACGATCATGCCGCGATAGACCTTGGTGCCCGGCTCGACCATGATCGGGCCGCGGTCTTCCAGGTTCCACAGCGCATAGGCGACCGCTTCGCCGTCGCCGTTCGAGATCAGAACGCCGGTGTGGCGGCCGGCGATCTCGCCCTTGAACGGGGCATAGCCGTGGAAAAGACGGTTCAGGGTCGCGGTGCCGCGCGTGTCGGACAGCAATTCGCCGTTATAGCCGATCAGGCCGCGGGTCGGCGCGTGGAAGACGAGACGCGTGCGTCCGCCGCCCGACGGCTTCATCTCGACCAGTTCCGCTTTGCGTTCGGACAGCTTCTGGACGACGACGCCGGAATATTCGTCATCGACGTCGATGATGATTTCCTCGATCGGCTCTTCCATGCCGCCGTTTTCGCCCTTGCGCATGAGGACGCGCGGGCGCGACACGCCCAGTTCGAATCCTTCGCGGCGCATGGTCTCGATCAGAATGGAAAGCTGCAATTCGCCACGGCCCGCGACGACGAAGGCGTCGGCGTCGGGCGCATCCGTGACGCTGAGCGCGACATTGCCTTCCGCCTCGCGCATCAGCCTCGCGCGAATCACGCGGCTCTGCACCTTGTCGCCTTCGCGGCCCGCGAGCGGGGAGTCGTTGACGCGGAAGGTCATCGACAGGGTCGGCGGGTCGATCGGCTGCGCGGGCAGCGCGGTATCGACCGCAATGTCGCAGATCGTGTCGGCGACGTTGACCTCGGCGAGGCCCGCAATCGACACGATGTCGCCGGCGCCCGCTTCCTCGATCGCGACGCGCTCAAGGCCGCGCGCCGACAGGAGCTTGGAAATGCGGCCCTGCTCGACCAGCTTGCCGTCGCGCGACAGCGCCTTGACGGCCATGTTCGCTTTCGCAGTGCCGGAGGTGATGCGTCCGGTTGCGATACGCCCGAGGTAGGGGTCGGACTGGGTTGTCGTCACCAGAACCTTCAGCGGCCCGTCTTCCGCCGGCGGCGGGGGGACGTGATCCATGACGAGGTCGAAGAGCGGCGCCATGCCGTCCTTGGGGCCGGCCGGGTCGGCCGCCATCCAGCCATCCTTGGCCGAACCGTAGAGGATCGGGAAGTCGAGCTGCTCGTCAGTGGCATCGAGGGCCGCGAACAGATCGAAGACCTCGTTGATGACTTCGAGATGCCGCTCGTCGGCCTTGTCGATCTTGTTGATCGCGACAATGGGCTTCAGGCCGACTTTCAGCGCCTTGCCGACGACAAACTTGGTCTGCGGCATCGGACCTTCGGCTGCGTCGACGAGCACGATCGCGCCATCCACCATGTTGAGGATG
>JAGRLC010000101.1:24555-27455 GCA_020441995.1 Rhodobiaceae bacterium
GGCCGGGGGTGTCGACGATGTTGATACGGGTGTCCTTCCAGCCGACCGAGGTCACCTTGGCAAGGATGGTGATGCCGCGCTCGCGCTCGAGATCGTTTGAATCCATGGCGCGTTCGGCAACCTTCTGGTTTTCACGGAAGGTGCCCGATTGCTGCAGCAGACGGTCGACGAGGGTCGTCTTGCCATGGTCGACGTGCGCAATGATGGCGATGTTTCGCAGGTTCATGTCTGGTTTCCGGGAGTGATGCGTTTGCGCCGCATGTACAGGTTTTTGCAGCGCAGCGAAAGCTACAAACGCCTCATATAGTGTATTTCAGCCCCGCAGGGCTTGGATTTCGAGGCCCGCGCGGCGTCGGATCAGGCCTTGCGCTGTTTGGGCGCATGCCACTCGGCTGCCGTCAGCATGGTCAGCTCGGCGAGATTTTCGCGGCTGATATACCCGGCAAAGCGTCCGTCCGGGCCGGTCAGCGCGGCGGTTCCGTGCCCGGCCTTCTGCATCGCCTCCAGAACCTTGTCGAGGCGCACGTCGGCGGGAATTTCGGGAATGCCGGTCTCCATGACCTCGATCACGGGCGTATCCTCACCCTTGGCGGCAAGGGCTGCGACAAGCATCTGGCGCGAAAGCATGCCGCGCAGCTTGCCGGCGCCATCGACAACCGGGAACTCGTGCTGGGTGGTTCGCAGTAGCGCCTTGGCCGCGTCATCCAGGGAAGCATTGGTTTCGAGGGCTTCAAACGCACTGATCATGGCGTCGCGGGCGCGCATGCGCCTTGCGGCATTCAGCAGGCTTGTGCCCTCGGTTTCCGCCGCCGCCGCCAGATAAACGAAAACCGCCACCAGGACGAGGATCGGATTGCCGCCGGTGAGGCCGAGGAAACCGAAAATAAACGCGATACCCTGTCCGATGCGCCCGGCAATGGCCGTGGCTTTCATGCGAGTCATGCGCATCGCCAGAAGCGCGCGCAGCACGCGGCCGCCATCCATCGGGAAGGCGGGGATCAGGTTGAACAGCACGAGAACGATGTTCACCCAGGCGACGCGCGCGGCGAAACCGGGGGCTGTGTCCTGCAACGCGGCAACGGATTCAAGATTTGGCCGCGCCCCGAAAATCAGGACCAGAGCCGCCGCGATGACCACATTGACCAGCGGGCCGGCGATGGCGATGACGATTTCCTGTTTCGGGTCCTCCGGCATGCGCTCGAGCCGGGCGACGCCGCCGATGGGCAGCAGCGTGATGTCGGGAGTGGCGATGCCATAGCGGCGCGCGGCATAGGCGTGTCCCAGTTCGTGCAGGGTGACGCAGGCGAAGATCGCGATGACGAAAAGCACGCTATCCGCCGCCGCCGCGCCGCCGCCCTGTTGCCAGCCGGCAAAGCCGATCCACGCCAGCAGCAGGAGAAACGTCAGATGGATGCGGATGTCGGAGCCGAAGACACGGCCCAGTGAAATCGACCAGGACATGGCTTGATCCTCTCATGCTTCGTCTGGGCCTGATAGATAGGGATTATGGCGCGGTTTCGCGACAGGCGCTCACGATGTGGCTGATATGTCGCGGGCGCGGTCGTCAATCACGGTGCGCACCGCTTCCCACAGCAGGGAGAAGGACTGGAAGCCCGCCTCGGTTACCTCGTCGGTGTCGAGATCGATGACGCATTTCTCCAGAATTGCGGTGAGTTCGCTCTTGCAGGCGGCAAGCTCGCCCTTGCCTGTCGCCTCCCGGGCGCGCGCCGCAAGCGCCAGGAGATCGTGATTGTATTTGTCGGCATTGTTTTTCCGGTCGGCCATGAGCCGGGCGCGCAACGCCATTCCGCCCGATATCAGCATGGCGGCAAGCGTTACCATCAGGGCCATTGGCTCGGCGTTTTCCTGCAGGAAGCTCGGCTCGTCGCGCAGGTAGTAGCGTTCGGCGCCGGGATGTATGGGCAAACCGCTATCGGCGCGCCCGGGTGCTGTGATAGAGGCGGCAAGCGGCGTGCGCACGGCCAGATCGAGCCGGTGTTCCATCAATACGCGGGTCAGCTCGTGGATCGCTTCTTCGTCAGAGTCCGGCGTGGCGACGAGAAGCAGGTCCACCCCGGCAGTGGTGATGTTGGTGGGCGGCAGCGGCGGCTCGCCATCGAATGCGCCCTTGACCAGCGTCGCCGTTTTCAGGAACGGACGCTTCAGGGTCATCGCATCAGCCTGATCGATCGCGACAAGGCGCAGGCGGCCGCGTTTCCGCAACTTCACGTCCTCGAAAAACCGCAGCACCGCGGGATCGCGCAGCGAGCGCACCAGGAAGACCGCATCGGCTTCGTGGTCGGTCATCTTTTCCAGGGCTTTGTCGCCGGGTAGCGCGAACCAGCGGATCGAGAAGGGATTGAGGTCGTAGTGATCGGCGACGGCCCAGAACAGGCGTTGCTCCGAGGTGCCGTGAGGGGGAAGCGCGACACGC
This sequence comes from Rhodobiaceae bacterium, assembly GCA_020441995.1. Classification (GTDB taxonomy): domain Bacteria; phylum Pseudomonadota; class Alphaproteobacteria; order Rhizobiales; family Tepidamorphaceae; genus JACKJK01. The sequence continues at coordinate 26,990 of JAGRLC010000101.1, forward strand.
TTGCCTTCAAGGTCGGCCGGCGTAAGCACGCCGCTGTCGGACCACGTGATCAGCAGGAACGCATCGGGGAACAGCCGTGCGACGAGCTGGGTGGAAACGATGGCGGGCGCATCGCTCTGGATCGCCGCGAGTTCCGCCTGTCCGGCATTGACCAGCGTGAGGTTCTGGCTCGGGCCTTCGGTCTGAAGCACCTTCAACCGCACCAGATCGGTGTGGCGTTCCAGAACCTCGCTGATTTCGCTCATCAGGCGGTAGGCGTCGCCGGTGCGCTCACCCGCCGCCACGCGCAGGATGACCGTCTCCGGCGGCCTGATGAATGCCTGCCACGCGACGAAGCCCATGGCGGCAAGAATGGCCGCCACGGCGATGAACGTGAGCGGCTTGCGCATGGGGCAGGTTCCGGATCAGCTGCGGTTGCGGCGCTTGCCGAGCGTGCGCAGCCGCAGGGCATTGAGCCGGATGAAGC
>JAGRLC010000101.1:27466-27604 GCA_020441995.1 Rhodobiaceae bacterium
AGGCGCCGCGGTCGTCCTCGAATGTGACGAGCTCGTCCGAGTAGAGCGACTTCGGGCTTTCGCGGCCCTCGACGATGACGTTGCCCTTGTAAAGCTTCAGCCGCACGGTGCCTTCGACATGCTCCTGGCTCTTGTCGA
>JAGRLC010000102.1 GCA_020441995.1 Rhodobiaceae bacterium
AGGTCATCGGCCAGCAGAATTTCGAAATGGGCGCGGTGGTTTCCGTCGTGCTGCTGATCCCGGCGATCATCGCCTTCGTCGTCGACCGGATCGTGCAGAAGAAACAGGTGGCGCTGCTCTCGGCGCGCTCGGTGCCCTACGAGGCGCGGCCGAACCGCCGCTTCGACATCGCCTGCCTCGGCTGGTGCATGATCATCGGCGTCTTCATTGTCGGCATCATCGGAACCTGCCAGTTCGCGGCGATCATCAAGTTCTGGCCCTACGACCTGTCGCTGTCGCTGAACAACTACGACTTCGACCGCATGGATGGCGGTGGCTGGGATGCCTATTACAATTCGATCCAGATGGCGCTGCTAACAGCGGTGATTGGCACCGCGATCATTTTCACCGGCGCTTACATGGTGGAGAAGATCGACGGTTTCCGCACGGCGCGCGGGCTCTTCCAGTTCCTGGCCATGCTGCCCATGGCGGTGCCGGGCCTTGTTCTCGGCCTTGCCTATATCTTCTTCTTCAACAACCCGGCCAACCCGTTGAATTTCATCTACGGCACGATGACGATCCTCGTCGTCTCCGCCGTGACGCACTTCTATACGGTCGGTCACCTGACGGCGCTGACGGCCTTGAAGCAGATCGACAAGGAGTTCGAGCCGGTAGCCGCCTCCCTGCGTACGCCGTTCCACCGGCTTTTCGCCCGCGTCACCGTTCCGGTTTGCCTGCCGGCGATACTGGACATCTCGATCTACATGTTCGTCAACGCGATGACGACGGTTTCGGCGGTGGTCTTCCTCTATTCGACCCACACGGCCCTTGCCTCTGTCGCGGTGCTGAATATGGATGATGCCGGCGACATTGCGCCCGCCGCCGCCATGGGCATGATGATTTTCTATACCAATGCCGCCGCCCGTATCGTCCACGCGATCCTGTCGCGCGGTGTGCTGTCGCGCACACAGGCCTGGCGCTTCCGCTAGACGGCTCTCCTCCATCGGCGCATCGCTGCTCTGAGCGATGCCGCGTTCCTCACGGCCGGTTAATTGGCTAGACAGGGGAGGGAGAAAACGCTCCGGAGGGGCTGGAATGGCAGGCGCACAACGCCACGGTCTTGTATGGTATCTGATTGCCGCGGCGATCCTGCTTGAAGTTGCGGGCGTCGTTGCCGGGCGCATGGGCTCCGATCACACCATGCTCGCCTCGCTGCTGATCTGCGTGGCGACCATGGCGCTGCTTGCCGCGCGCCTCATCCCGGAATATCTCACCGCGCTGCTTTTCTTCGTCGCCTGTGCTTTGGGTGCGTTCGCGCCGGCGACCGTCTTTCTCGCCGGTTTTGCCAGTTCCGCCGTCTGGCTCGTCGTCTCCGGGGCCATCATCGGGGCCGCGTTGCGTCACACCGGGCTCGCCGACCGGCTGGGGGCGATGCTTGCCCCGTCCGGCGAGATGGCCTTCACCCGTTTCCTGTGGCGCGTGATGCTGTTCGGCGCGTTCCTGATGTTCTTCATGCCATCCTCGATGGGGCGCATCCTGCTGATGATCCCTCTGCTGCAGGCGACCGTGAAGCAGATCGGGCTTGAACCGGCGGGTCGGCGGGCCAGCGCCGTCATGCTCGCCGGCATCTTCGGCACGTTCATTCCGGCGACCTCGATCCTTCCGGCCAGCGTGCCCAACAATGTTCTTGCCGGCCTGATGGACTCCACCGGCATCGGCGCCCCGAGTTTTTCCGAATACATGCTGCTGCACTTCCCGGTTCTGGGAATGGTCAGCCTGGCCCTGATCGCGTGCCTGCTTGCCTTTCTCTACCGGGGCGAGGCCACGGTGAGTATCGCGGGGGACGTGGAAGCGCGCGCGCCGATGTCGCCTGCCGAGAAGCGGCTGGCCTTCGTCCTGTTCATGACGATCCTGCTATGGGCAACGGACGCCATACATGGCCTGCCGACAGCCTGGGTCGGCATGCTGGCCGCCGTGACCTGCCTTTGGCCCGGCAATGGCCTGATGCCGCAGCAGGCATTGCGCGCGGTCGGGCTGGAGCCGGTGTTCTATGTCGCCGGCGTCGTCGGCGTCGGCACGCTGATCCAGTACTCAGGTCTTGGAAGCGAGCTTGCGGGCATCATGAGCGGCGTTGCCGGGTTCGCCATGGGCAGCCCCTGGGAATCGGTGCTCCTGTTGAGCGGGGCGGCAGCCTTGCTGGCGCTGCTCGTGACGGTCGTTGCGGTGCCTGCGGTGCTGACACCGATCGCGGAAAATCTCTCTCAATCGACCGGCCTGACGGTTGAAGCCGTCGCCATGTCGCAGGTGATGGGATTCTCGACCGTCTTCTTTCCCTATCAGGCTCCCCCGTTCGCGGTGGCAATCCAGTCCGGGGCCGTCTCGCCGCGCGACATGACAAAGTTCTGTTTCCTGCTGGCCTGCGCCATGGTGGTCGTCGTATGGCCGCTGAACCTTGTGTGGTGGGGTGTGCTTGGCTGGTTCGGCTGAGGCGGGCTTTAAGCGCCGAGAAGATCCAGCGTCAGCGGATCGGGAGCATCGTAGAACGCGTTCAGCCCGGCGTCGAACAGGTCGCTTTCGCCGCTGTCCGCCGATGCCTCGCGAAATAGCGTCAGGCAGGACCGGAATTTCATGTCATCGGGTGAACCGAAGATGTCATTCGCGCTCATGTTTTCATGCCTCAGCACCAGACGCACGCATTGGCGCAGCCGCTGGCCGAGGAGGGGATGCGCAAGATAGGCGCGGGCTTCATCAAGCCCCTTGATGCCATAGAAGCGCGCGCGTTCGCTGCGCCCCAGTTCCGCAAGCTGCGGGAAAATGAACCACATCCAGTGCGTCAGCTTCTTCCCCGCGGATAGCTCATCGGCGACATTGGCGAACACCGGTTCCTGCGCCGATACGAAGCGTTCAAGATGATGATCCGGTGGCATCAGTTCTGCCCGTTGCGGATATCCATCACGGTCTGGATGCTGGCGTTGGTTGCCCGGTTTTGTCCCGACACGATCAGCTCCTTGCCGGCGATGTTGCCACTTGGCCCGGCTGCGCCCTCGATAACGAGCGCCACGTTGTTCCTGTAGAAGGCCTGCTCAAGCGGTGACAGTTCTATCCCGGTCCAGGGATCGAAACGGATGTCGCAGGCAATATCGAGCGAAGCGACAGCCGAACTGGCGGGGCTCATCCGGGATTTCGAAAAACAGTCCGGTGCGTGAAGCGGTAATTCTTCCGTCGCCTCGAAGCCTTCGAAGAAACCCATTTTCTGAGCCTGCTCCAGGGCTTTCGGGTCGACCACGATGAAGGTTGGCAGCCGCTTGCCCGTTTCGGGGTCGTATTTGAGATCGGGGCTGCGCAGCACCAGACACAGCTGATCGAGATTATATCCACGCGCCGTGTAGGCTTGAACAAGTTCGCGGGACAGCGACATCGAGTAGCCGCCATCGCCGTAATAGAAGCATTCATGATCGAGCTTCGGCGGCGGCGCGTCGTCGTTAAATCCCCAGGGAACGACAATGCCGGTTGAAACCATGTCTCGCGGGTTTTCGAAAATGATCGGAAACGGTCCGTTGTCTCCGCCGCCGCAATCGAGATAGCCGAGAAAGACCCAGCCCCAGTCGCGCCATTCGCCCTTGTACTCGCCGACCACATGGGCCCATTTCGGATTACCCTCGTCATCCCAGCCATCGATGCCATCCTTGAACACCTTGCGGCCGTTCTTCAGACGGTTGATCACCTCGCCGCCCGGCGTCGCGCGCACGTTGAGCGGTGTGCCGGTCGGATCGGCGATCCGGCACATCTCGGCGCGTGCCGGCGTGGCAAGAACCGCGAATACCGCGATCATCAGCATGGGTATCAGACGGAACAGCAGGACCGGCATCGCAAGTGTCTCCGGACTTTTTCATTCTTTCAGCAAGAATAGACCGGAAAAACCCGCTACCGGAAGACCGCCACAATCTCCGCCATCAACGCGTGATCGTAGCCGGCTGCGCGCAAGGCGTCGAAATCCGATGTGATGTAAGCCTGCCAGTTCATCCCGCCGATCGTCTCGGCGTCCAGGTGAGCGAGATAGATCGCGCGCGCCGCATCCACCTCTCCGGTGAACATCAGCGCATGCGCGAGATTGGATTGGTAGAGCACGGCATCGGGCGCAAGCGCGGCGGCCTCGCGCGATGAGGCGAGGGCCAATTCGAACTCGCCGTTGAGAAGCTGGAACCACGCCGCATCGCTGAGCAGTGGCGCTTCGTATCCGGCGATGTCTTCTGCGCCCGAGGCCGAAGCGGTTTGCCGGAAATCATCGACCGCTGCTTGTGCGCGCCTGGCCGCATCGCCGTTGCCGTTGAGGCTGGCCGCGGCAAGCGTGGTGGAACGCATAAGCCGCGACAAATCATCGAGCCCGCCGCCGGTAGCCGTCGCGGTGCCGGCCAGCGTGCGGGCATGCGCCAGCGCGGCCTCGAATGCGGTGAGGGCGCGTTGGGTCTGTCCGAGCGTGTAGGCGGCATTGCCAAGGCGTTCGCCCGCAATCATCAATGCGCGCCGCCATGGCCGCCATGCGGTATCGGACGTGTGCAGGCGCATGGCGATCTTCAGATGCGCCTCGTACTGCGCGAGCGCGCCCGCGCCATCGCCGGTCTTCAACAGCAGGTCGCCCAGCTTCTGGTGCGCCGTGCCGAGGTCCTGCTGCCAGTCGGTATTGTCCGGGTCGCTCGCGGCAAGCGTTTCAGTACGGGCAAGGCTGTCGCGATAGGCTGCGAGCGCGGCTTCGCTGTTGCCGGTCTTGGCGGCGACATCGCCGATGCGCTCCAGCGTTGCGGCGATGGCGCGCAGCCGTTCCACATCGTCATCGGGCAGCGCCTGCCATGTCGCAAGTGCGGTTTCATAGTTCGCCTTGGCCTCATCGAGCCGGCCGGCCGCTTCGTTGCTGTGTCCGACATTTTCCAGTGCTGCCGCGATCTGCCGGCTGCGGGCGCCGGAGGCCGGTAGCGAGTGTGCGATCTCAAGCCCTTCGTCGTAAGCGCTTCGCGCCGCCTCATGCTGCCCCAGATCGAACCGGATATCGCCGAGCCGGTCGAGCCCGACGACAAGCCCGCTCTGCCAGCCCGGGTCGGCGGGGGCCACGGCGCGCAGCTTGCGGAACACCGCAACCGTGGCTTCTGCGGTTTCGAGCGCGGCCTGGTCCTCGCCCTGCGCGCGCATCGCGGCTGACAGTTCCGCCAGCGCCAGACCACCATTGAGCAGCAGGGTGGGGCGGTTCTCGCCGACGCTTTCGAGTTCCGCCACAAGCTTGCGGGCCTGATTGAGGATCGCAACGATCATGTCGCGCGGGATGCCACGGCGCGGCGCGTAGCGATTGGCGATATCCAGAACCAGTTGCTTTGTCGCCTCCGTGGTGCGCTCCAGCACACGCTCGACACGGTTGCGCTCGGCAACCGCGATGCGCCGGTTGATCTCGGACCAGACGGCCAGGCTGCTGGCGACAAGGACGGCGGCAAGCGCACCGGCAAGCCAGTTGCGCTGGCGCCGGGCAGCCGCCTTGCGGCTTTCGCCGATCAGGGCCTGATGCGCGGCGGTGGGGGGCGGGGCCTTGGCGGGCTGGGATGCGATCCAGCTTTCAGCCGCCTGCAATTCGCCGCCCCGCAGCAGAAGGGCGACGTTGCGCTCACGGGCGATCCAGCGGTTTGCCAGAACGCCAATGCGGGTGTGTTCGCGGATCCAGCCGATATCGGTGGAGATCGTGTTGCCAAGCTCATCGGCAGCGGTATCGAAGTCTCCGCGTGCCCCGACGGCGGGCATTTCGATGAAATGGATATAGTTCAGCTTGGAGAGTTGGGCCGGCACGTCTAGACCGGCGACATCGCGGGCCACAACGGGCACGAAGCGCTTGTTCAGCGTTTCGGCGTAGTCCACCTCGTCCTGACAGACGGCGGAAGCCACCGAATCCGGGCTCAGCACGAAGACGATGGTGTCGGCTTCCTCGATGAGCTGGCGGATGCGCGCCCACCATTCCTCTCCCTTGGCGATGGCCTCGCGGTCAACTGCGGCATTGATGCCGCGCGCCTCCAGCGCCGCCTGCAGCCGGTCGACGAAGGCGATGTCCTTGCGCGAATAGGAGATGAAGACGCTGGCTGCGTCTTTCATTGCTTCGGTGCTGCTCAAGGTCGTGTGCGCTGTCATTCAGCGCCCAACATACCTCATGCGTTGCCGATCAGAACACCCGCGGCAAGCACCAGAGATCCGCCGAGCACGACCTGGAATGCGGCGCGCAGGAACGGCGTGTCCATGTAGCGGTTCTGAATCCAGGTGATCGCCCATAGCTCGATCAGCACCACAAGCGCCGCGATGCTCGTCGCGGTCCAGAAATGCGGGATCAGATAGGGCAGGGCGTGTCCCAGACCGCCGATCGCCGTCATGATGCCCGATGCAAGGCCGCGCTTGATTGGAGAGCCGCGCCCGGAGATCACGCCATCATCGTGGGCGGCTTCGGTAAAGCCCATTGAGATGCCCGCGCCGACCGACGCCGACAGGCCGACGAGGAAGGTCTGCCAGGTGTCCTGTGTGGCGAAGGCTGCGGCGAAGATCGGCGCCAGCGTCGAGACCGAGCCGTCCATCAGCCCGGCAAGACCCGGCTGCACATAGGTCAGTACGAACTGCTTGTGCTCGGTCGCGGCCTCTTCTTCCTTCACGTCGTCCGGCGTGTGCTTCGTGCCAAGACGGCGTGCGAGCGACTCATGTCCCTTTTCGGCCTGCGCCAGATCGCCGAGCAGCTTGCGCGTGTCCGCGTCGCCCGTGCGCTTGGCGGCCTCGACATAGAAGCGGTGCGCCTGGTTCTCCATCTGCTCGGCCATATCGCGCACTTTCTCGATGCCGAGTGGGCGCACCAGCCAGTCCGGCTTGCGCTCGTAATAGCCGCGCACATGCTCGCGCCGGATCAGCGGGATGGTGTCGCCAAAGCGGGTCTTGTGCTGTTCGATCAACCGCCTGCGGTGTTCGTTTTCCTCTTCCGCCATTTCGTCGAAGACTTTTGCGGATGCCGGGAAATCGTCGCGCAGACCATCGGCATAGGCCTTGTAGATGCGCGCGTCGTCCTCTTCGGACGAGATTGCAAGTGCCAGAATCTCCTGCTCGGAAAGCGAGGCGAAGTCCCTGCGGCCAAAGCTGAAAAGGCGATTGATCATGGTTGAATCATTCTCTTAAAAGCCTGCGCCAGGCGGCGAAGGCATCAGTTTGGAATAATTCTAAACAATAATCGCTATAGCCCGGCGGGGCAAATGCCAAAAGGCAATTTTCGATGCGCAAATCGCCGCAGGAATTGCCCCGCCGGATTGCAGGATTATGCCTCGCCGTAGCCGACCATGGCTTTCGTTTCGACGAAATCGTGGATGCCCCAATCGGCGTATTCGCGTCCGTTGCCGGACTGCTTGTAGCCGCCGAAGGGCGCGAAGGTGTCCCAGTCCGGGCTGTTGATATCGATCTGACCGGCGCGCAATTGACGGGCCACGGCGCGGGCGTGATCCAGATCGCCGGACTGCACATAGGCCGCAAGCCCGTAGGGCGTGTCGTTGGCGATCTCTATTGCCTCGTCTTCGTCGGCATAGGGCAGGATCGACAGCACCGGCCCGAACACTTCCTCGCGCGCGATGGTCATGTCGTTGCTGACATCGCCGAAGATGGTCGGCTGGACGAAATAGCCGCGGTTGAGGCCCGCCGGACGCCCCGGCCCGCCGGCGACAAGCTGCGTGCCTTCCGAGATCGCGGTTTCGATCAGGTTCTGGATCTTGTCGAACTGCGTCTGGCTGACGACCGGGCCGAGATCCGTCGTGTTGTCGCGCGGATCGCCGGTCACGAAATGCCCCGCAGCGCGTTTGGCGATCTCAAGCGCTTCGGCGTGCTGGTCGCGATGCACCAGCATCCGCGTCGGCGCGTTGCAGGACTGTCCGGAATTGTCGAAACAGCCCGCGACGCCGCTGGTGACGGCTGCTTCAAGCTCGGCGTCGGGCAGGATGATGTTGGGCGACTTTCCGCCAAGCTCCTGCGCCACACGTTTCACCGTGTCGGCGGCGGCCTTGGCAACGAGAATGCCGGCCCGGGTCGATCCCGTGAAGGAAACGAAGTCGATCTTCGGGTGGCTTGCCAGAACCTGGCCCACGGTCGGTCCGTCGCCGTTGACGAGGTTGAACACCCCGTCCGGCACGCCGGCCTCATGCATGATCTCGGCGAAGATCACGCCGCTGACCGGTGCAATCTCGCTCGGCTTCAGCACCATGGTGCAGCCGGCCGCGATGGCCGGCGCCACCTTGCAGGCGATCTGGTTCATCGGCCAGTTCCACGGTGTGATCAGGCCGCAAACGCCGATGGCTTCGTGGACGATGCGCGTCGTGCCGCGCTGGGTCTCGAAGGGGAAGTCCTTCAACGCCTTGGCGGTCGAGGAAATATGCGCAAGTCCCGCAAGAGCCTGGCTCGATTTCGCGAAGGCGAGCGGCGCGCCCATTTCGTCGCTGATGGCGGCTGCAATATCGTCGATCCGCGCCTTGTAGGCGGAGCGGATCGCAAACAGCAGTTCGATGCGGTCGGCTACGGGTGTTTGCGAAAAGGAGGCGAAGGCGGCATGCGCGGCGTCTATGGCGCGTGCGGTGTCGTCCTGTGTGCCCAGCGCGACTTGCGTGAAGGCTTCTTCCGTTGCCGGATTGATAACATCGATGCTGCCGCCGCCGGGCAGGGGATCGACCCAGTTTCCGCCGATGTAGAAGTGCTGCATGTGTGTGGTGTGGGCCATCGCCGCATCCTTTCGTATTTTCGCGCAAGGGTGAGCGTGTTTACAGCACATTTCAATGGTCGAAGCGTGAATATAAAAAAGGTGGCGGCACGCTGCTGCGCGCCACCACCAGTCTCGCGGTGTATGGGGAGGAACCCGGCCTTCCGCCCGGCCGGAACTCAGAGGTTTCCGGCACCAAGCTCGGAGGCAAGATGGTCCGCCTGCCGGATCGCCAGTGCGACAATCGTCAGTGTCGGATTTTCCGCGGCCCCCGTTGTGAACTGGCTGCCGTCGGAAACGAACAGATTGGCGATGTCATGGGTCTGGCCCCACTTGTTGACCACACCGTCGCGTGGGTTCGCCGACATGCGGTTGGTGCCCAGGTTATGCGTCGAAGGATAGGGCGGCGTCGGGAAGGTGCGTGTTGCGCCGACGGCCTCATACATCGCGGTGCCTTGCTTGTAGGCATGGTTTCGCATGGCGATGTCATTGGGATGGTCGCTGAAGTTGACATTGGCGACCGGCAGGCCGTGCTGGTCCTTCACGTCCATGTTCAGTGTTACGCGGTTGGTTTCCTGCGGCATGTCCTCGCCGACGATCCACATGCCCGCCATGTTCTCGTACTGATCGAGCGCGGAAGTGAATTCCCGGCCCCATGCGCCCGGATCGAGGAAGGCCGCCATGAACGGCAGACCGAGTGCCAGCGTTTCCAGTTCGTAGCCACCCACGAACCCGCGAGAGGGGTCGAATCTCGCCTCGTCCTGCACGATGCCGGCCATGGTCGTTCCGCGCCAGAACCGTACCGGCTTGTCGAACACCGCGTAGACGGAGCCGGTCATGTGGCGCATGTAGTTGCGCCCGACCTGGCCGGAGGAATTGGCCAAACCGTCCGGGAACATCGAAGACGCTGAATTGAGCAGCAGGCGCGGGCTTTCGAAGGAATTGCCCGCGACGCAGACAACACGGGCCTTCTGCATCTGCAGCTTGCCGTCCTTGTCGAAATATTCGACCCCGGTCACTTTGCCGGCCTCGTTGTGCAGGATACGCGCGACGTGGCAGCGGTCGCGGACCTCGAGATTGCCGGTGGCTTCGCCGCGCGGAATATCGGTATAGGCGGCCGACCACTTGGCGCCCCACTTGCAGCCCTGGAAACAGAAACCGGTCTGCTGGCACGAGATGCGGTCGTCATACTCGATGCTGTTGATCGCCATTCGGCCGGTATGGACTTCCTTGTAGCCGAGCTTCTTGGCGCCGGCCTCGAACACCTTGAAGTTGTTGTTGCCGGGAAGACCGGGACGGTCGCCGGTCCGGGTGACGCCGAGCTTGGCTTCGGCCTTGTCGTACCACGGCGCCATTTCGGCGGCATCGATCGGCCAGTCGAGCAGGTTCGCCCCCTGCACGTGGCCATAGGTGGTCGCGGCCTTCCACTCATGCTCCTGAAAGCGCAGCGACGCGCCTGCCCAGTGGACGGTGGTGCCGCCGACCGCTTTCACGATCCAGGCGGGAAGACCGGAGAAGTCCTTGGCGACGCGCCAGTCTCCCGACGTTGTGCGCGGGTCGGTCCAGGCAAGCTGCCCGAAGCTCGCCCACTCGTCGTTGATGTAGTCGTCCGGCAGATAGCGTCCGCCGGCTTCCAGCGCGACGACGCTGATGCCGCGTTGAGCGAGTTCGTTGGACAGGACGCCGCCGCCGGCGCCTGTGCCGATGACGACGACGACGCTGTCGTCGTTGAGATCGAATGGTGCAGCCATGACTTGAGCCTCCTTAAATCCAGGTGATGTCGTCGAAGCCGCGGTTGATGTAACCGCCCTTCGAATAGCTTTCGCCCTCGTAGCCAAACAGCGGCCAGACGGCCTTCTGGTTGTAGAGGCCGGTGACAAGTCCGCCGCGGATCTTCTGGAAAAAGGCGCTTTTCTCGACATGGCGCAGGATGTCGACGCGGTCGCGCTCCCAGCCGGCGGCAAGGTAATTGGCGTATCCGGCGCCGCGCGCGGCGTCATCGAGCATCCGCACGCCGGCCTCGATCTCTTCCGCGGTGTCGGCGGTGTCATATCCCTTCACGGCGATGACGTAGTATTCATCGCCGACATGGTCGTGCGGGTAGATGTCGCGCGCCATCTGGACGAGGGTCGCCATCGT